>JAFNEO010000058.1:82386-83208 GCA_017886205.1 Candidatus Aminicenantota bacterium | reverse complement strand
AGCGCTGTACCTGGTCTTCGCACTCGCGGTGGCCGCGGGGGCGGTGTCGGCATTCGCCGCTCAAAGCGATAAGCCGTTTCCAGATCCCGCGACCGTCGTCTGGTCGACTCACCCCGCGGACAAATGGGAGAACGCCTACCCCGTCGGGAACGGCCGACTCGGGGCCATGGTCTTCGGGAAGACCGATGAAGAGCAGGTCCAGATCAATGGGGACACCTATTGGTCGGGCGGCCCCTATTCCACGGTGGTGAAGGGCGGGGCCAAAGTCCTGCCGGAGATCCAAAAACTCGTCTTTGAGGGAGATCTGAAAAAGGCCCATATCCTGTTTGGCCGCAGCCTCATGGGCTATCCCGTCGAGCAGATGAAATACCAGGCCCTGGCCAACCTGGTCCTGAATTTCCCGGATAAGGGCCCGGCCGCGAATTACCGCCACGAGCTCGACCTGGACGCGGCCGTCGTGACCACGCGCTATGAACGGAACGGCGTCCGGTTCACGCGCGAGGTTTTTTCGAGCCCCGTCGATCAGGTCATTGTCGTCCGGCTCACGGCCGACAGGCCCGGCTCGATCTCATTCACGGCCCAGTTACGCGGCTATCGGAACGAGGCCCATTCCAATTACGCGACCGACTATTTCCGGATGGACGGGGACGGCCCCGACGGCCTCGTCCTCCGCGGGAAATCGGCGGATTACATGGGGGTCGAGGGCAAGCTCCGCTACGAGGCTCGGCTCAAGGCCGTGGCCGAAGGCGGCGCCGTGAGCGTCGATTGGGATGAGCTCCGTGTGAAAGACGCCGATCGCGTGACCCTCCTCATCGCCGCGGC
>JAFNEO010000058.1:0-82370 GCA_017886205.1 Candidatus Aminicenantota bacterium | reverse complement strand
CTCGTCTTCCAGTTCGGTCGGTACATTCTCATCTCCTCGTCGCGTCCCGGCACCCAGCCGGCCAACCTCCAGGGGATCTGGAACAAGGACCAGAATCCCATGTGGGATTCCAAATATACGACCAACATCAACACCGAGATGAACTATTGGCCGGCCGAGGTCGGGAATCTGAGCGAGTGCGCCGAACCCCTCTTCAAGATGATCGGGGAACTGACCGACCAGGGCAGCCAGGTGGCCCGCGAGAACTACGGCGCCGGCGGCTGGGTGTTCCACCAGAACACGGACCTCTGGCGGGTGGCCGCGCCGATGGACGGCCCGAGCTGGGGGACGTTCACCGCGGGCGGCGCTTGGCTGGCGACACACCTGTGGGAGCATTACCTGTTCACGGGCGACAAGGAGTTCCTGAAACGGTATTACCCGGTCCTCAAGGGCAGCGCGGAGTTCTTCCTCGATTTCCTCGTCCCGCATCCCGAGTACGGCTGGCTCGTGACGAACCCTTCGACGTCGCCCGAGAATTTTCCGGCCGTGCCCGGCCAGGCGCCGTTCTTCGACGAGATCACGATGTTCAAAACGACGACGTCGATCTGCGCCGGCTCGACGATCGACATGCAGATCCTCAACGACCTCTTCGCCTGCGCCGCCCAGGCCGCCGATGTCCTCGGCTTGGATCCGGATTTCAAGGTCAGGGCCCTGGCCGCCAAGGCCAAGCTGGCGCCCCTGCGGATCGGCCGCAAGGGCAACCTTCAGGAATGGCTCGAGGACTGGGACGAGACCGAAAAGAGCCATCGCCACATTTCCGGGCTTTGGGGCCTGTTCCCGGGCCACCAGATCTCCGCGCGCCGAACCCCCCAGTTCGCCGAGGGCAGCAAGGTGGTCCTGGAACAGCGCGGCCTGCCGGGGAACGGCTGGGCCTCCGCCTGGAAGGCGGCCTGCTGGGCCCGGCTCGGCAACGGTGCCAAGGCCATGGACAATTTCACGTATGCCATGCACAAGTACACGACGGCCAGCCTGTTCTCGCTCTGCTCGAACGCCATGCAGGTTGACGGTTCTTTCGGCATGGCCGCTGCCGTAGCCGAGATGGTCCTCCAGTCCCACGAGAACGAGCTGGCCTTCCTGCCGGCCCTGCCGGAATCCTGGAAGGACGGCGAGGTCAAAGGCCTCGTCGCCCGCGGCGGATTCGAAGTCGGGCTGCGATGGACGGCGGGCCTGCTCGAACATGCGACAATATTCTCCAAAATCGGAAACACGTGCCGAATCAGGTCGACCAGGACCCTCAAGGTCGTATCCGGGAATAAGACCGTCCGGGTGATGAAGCCGGAAAAGGATGTTTGGGAATTCAAAACGGCCCCCGGGGCGTCCTATAAGCTGACTTATATAAAATAAGCATGTTATTACGAGAGGTCCCTCGATGGAGAGACGGGGTTTCCTGAAATTGGCCGCAGCCGGGGCCTTGGCGGCCCAACCGCTGGCCGGCGCCCCGCGTCACGAACGAGGGATGGGGGCGCGGACCGTTCAGAAGCCTCTTTCCGGTCGCAGAATCCTGACTTTCAATTCGGTCATTCGGGTCAATCAGATCGAGGTGACCCGGACCCGTAATGAAGGATTCGATGAATTCGACAGGCATACCCCGGCCAACGTTGAGGCCCTGCGGGCCGCGTTCGCAGAGGGCTGGCCCGGCGCGCCGATGACCTGGGCCTTCAGCTGGCGGGCGCTCTTCGACGAGCGGGAGAACTACCGCGAGATCCGCCGGCTCGTCGCGGCCTACCATCGCAAATACGGCGACGACGTGACCTTCATCCCCGGGGCCTACTTCGCCAACGCCTACAACACGCGGGACCAGGTCGACCGCGATCTCCATGAAGGCCTGGCCCGCGTCTCGGAGATCATGGGCGGCGGCTTCCGGCCCAAGAGCGTGATCGCCGGGTTCCTTTCATCCGCCAATCAGAGATTCCTGGCCGCGGAAGAGGGCATCCATGTCTGTCAGGGCAATATCTGGAGCCAGTATGCTATCGACAATCAGGACGGCGACGGGTCGATCTCTTATCCTTACTACCCTTCGTCCGACCATTTCTGCCGGCCGGCTCAAGGCACAGGCGACTTCGTCGACTGTGTCAACTTGGACGGCTGGACCTGCGATTTCATCGCCGCGCGGCGCGAGGGGCTTGACTGGGCCAGGAACTGGAACAGCCGGATGGGAGTCGGACCGATCGAGACGATCGGCTGGTTCGGACCCGAGGTCGGGCTGGCCCAGATGATCGAAACAACGGCGGCCCATTTCGACAAGGGATTTGAGCTCAACGGCTGGGCCTGGGTCACGAATTGCTGGGAGGTTTCGCTTGTTCCTCAGATCCAGAATCTTGACGCTCTGACACGGTGGACGAGGCGGATCCGGGAGCGCTGGCCCGGCGCCGAGTGCCTGACGCAGGGCGATTTTGGGCTGGCCTTCCGGAGCCAGCATGGGAACAACGAAGGCCTGGACTATAGGTTCCTGCAACGAGGAACGGGGATCGGCGGGTCGGACCGCAACCTGGAGGTCCGCTGGTTCATGAACCGGGATTTCCGCCTGGCGCTCCTGCGGGACTGGAAGGCCGGGACGCCGGAGCTCGTTATTGACTTCACCCGCTATGACCTTTCTGCTAAGGAACCCGAGGGACTGACTCGGAGTTGGAGCCTGCTCGGGAAAATGAACCAGAAGCAGACGCGACCCCAGGACAAACCCGTTCCGCTCAGCGAATTGACCCGCGATGACCTGGACCGAATCTTCAAACGCTGCCCTGAACTTCACGGGGGAAAACGAACGGGCGGAGAGACTTCCGACAAATTATGACTTTATTGATGGAAGGAGACATGATGAAGCGCTTCCTGATCCCGTTCGTGCCCGGCCTGATCATCCTCGTTCTTACCGGCTGCTCGCCGGGCGTTACGGAAAAGACCGTCGTCTATACATCCGAGCCGTGGCCGCCGCAGGTTTGGAGATCCGCGCCTCCGCAGGGCAGTCCCTTCGAGCCCTCCCGGGACATTCGGGGGATCGCCTTCACTCACAGCTTCACCGCCTACACGGACGCCGACACCTGGTATCCTTCCTGGGCGTCTGACGGCAACATGTACAGCGGCTGGACAGACGGGGAGATCGGCGAGGAAACCTGCCACTCGAGCGGCGGCGGCCGTGCGCGGACGGGGAACGCCAGGATCACCGGTGACGACCCTCTGTCCCTGACGGTCGAGTCCCTCGGGTCTGAACCCGCCTCGGCCTTGCCCTACGGCGGCCGCTATCCCAGCGCCAACCTCGTGCACAACGGCGTCTGGTATTACGGGACCTACTGCGTCGATTTCGACCTGTCCAAACCGGAATACCGGGACCTCTACAGCTGGGCCATCTGCGGTCCGGTGCCGGGGTTCCGGATTTCGATAGACTACGGGAAAACCTGGACCCCGAGCCCGCTTTCGCCCGACCGGCCGCTCTTCCCCGAATCGGGGAAGGACGGGCGCCAGGTCAAAATGGGGACGCCCCATTTCGTCGACTTCGGACGCAACCTGGAGCATTCCCCCGACGGAAAGGCCTACCTCGTCGGCCACGGCGCCCTGGGCGGGGACCCCACGCCGCGCATCGCCGGGAACAGTTGGATCGCCGGTGACGCGGTCTATCTCGCGCGCGTGACGCCCAGCCCGAAAAACATCAATGATCTCAGGGCCTACGAATTCTTCGCCGGCCAGGGGGCCGACGGGCGTCCTGTCTGGTCCCGGGATTTCGCGGACATCCAACCGCTCCTTACCTGGAACGACCGCATGGGCTGTGAGACGATCACCTATAACGCTCCGCTCCGCAAATACCTGATGTGCGTCACCGACGGCTGGCCGGGCGTTGAGGACATGAACTCGTACATCCTGGAAGCGGACGAGGTCACCGGACCCTACAGGATGATCACGTTCATGAACAAGTTTGGCCGGCAGGGCTACTTCCTGTACTTCCCGTCGAAGTTCATCAGCGCTGACGGCCGGACGGCGTGGCTGTCCTACTCGGCGAACTTCCATAAGGCCTACTTCGGCAACCGGACGGCGGCAGATCCGATAGGCAGCCGCTACGCCTGGACTCTCCAGGAGGTCAAGCTGCTTGACGAGTCCATGGGCATCTCCGGCCCGGCGGGGAGCGGCCAGCCGCCCGTGGACCCCCTGAAGAGCGAGAACAACGTCGCCCTCCGGGCCCGGGTCAACGTGTCCTCGGTCCATAAGGAAAACAAGCCCTTTACCGAGCTCATCGAATATTTCGGCGAGGGGGCCGTGGACGGGATCGTCGACCTGAATGCCAGAATCAACGCTCACGAATGGGTGAGCCGGGGCGAGCGGGAGACGGCCATGATCAGGCTCAGCTGGGATTCGCCGCAGACGGAGCGGCGGGTCTGGCTTTTCGACCGGCCGGAGTCAGGCGACCATATCACCTCGGGCGTGCTGCTTTTCAGCGACGGGAGCGCAATCCGGGTGGGCGAGCTCCCGAACGATGCCAAGGCCGGCAAGGAGTTGATCTTTCCCCCCAGGAACGTCACCTGGGCGGTCTTCGTCGTCGCTGCCGTTTCCAAAGAAACGGCCAACACCGGCCTGGCCGAGATGGCGGTCTTCAGAGACTGATGGATAAGAGCCGCTGAAGCCGTTTCCACTGTTCGGCTCGGCGCGACCTTGGGAGAACCCCCTGGGAAATAGGTCTGCGTGCGGCCTGCCACCAAACCCTAGTTCCAGCAGGCGATTTTGTTCTCCTTGAAGAACGGCAGGGGCGTCTCAAAACGGCTGTCTGCCGTGCGCGAGCCGCGCGAGCGGGCTGAGCACCTCGCTCTCGAACACGAACGGGTTCTCGGCGGGATTCGCCGGCACCAATGAAGTCGTTTTCTTATCAACTAACAACAGAGAAATCTGGATAGTGTGAACTCTGGGTTGACGAACACCGATGTCGAGTGTCTTGCGGTGAATGCGAAGAATCTCTTCGCCGGCATTGGCAAGTATGTCGTCATCGAGATCGAGCGTCAGGTGATCAGCGATCTTCAGTGCATTGTTCTTAGGTCGGATCCCATTTATAAAGGCCGCGGTGTCCACATGTCCACAAACAACGGCACAAGCTGGAGCGAGCTCAACTCCAGACTGGCGAACATTCATGTAAATTTTCTTGCAGTGAGCGGAACGAACCTCTTTGCTGGCACCAAGGGAGGAGGCGTCTGGCGTTTGCCCTTGTCGGAGATAACTATTAAGAAATAGCAGCCGTACGGACTGCTGTCCAGGGGGATAAGTGTTTCGATTGGGTTGAGAATAAATGGGCTGGGGTCCGTCTTTAGGATATGGAAGATGAGAGTGAACTATCAATATGTAAATTTCCCTCTTGACATACCGTAGGACGCGTATTATATGTATTACAGAGGTGATGTGTATGACCACACTCTCGATCCGGCTCCACGATGAGACCTTTAGGCGGCTGAACAAATTGGCCCAGAAAACCAGGCGAACAAAAACGTCTTTCATCAGAGAGATGATCGAACAGGCTCTTGATGAGTATGAAGAAGCCTATGTAGCCCTGGACAGGCTCAATTACAAGAATGCCAGATACCTGAAGACCGCTGAGCTGGAGAAGGAACTTGGCCTATGACCTCATCTGGAATGAGGGAATCCTCAAAGACCTCAAGGCGCTGGATCATAAAACGGCTCGAGCGCTGGTCGAGGCCATCAAGGGTCGTCTCGCCGGGAGTCCTGTGAACCTGGGCAAGCCTCTTAGAGGGATTTTCAAGGGGCTCTATCGCTATCGGCACGGGGATTACCGCGTAATCTACGCTTTGGATAGGGCGGATAGAAAAGTCATCATCTTGCACATAAGGCACAGAAAAGACGCTTATCGGGATAGATAGCCATCAGCCGATCGCCTTGATCTTGAAGACGGACTCCAGGATCCAGTTGATACCGACGAGGAGGATGGCCAGGGGCACGGCAATCCTCATCCACCAGTAAAGCGCCCGCGGAAAGGGCTTGTCCGTTCCCGCAGCCAGTTCCCTCAGAGCCTGCGATTTCTTGATGAACCAGACCGCAGTGATGACCGCCAGGAGCGATCCCAGGGCCTGCATCCCCGAGCCGAAGGCGAGGTCCCAGGGGATGAAGATCCGGTTGTTGATCATCGGCGGGAGGGAAAGGACGAAGACGCTTCCGCAGATGATGAACACCGCCTTTTTTCTGGGGATGTTTGTGTTGTCGATGATGCCGCCCACCAGCACCTCAAAAGCGGCCACATCGGAGAGGTAGGCGATCCCGAAGAGCCCGGCGAAAAAGAGGACCCCGAAGACCCAGCCGAGGGGCATCAGCGCGAACGTCTTCGGCAGGGTCATGAAGATAAGCCCCGGTCCGGAGCCGGGTTCCAGCCCGAAGGAAAAGGCGGCGGGGAAGATGGCCAGCCCCGCCAGGATGCCCGCCAGGGACGCCCCCAGCCCTATGATCACCGCATTCCTGGGAATTCGGGTTTGTTTGTCCAAATACGAACCGTACATGACCATGAACGTTCCTCCCAGGGACAGGCAGAAGAAGGCCATCCCCAGGGCGGCCGCCATTACACCGGGCGTGAGCTCGCTCCAGCGGAATTTCAGGATAAACCAGCGGATTCCTTCGCCGGCGCCTTTCAGGGTGACGGACCTCAGAATAAGGATCACCAGAAAGCCGAAGACCAGAGGGACGATCCATTGGCTGGTTTTCTCGATGCCTTTTCTCAGACCTTTGAGGAGAACCATGCCGCAGCTGAATATAACCGACGCCGTCATCAGAATCTGGAGGAGGAATGACGTCGGGTTGAACCCTTCTTGAGGGGGAAGGATCGCGGCGGCGTTGAGCTCCAGGTGCAGGGCCTTGAGAAACTGCCCGAGGCCGTGGAAGGCCACCCAACCGACGACGTTGGAATAATAGCCGGTGGCGAAAACGACTATGCCGAAGAGGAAAAAGCCGATCCACTTGCCCCCGGGAAATCCGCCCTTTTCAAAGCAGCCCAGCGTTCCCCGCTGTGTATATCTTCCCAGTGTCCATTCCGCCATCAGGGCGGGTATCCCGATGAACAGAGTGATCAGCATATAGAAAAGGACGAAGGCGGACCCGCCGAACCGGCCGACCATGTAAGGAAAGCGCCAGAACGCCCCGAGCCCGACCGCCACTCCGATCATCGTCATCACGACACCAAAGAGGGAGGAAAAGGTCTCTCGCGTTTGGCCTGAATTGTTCGCTGCCATAAGAGGGGAGCGCTTACTTCTTTGATTTCGGGCCGACGATCTCCTCCAGACTATCCAGGGCGCGGTCGATGTCTTCCGGTGTCACAAAGAAATGATGGGCCAGGCGCACGACCGGCCCCCGGGCGGAGACGATGATCCCGCGTTTTTTCAGCCGAGCTTCCACATCCTGGGGAGACGGCACCGGGATGGATGAGATCGCTCCTTTCTTGGCGATGTCTTTGGGGGATGTGGTCTCGAAGCCCCGCTTTTCGATCGCCCGGAGGGCATAGCGCGACAGCTCGTCGATCCAGGGCTTGATCCTCGATACGCCGATCTCGTTGATGATCCGCATCCCTTCGCGGGCGGCATAGGCCGCTATGACGATCGGCGTTCCGGTGTCAAACCTTCGGGCGTCGCCCGCATATTGAAATTCTCGGATGTTGAAAGCGAACGGGTTCTCCTGGCCGAACCAGCCGGTCGCCGTGGGTTTCATCCTGGGAATGAGTTCTTTCTTTACATAGAGATAGGCGGAGCCGGGCATCCCGAGAAGATACTTGAGATTCCCGGAGACAAGAATGTCGATGTCCATTCGCCGCACATCCACCGGCTCCGTCCCCAGGGCCTGGTACGCGTCCACGAATATCAGGGACCCTTTCTTGTGGGCCATCTCCGCGATCAGGGCGATGTCCTGCTTGAACCCGTTTTGATAGTAGACCTGGGGGATGCACGTGATGAGCGTTCGTTCGTCGATGTATCTTTCGTACGAGGCGGGATCGAGCTCCCCCTCGACGAGGGGCACGATCTCCAGCGTGATCCCGAGCCTGAGGCAGGCTTTCCAGATGAAGACTACGGTCGGGAAATCGGCTTCCGTTACCACCACCTTGTTCCTCTTTCCCGAATAATCAAAAGAGCTTGCCACGGCACTTATCGCCTGGGAAGCAGAGCCGTGCATGGACACTTCGCCGGGGATGGCGCCGACGAGCCGGGCGAATTCTTGTTTGGACGAGTGGACCTCCTCCATCCATTTTTCCCAATTCATGCCGGTTTCAGCCCAGTCGTTGAGATAACTCTCGATCGCCTTGCGGACGCGCACCGATAGAGGGGACTGCGAGCAATTGGCCAGATGGACGGCCCGGCCGAGGATCGGAAACTGATCCCGCCACTCCTGGATTTGGGGAGGCGGCTGCAGGTTTTTCACTTTTCTTTTTTCCACTCCTCCATGATCTCGGCGAAGCACTGCAGCCCGCTGGGGATGACCGCGCCGTAGCCGCCCCCCGGCCTCGTCCAGGCGCCGGCGAGATAGAGGTTCTTGACCGGCGTCTTGTGGGGGAGGCGCCGCGGCTCACTGTTGTCGAGGGTCTGGTCCCAGCCGTAGATAGCGCCCCTGTAGTTACTCGTGTAGCGCACGTTGGTGAGGGGCGTCGCGACCTCCCGCACCTCGATGGCCTTGCCGAGCCCGGGCAAGAGCGCGTCCTCGACTTTCTTGATCAGGATGTCGGCCATCCGATCCTTCTCGGCCCGGTAGGCGTCCTTTTTCCTGGCGAGATAATCCGCCTCGTACTTCTTCCAGGGATCATAGCCCTGGAGGGTGATGATGGAGAGCGTGTTTTTGCCTTCCGGTGAGTAGCCCTTGTAGAGGTTGTCGTATAGAGTGAGACCGAACCCACCCTTCTCGACCTCGCCGTTGAGCGCCTGCCGGTAGCTCTCTTCGTGATCATAGCCGGTTTCATAGAAGATCTCGGTGTCCTGGATTCCGGCTTCGGCGACGAGGTCCTTTTTGAGCCCGAGAAATACCTGGAAGGAGGAGAGGCTGGCGGTGAACGTATCCATCCGCGCCAGGTAGGTCTTGAGGTATTCGGCTTCGTCCATCATCTTGTGGACCGTGTCGTAGGCGTTGGCGTTGGAGACGACCACTCGGCCGAGATATTCCGTGCCGTCGGCGGTCTTGACTCCGTACGCGGCGTGCTCTTTCACCAGGATGCTCTCGACGCGCGTCCCCAGCAGCACTTTCCCCCCGCGTTCTTCGATGAACCGGCGGAGGGCGTCACTTATCTTCTGGGAGCGGCCGACCGGATAGTATCCTCCGCCCTCGAGATAGCCCATCAGCGGCAGGATGTAATAGAGGCTCGCCAGCTTCGACGGCGGCAGGCCGAAGTATCCCCAGAGCTCCGAGACCACGGCCTTGAGCTTGGGGTCCTTGAGGTGAGAATCCAGGACCGTCCCCCACGTGCTGTTGAAGCATTTGACGAGATAGGGGAACTCCTTGGGGAAATTGGCCATGTTGACCTGGCCGCCGGCACTCTGGTACCTATTGAGGTCTGAGACCAGCCCCCTCATCGTCTGGAAGAGGCCCTCGATGCCCGCTTTCTCCTCCGGGAACCGTTCGATCAGGAGCTTGATGTAGCCATCGACGTCCTTGTGCGGGACGCGGATATCGTAGTCCGGGAAGATGGCGCGGTAGAGGACCTTGTGCGGGACGAACTCAATGTCCGTGATCTCCGGGAAGCCATCGATGAGGTTGGGAATGCCGCCGCGCTCACCGACTCCCGTGGAATGGAGGGAGGCATCGAAGACGAAACCACCGGGGCGCTTGAAGGTGGTGGCGTAGCCGCCGGGGATGGTGTGCTGCTCCAGGACGAGCGGTTTGAACCCCTGCCGGGCGAACCCGGCAGCGCAGCTCAGCCCGCCGAGTCCCGCTCCGATGATAACGGCGTCCCAGGACTCGCCGGCGGCGACGCGTCCGCTGCGCCCAGCGCCTCCCGCTGGACGATCGCCGCGCGGGAAGGAATTCCAGTCGAGCGACAGGGCGGGAATACCGGCCAGCATGGTTTTCAAGAAATCCCGGCGCACGATTTTCGCTTTGGACATCGTTCTCTCCTCGGTTTGATTCTTTTCTTTCAGTTAGGGGCCATTATCAAATCTAGGCCGAACAAAGTCAATCCGAGCAGGGGACAGAATTCGGGGGAGTGAACTACTAGTTATTCGTGCCCAGGCCGATGTCGAAGCGGGCGACGAGATAGTCGGCCGTCGACTTGAGGGCTTTCTTCAGCTCCAGGATCTCTTCCTGGTAGGGAGACTCGGCTCTCTGCAGCGCGCTCTCGAGATAAGCCCTCGGGGCCCCGAGCCTGAACAGCGGGTCGAGCTGGGGCATCTTGGCGGGTTGCGACCTCACCATCCATATAAGGCTCACCCCGACGACGGCGAGCAAGACGGCCGCCGCCAACACCGGCCTCAGCTGCAGGCGCTTCGGGGGCGACAGGGATGGGGCCCGTCCAGGTCCGTCCATAGCTTTCCGTACTCTTTCGCCGATCCCGGGTCTTGCCCCTCCGGCGAGCGAGGCCGCATCCTCGGTCAGGCGCCGCCCCATCTCTTCGCCGAGCCGTGAGAACTCGCGACAGGTTTCGCAGCGGACGAGATGCCCCTTCGTCAGGCGGGCCAGCGGCTTTCCGGAGTCGAACGCCCGGGAGATGTTCCATTTATGGATAAAGCACAGCATGTTTTATCTCCTTCTCATAGGATGGACAGCCTCTGCTCCGCGGCTGCCGCTTCGGCCAGGCCGGCAGACGGCGAGGGCGCCCTCAGCTTTTTCCCGAGCTTCAACCTGGACCGGTGAAGCAGGACGCGGACCCCGACCAGGCTTTTCTTCATAGCCCGGGCGATATCCTTCATCGGCAATTCCTCAGCATAGCGCAGCCAGAGGACTTCGTACTCGCTGGGCCTCAGGGTCCTGGCGAGAAGCCAGATGTTCCCGGCCTTCCGTGTCTCTTCCTTCCGGATCAGTGCCTCCTGGGGGCCGGGGGAGGGATGTTCCGGTCCTTCCGAATCGAGCGGAAGAGGCTTTGCACCTTGGGAGCGGTGGCGGCTGATGGACAGGCGGACGGCCACGGTGAAGAGCCAGGTGGAGAACTTCCTCTGGGGATCGTACCGTACGATGTTCCGGTAGGCCTTGAGGAAGGTTTCCTGGACCAAATCCTCGACGTCCTCATCGGATCCGGACCGCGAACGGAGGAAGTGGAACAATCGCAGGCTGTACCTCGAGACGAGCTCCTCGAAAGCGGGGCGGGAGCCGGCCGCGGCTTGGACGGCCAGCTCCTCGTCCGTCGGGTTTAGGGCCTTGTTTATCGCGTCCATCTCCGTTTTGCTCGGTTCTCTCTTCTCAGCTTATCATAACGCCGCCCGGCTCAAAAAGAAGAAAATGGGGACGGAGCCAAAAACGGACCGTCTCCATTTTTTGTCGGCTCAGAAAAAGGAAAGATCCTTGACCTTGCCGTGAAGGAGGCCGATGAGCTTGTTCAGCGGGTAGGCGGCGTTGATCCGGACGTTCTCCCCGTCGACAATAATCTTGATGGCCTGGGCGAAAGCCTGAGCGTCGGCATCCTTGAGCTGCAGGTTGGCCAGGGCGATCAACCCCCGGATGGCCTGCTCGACGTCCTTGGCCACCTGGGACGATTCTGCGATGATGCTGACCTCGAGGCTGAGGTTTTCGCCTTTCTCGGTGAGCGAGCCGCCCGCACTCTTCATTTTGGTCAGGATGACCGGCTTGTCGTGCTCTCCCACCAGGCCGGAGATGTTGCTGACCGCGCCGACGATGAGGGCGTTCGGAGATTCCTTCAGGACACGGGCTAGGACGGGCGGGGCGGCGTCCCTCTTCTTGCCTTCTAGGGAGTCCAGGGCCTGCTTGATACTCTGTTCATTTTCCCCCAGGAGGACCAGGTCATCGGCGGCAAAGACCCCGAAGTCGTCTCCGTCCCAGTTGTAGATGGCGTACTTCCCGTAGGCGGTTTCCTTGTGGGCGGCTTCGGCCTTGATCAGGCCGATGAGGTAGGCTCTGTCGAATTTCCCGGAGAGGGCCACGACGGCATCATCCTCTTTTCCCAGGCCGAAAACGGTCACTCCCTTGAGGTCCTTCCTGGGGTCGATCCTCAGCTTCCCGAGGAACTCGTCTGCTTTGCCCTGTATTTTGGCGGTTTCTTTCTCATCCACGAGCGCCTTGAACATCGCGCTGGAGATGAGCTTCTGCACATCGATATAGAGCGCCCACTGCGCGTCAGGGGGGACAGCCGACAACTGGGGGGACGACTCTTCGACAGGAGGGGCGCCGATCAGGCCCAATGCCACCACCAGGATGAAGGCGGTCAAGAACAGGATGATTTTTTTCATAGCGTTTCTCCTTTGACGAACATCACACTCACCCCTTTATACGCTCCCCCGGGCCAAGCGTTACAGCCCCTTGCTGCGGAAGTAACTCCTATTGGCCCTATGGGCCACCCGCGAACCATGAAAATCCCCCTCCTCCCGACCTCCTCCCACCAGGGGAGGAGGAGGTGTGAATTGTCCGTCTGATTCCTCCTCCGCTTGGGGGAGCGTGGGCGGAGGCTAAAGGACTATTTTTCCGCGGTGTAACCTTTTGCCCGTTTCTTCTGTCTATATATGAGTAGTGCCCATTTTTCTGTTCTATTAGGATCTAGGAATTGCCCCCTCCCTTGAGGGATCTGATCATCGCGAAAACGGAAATGCGTTCCTGGACCTTAAAGAAGCCCGGATAGAGGAGAAGCGGATGAAGAGAAAAGCTCCGTGGCTGATACTGGCCTCATTCTTGTTATTTTCTGCCGCAGAGGCCGCCCAGGGGCCAGTCGAAAATTATGTCATCTCACCGGCCGCCTCGAAGATCAAGGTCGATGGCCTGCTCGACGAAGACGCCTGGCAGAAGGCGACCGTCATCAAGCTGCCCTATGAATGGATGCCGGGCGACAATGCGCCTGCCCCGGTCGAGACCGAGTGCCTCGTCACCTTTGACCGCTCGGGGTTCTACATCGCCTTCCGCTGCTTCGACCCCAAGCCCGAGGAGATCCGCGCCCATCTGATGGACCGCGACGCCACCGACACCCTCATCCAGGATGACCACATCAACGTCATCATCGACGCCTTCAACGACGAGCGCCGCGGGTTTCAATTCCGCGTCAATCCCCTGGGTGTCCAGGCCGACGCCAACTTCAGCGAGATGGAGGGCTACGAAGACTTTTCCTGGGATGCCATCTGGGACTCGGCCGGAAAGATAACCGACTGGGGCTATGCGATCGAGATGGCCATTCCCTTTAACCAGCTCCGTTTCCCCCGCACTGCGGAGAAGCAGACCTGGGGATTCTCGGCCGAGCGGTCCTGGCCGCGAAGCGTCCGGCATCGGATGGAATCCCATCCTCGCGACCGGAACCGGGCCTGCCTCCTCTGCCAGTTCAATAAGCTCAGCGGGTTTGAGAACATCTCCCCCGGCCGCAACCTGGAATTCGACCCGACCCTGACGGCCAGCCGGACCGACGCTATGGCCATGGCCGGTTTCCCCTCGGGCGGGATTGAAAAGGGCGGGGTCCAGGCGGATCCCGGAATAACGGTCAAGTGGGGAGTAACGCCCAACCTGATCCTCAACGCCACGGCCAACCCCGATTTCTCCCAGGTGGAGGCCGATGTGGCCCAACTCGATGTCAACAAACGCTTCGCCCTCTACTACCCGGAGAAGCGGCCCTTCTTCCTCGAGGGGGGCGATTTTTTCCTCACTCCTATCCAGGCGGTCTTTACCCGAACGGTCGCCGACCCGCTGTGGGGGACGAAGCTCACCGGGAAGGCCGGCCGGAGCGCCCTTGGCTTTTTCGCCGCCCAGGACCGGATCAATAACCTGATTTTCCCCTCCAACCAGGGCTCCGCTTCGACCTCTCTCGACCAGGACGTGACCGGAGGGGTGCTCCGCTACCGCCACGACGTGGGCAAAGGCTCCACACTCGGCCTCCTCTACACCGGCCGGGCGGGCGGCGGCTACGCCAACCATGTCGGCGGCGCCGACGGATTCTTCCGTCTCAGCCAAAGCACGAGCATCCGGTTCCAATATCTCCATTCGGAGACCGAATACCCGGGCGCCGTCGCCCTGGATTTCGGCCAAAAGATGGGCTTGTTCGGCGGTAACGGCGTCCAGACCGAGTTTATGCACATGACCCGCAACTGGCAGGCCTTCGCGAGCTACAGTGACATCAGCGCAAGCTTCCGCGCCGACTACGGGTTCCTTCCCCGGGTCGATGTCCGCACCTTCGACGCCGAGGTTCACCGCCTGTTCTGGGGCGACGGCAAACGCTGGTTCAGCCGCCTGCAATTCTGGCTGCGTAGCTACTACACGACCGACCATGACGGCCGGATGACCGATTCGCGCATCGCCCTGGGCGGCACCTACCAGGGCCCCCTGCAGAGCCAGGTATCGGCGATCGGCCGCTTGAACCGGGAATTTTACCTCGGCCGGACCTATGACGTCAGCGACCTTGTCTTGGGTCTTGCCCTCAAGCCTGCCGGCGGAATGAGCTTCGGCCTCGACAACACCCTGGCCAAGGCCATCGATTATAACAACAACCGCCCGGCGGAGACGCTGCAGGTTGGACCCTGGATGGAGTTGGGACTGGGAACGCATATCAACCTAACCGTCTATCACAGCCTGGAGCGACTGGAGAGCTCGGGCCTTCGCACCTACACCGCCAACCTCTCCCAGGTTCGCTTGATCTATAACTTTAACGTCCGGTCCTTTGTCCGCGCCATCGTGCAGTACCGCGATGTTAACCGCGTCCCCGACCGCTACATCTTTCCGGTTGACCCCCACAGCAAGGGGATTTTCACCCAGCTCCTCTTCTCTTACAAGATCAACCCCCAGACCGTGCTGTTTCTCGGCTACTCGGACAACTCTCTGGGACTACAGGGAATCGACATCACCCGGACCGACCGCACCTTCTTTTTCAAGATCGGTTACGCCCTGGTGCTTTAGGGGCTTTAGGGGTCAGGTCTCAACAATCAACAAATAACCAGCGATAGGCGAATCAGCCAGAGCTTTCTGGGATTTTTGCGCCGTTGACAGCGATTCGTCAGGGGTGATATGTTCTTTTCAGGATGCCCTGCCAAAAGGGGATCACTTTGGAAATAAGGAGAGATGGATGACCACTAAACAGATGCTGGTGATGTATTTGATCACGCTGGCCGTCTTTTTTCTGATCGATACGATCTGGCTGGGTGTCGTGGCCAAAGGGTTCTACCGGCGGCACCTCGGGCCGATGCTCAGCCCAAAAGTGAACTGGGCGGCGGCCATTCTTTTCTACCTGCTTTTCATCGTCGGCCTGCTCGTCTTTGTCATCAAGCCGGCCCTTGTCAGCGGAGAACCGATCAAGGCTCTCTTCTTCGGCGCTCTGCTCGGTCTGATCAGCTACGCTACCTATGATCTCAGCAACCTGGCCACCCTAAAAGATTGGCCCCTTGGCGTGACGATCGTCGACCTCATCTGGGGCAGCGTCCTCGGCGGCGTGGTCTCATTCATCAGTGTCGTTCTGGGCCGCTGGCTCCTGAACCTTTAAGGGAAAAGGGAGGCTGCCATGTTGATCCCGCAACGTCATCGCCGGCGGGTCCGGCTGGCCTTTCTGTTGCTGGTATTTTTGGTCTGGTGCGCGCTCCTCGGGAACTCCGTCGAGTCACCCGGCCCCTTCGAACAGGTCAAGCGCCTGGGCCGGGGTGTGAACATCCTCGGCTATGACCCCATCTGGGACAATCACGCCGAGGGCCGATTCAAGGAACGGCATTTCAAGCTGATTCACGACGCCGGTTTCCAGAGCGTTCGCATCAACCTGCACGCCCTTCAGCGGATGGATGCCGGCAACGGCTATAAGCTGGAAGACGCCTGGCTGAGCACATTGGATTGGGCGGTCAAGAACGCCCTGTCGAACGACCTCCTGGTCATCCTGGACCTTCACAACTATAACGACGTGGCCAAGGACCCGGAGGGGTTTAAGCCGCGCATCCTGGCCTTCTGGAAGCAGATCGCCGAGCGCTTCAAAGGCGCCCCCGACACGGTGCTTTTCGAAATTCTGAACGAGCCCAACGGCAAGCTGACGCCGCAGCTCTGGGGCGAGTTCTGGAGCGAAGCGCTGCCCATCATACGCGTGACCAACCCGACGCGCACAGTGGTCATCGGTCCGCCCTTCTGGAATGGCATCGCCCATCTCGATAAACTGGCCCTTCCGGAGGAGGACCGCAACATCATCGTGACGGTCCACTACTACGAGCCGTTTCCGTTCACCCACCAGAGCGCGCCCTGGTCGAAGGAAACCGTCCATCTCTCGGGAGTGAGCTGGGGCACCGAGGCCGAAAAGAAGAGGGTGGAGGACGACTTCGGCCGCGTCCAGAAGTGGTCCCTGGAGCACTGCCGTCCCATCCTGCTCGGCGAGTTCGGCGCCTACGACAAAGGCCCCTTGGAGTCGCGGGTGCGCTATACGGCGCATGTCGCGCGCACCGCAGAATCCCTGGGCTGGGCGTGGACCTACTGGCAGTTCGATTCTGACTTCATCGTCTACGACATCGACCGCGACCTCTGGGTGGAGCCGATCCTCGGAGCCCTTATTCCGGGAAAGGACTAATAAGGGGGAAATTAGCTAAACATCAAAGTCCATATTTTTTGACATAAGTCAATGATTTCCTCTACCCCCTTATGATTTAATGGGCATGATGGATTATCTTCCTGAGGAGTTATTATGTTACCTATCGGTCCCTTAATGATTGAACACAGGTTTATCGAGCGGATGATTCAGATCATGAAAGTCCAGCTCGAAAAGATACAGACCGAGAGTAAAGCGGATTCCAGTCAGATCGAGAGGATCATCCGTTTTATCAAAGGTTACGCGGATCGCTGCCACCATGGGAAGGAAGAGGAGATTCTGTTCCGCGAACTCGGCCGCAAGAACATATCCCCTGAGCACAAACAGACCATGGAAGAACTCGTCGAGGATCACAAGCTGGGAAGAAAAATCACAATGTCCTTGCTGGAGGCTAATCAAAAGTATCAGCAAGGTGAAGTGGGGGCGCTATCCGTGATCGCCGCAGGCCTCCGGTCGCTAATCGAGTTTTATCCAAAACACATCCAGAAGGAAGACCGGGACTTCTTCATTCCCGTCATGGGCTATTTCAGCCAGGAAGAAAAAGAGGCAATGATACGGGAGGGATACGAGTCCGACAGCCAGCTGTTCCACCAGGAGCATGAGAAGCTCATAACAGAGCTCAATATGAGAAAGCCCTCGTCACGATAGAGTACGAGAAACCTAGGCAGCGAAAAACCAAGAAATGAAGACCCTTGACCGAGCCTGTTTTATTCCTTGGGGAGCGGTAGTTCGGTGACTTCCCCCATCCCGAGAGCTTTCAACTGATCGATGACCTCGGCCTTCTTGCCCACGACCAGAATGACCATGCTGTCCGCGTGGACCGCCCTCTTTCCGATCGCCAGAACCTTGGCCTCATCGACCTTCCTGATTCTCGGAAGGTAGGTCTCGAGGTAGTTGTCGGGGTAGCCGTCGAGCTTCAGGTAGACGGCCTGCGATACAACGGCCTGCGCCGAATCGAACTTGTGCACGAAAGCATTCACCTCATACTTTTTCGCCACCTCGAGCTCCTCGGCGGTCACCGGATTCTTGGTCATGTCCTCGGTAATGTCCTTCATCAGCTTGATGGCCTCGCCAACGGACTGGCTCTTGGTCATGCAGCCATTGTTGAACATGCCCTTATCCCGGCCCAGGCCGATCATTCCGAAAGTCATATAGGCCAGGCCCCGGTTTGACCTCACCTCCCGCATCAGCCGGGAGTTGAAGCTTCCCGTGCCGAGGATGAAATTGAAGATGCCCACCTCCACGTTGTCCGGGTCGAGGTTGTTCAGCCCGAGATGACCCATCGCGATAACGGCTTGAGTCATGTCGGGCTTGTCGATCAGGTAAAGGCCGGGCTTGGCGGCCATGGCCGCCTTGGGGAGCTCGAGCTTGGCCGGAGCATTCCCCTTCCAGTCCTTGAAGCTTTTCTGGAGAAGCGCCAGGGCCTGCGCCTGCTTGAAATCACCGGTGAGCGCGATGATGATCTCTTTGTCCCGGATGTTTCTCTCATAGAAGGCTTTGATGTCGTCGAGAGTGATGGCGTTGATGCCGGCATTCGTCGTCCGCCGCGCTTCAGGGAAATCCTTTCCATAAATGAGCTCGCTGAAAAGCGCGAAGCCGAGGGAGGTGGGATAATCAAACCGCCGCCGGATCGACTCGAGGTCTTTCTTCTTTTCGGTGTCGAAGCGCTCTTTATCAAAGGCGGGATTATAGAGAATATCGAGAAGCACCTTCCAGGTCTCATCGAAATTCTTGCTCAGAGTCCAGAGGCTGACCTCGGAAAATTCGAGCCCGGCAAAAGAACCGACGGTCGAGCCGAGGAAATCGAGTTTCTCCTCGAGCGCATCCGGGGCGAGGGTTTTGGTGCCGCCGGCCTTGAGCATCCTCATGGCCAGGGATCCCAGTCCCACCCGGTCGGCCGGTTCGTAAAGGCTTCCTGTCTTGATGATGATCGTGCCGTTGATGACCGGCTGCTCGTGATCTTCTTTGAAGTAAAAGGCAACCCCCTTCTTGACCGCTGCCATTCCCGGCTTCTGCGCCTTGAACTCGAGGTCGGCGAACTTGAGCGTCTTCGGATCTTTCTGGGCCTGGACTGCAGACGGTGAGAAAGCAAAGGCCACAAGAAGAATCCCCGCGACAGCGAGAACGAGCCACTTGTTTCGATCGGGTCTCATTTTTCACCTCCCTTTTCCTTGCGGAGAAGGATGCCGACGGTGCGGTTGGTCTCCGTGAAGCACGCGTTGGCCGCCGCCATGATCTCTTCGGGCGTGATCTTCTTCAGCGCTTCGACCCGCTTCCAGTCCGCATCCATGTCGTCAAAGATGATGACGTTTCTGAGCAGCCGCATGGCCAGGAAGACGTTGTCGGCGAAACCGATGGACCGGTAGAGAGCGGCTTCGGCCTGGTTGATCGATTTGTCGATTTCAGCCTGCGTGACGGGTTCCTTTTTCAGGCGGTCGAGGTGCTCGAGCACCGCTTTTTCGAGGTCCTGGGCCGTGTTGGGATGGCGCGGCTGGCCCTGTATCATAAAGAGCGCGGGATAACGGTTGGCGGAGGCCGAGGCGAAGACGGAGACGGCGATTTTCTTGTTGGTGACGAGGTCGCGGTAGAGACGCGAAGAGCTGCCGCGGCTCAGGATCATGCTGGCCAGGCTCAGGGTGAGGTTGTCTTTTTCGGCCGGGCCGGGCATGTGATAGCCCATCATGAATCGGGGCTCTGCTTCGAACCAGGTGGTGACCTGGCGCTCGCCCCGTTGTTCGGGCTCAAGCTCGGTGGGCCGCGGCGGATCCGCACCCCTCGGTATGTCGCCGAAATATTTCTCGGCCAGGCGCTTGACCTCCTCGAGCTTCACATCGCCGACCACGGCGGCCACCATATTGTTGGGGATGTAGAAGGTCTTAAAGAAATTGACGGCTTTCGCCTTGGTGTATGACTGGATATCCTCCATGTAGCCGACAACTGTGTGACGGTAGGGGTGGAGGACATAGGCGATGTTGGAGAATTCGTCGCGGAGGAGGCCGTCCGGGGTGTTGTCTATGCCCATGCGGCGCTCCTCGGCGATGACGTCGCGTTCGGAATAGAACTCGCGGAAGACGAGGTCTTTGAAGCGCTCGGACTCGATCAGGAACCAGAGTTCGAGCCGGTTCGAGGGTAGCATGACGAAGTATTGAGTGGAATCGTTGCCGGTGGAGGCGTTCAGGAACTCGCCGCCGTTTTCGGAATAGATCTTGTCGAGCTCGTCCTTGACGACGTATTTGCGGTGCTCCTCCTGGAGCGCCTTGAGCTTGTCCTTGAGATCTTTCATCTTGGCCTGGTCGGCCCGGTCGCCCTTGAGGTACTCGGCGGCCAAATCATCACCGATCCGGTCCATCTCCTCGAGGATGGGCTTTTCCTTCTCGTAGTCGCGGGCGCCCATGACCGACGTGCCCTTGAAGGCCATGTGCTCGAAAAAATGGGCGAGGCCGGTCTCCCCCTTGCGTTCATCCACGCTCCCGACTTTGACCATGATCATGCCGGCAAAAGTCGGGACCTGCGGCCGTTCGTAGACGAAAAAGCGCAGGCCGTTGGTGAGCGTAAATTCTTTGACCTTGTCGGCGAAGCCCTGAGCGGATGCGGAAGGATGGGCAAGCGAGAACAAGATGAGGAAGGCGAAAAGGAACAGGGTCAGTCGCGATCTCTTCATGACTCCTCCTTTGGATTAAAATTTAGATGCTGGCTAGGATTTCCCCCGATCAAAACTCGGATACTGAAAATATAGGCCGAAATAAAGGGAAAGTCAATCCCGTCGAGACTCTGGCAGAATCGCTGAGACTCTGGATGACCCTGACCGGTGCTCCCTATCTCTGGACTTTAACCCATCTCCCCAGCTTATTCGATTCGACGGCCGCGTCGATAACGCACATCTCCTCGTGGCCGGTCTCAAAATCGGGGAAATGGACGTTATAGGGTCGGTCTTCGCGTTTTGCCGCCAGGGCGCCGTAATAATCCCGGAACAGGTTATAGATGGCGTCATGGTATCCCATGGGGTGTCCCGTGGGGAGGGCAGCGTATTTCTGGGTTTCCTCCGCCTGAAGCTGCGAAGACTCGTAGAAAATCTCATTGCCGCGGTCGCGATGGCCGATCCAGAGGGCATTGGGATGGACGTGGCTCCAGGCGTAAGATTCTTTCGACCCGAAAACCTGGAGCTCGATGTCGACCTTACGGCCGGCGGCCACCTGGCAGGTCGTGAAATTCCCCCTGGCCCCGTTGTCGAGACGGATGAACAGGGCAGCGTAGTCATCGAGCTTCACCTCGACGTCCTCATAGTCGGCGGCTTTCTGGGAGCTGAAAGACAGGGGACCGGTCGTCGGCTTGCGGCGCTTGGGGAGGCAGGTGTGGAGCTCGGCCATGACCTCGGCGATTTTCCGCCCGGTCACGAACTGGACGAGGTCGCACCAGTGGCTGCCCAGGTCGGCGATGACGTTTGCGCCGCCTGCGATCTCGGGATCCAAGCGCCAGGAATAGTCTGTTTTAAAGAACAGCCAGTCCTGAAGAAAATGTCCCAGGAAGGCCCGGACTTCTCCCAGGTCCCCGCGGCGGGCGCGGGCGGCCGCCTCCTGGACGACCGGATAGTATCGGTAGCAGAAATTGATGGCGGTCAGGGTGTTGTGCGTTTTCGCCAGCTCGACGAGCTCGGCCGATTCCCGCGAGTTGAGGGACAGGGGTTTTTCCGAGAGGACCTCTTTGCCGGCCAGGATAGCCCGGCGGTTGATCTCGAAATGGACGTAGTTGGGCGCGCAGTTGTGGATGACGTCGATCTCCCGATCCCCAACAAGCTCGTCGGCTCCCGCGTAAACCTTGGGTATCTTCAATTTTTCCGCTGCCCGGATGGCCAGCTCCCGGTTCTTGTCGGCCACGGCCAGGACCTCGACTCCGACGATGCGGCGCAGCATTTCCAGGTGGACCAGGCCGATATAGCCCGTTCCGATCAAACCGACTTTTATGCTTTTCATCCTTTCCTCCCGATTGGTCCAGCTTAACCCAACCGGGGTGAAGACGTAAAGACGGATGATGGCTCCGCTGAACTTTTGGTCTGGTTTTTTCGTAGTTCATAAAGAGGACCGGATCCTCCGAAATCCAAGCCAGGCAGGTAAGCATGAGAAAAATGTCGAGTGTGGTCTTGATATCGATGTTATTCCTCGTTCCGTCCGCTCCGGCCGGACAGGAAGCGAAGCCGAAACAGCCGGCACCGCGCCACCGGGTTCTCAACCTCTCATTGTTCTATCCCGTGAGCATGAACAGGTCGAAGCTCGATACTGCCAACCTCAGTCTGAGCCTCCTCTACGGCCACCTGGGCAGCGTGCGCGGTCTCGACCTCAGCCTGGGTGCCGCGGCCCTCGAGGGATCGCTCGAGGGGATTCAACTGGCCGGCTTGATCGCCGCGGCCGGCGAGTCCATGAAAGGCGGACAAGCAGCCGGGTTGATCTGCGCGGCCGGAGACCGGGGCGAGGGCGTCCAATGGGCCGGACTAGGCAGTGTTGCTGGTGAGGAGTTCACAGGGCTGCAAATCGCCGGACTATTCGCTGTAGCCGGCGAGCGCTTGAAGGGAGGCCAGGTCTCCGGGCTTTTCAGTGTCGCCGGTCAGGCCGCCAAGGGCTTTCAGGTCTCTGGCTTGTTTAGCGTGGCGGGAGAGGACCTGGACGGAATCCAGGTGTCCGGACTCTTCAACGTGGCCGGAGAGAACAGCCGGGCCCTTCAGGTCGCGGGTTTGATGAACGTCACCGGAGAGACCTGCCGGGGTCTGCAGGCGGGGCTTTTCAACGTGGCCGGGCGCCTGACGGGTGTCCAGATCGGGCTGGTCAATGTTGCCGATGAAATCGAAGGCATCCCCATCGGCCTGGTCAACCTGACCCGCAAGGAGGACCGCCGTGTCCAGATGGCCGCCTGGGCAGGCAGCGTTTCCCTTCTTAATACGGGGGTGAAGATCTGGGCCAAGAGGTTTTATTCCATCCTATATGCGGGGGTCATCAACCTCCCCCAGAGTATCGAAGCCTGTCTCGCCTACGGCTTCCAGTATGGCTACGCCTTTCCCCTTCGCGCCTCCGGCGGAGGCGGCTCCAAGAAGAGGATCGACGTCGATGCGGGCTACCTCTATCTCGACAACAGCACTCTTTTCCGCCACCTCAAAGGCACTCCCGACCGTCATGTCATATCGGCCAGGGGAGCCCTGGCCATCGAGCTGTCGCCGCGGGTATCTCTGGTCGCGGGCGTCGGCCTTGGCTATAGGATCGACTACGGCGCGAGCTCCGCCGACGGCTCCCTCTCTCCGCTTGCCTTCGCCGGTGTCGAGTTGTTTTAGTCTTGGTCCTTACCGTACCGTTCGGAAACACAATGGCTCTGCCCGGAGGAGGGCCATGAACCGGCGGGAATTCTTGAAGACAGGAGCGGCTTTAAAATGAACAGCGCAATTCTCCTCTCCTTGTGGCTATCGATCTCAGCAAGTACCACGGCGGCCATGGGCGAAGTCCATCATTTCAAACCGGCCAAGGGGTACCTGACTTATGCCGTCCGCGAGCCCGTCCTGCGCATCAATCCCGGCGATACCGTCGTGACCAACACGTTGTACTCAGATTTCTTCACCGAGAAGGACGGGCCCTGGCCGGGAGAAGTAGGTCCTATCTACGTCAGCGGGGCGACCTCCGAGGACACGCTCTCCGTCCGGATCCTGAAGATCCGTCCTAACATCGCGACCGGCCGGTCGGGCACATCGTCCACCTACGGCTCGCTGACTGCCACCGAGATGACGCCGATGCTGCACGAGCCTGTTGCCAAGAAAGTGCACGTCTGGAGGATCGACCCGAAAAGAATGACGGCCGCTTTTGACCTTCCGAACAGCCGGATGAAAAGGATCGAGGTCAAGCTCAAGCCTATGCTGGGACGGCTGGCCTGCGCGCCCCCGGGAGACCAGGCCATCTCAGGCGGAGTGCCGTCCAACTTCGGCGGCAACATGGACGCTTCCGATGCCTGTGAGGGGACGACCGTGTACCTTCCGATCTTCCACGAAGGCGCCTATTTCTACTTTGGCGATGTCCATGCCCTCCAGGGAGACGGGGAAATCATCGGCGCCGGCATCGAGACGTCGGCCGATGTAACCCTGGAGATCGGCCTCATCAAGGGCAAGAAAATCGTCTGGCCCCGCCTGGAGGATGGCGAGTTCATCATGGTGGCCGGGTCGGTCCGGCCGCTCATCGATGCCTTCCGGATCGCGCACGTGGAAATGGTCAAATGGCTGGAGACGGAGTACGGATTCGACCGCTGGGAAGCGCTCGAGGTCTTCTCTCAAGTCGGCAGCGCCCGAGTGGCCAACGTCGTCGACCCGAACTTCACGGTCGTGGCGAAATTCCCGAAAAAATATTTGCCGCGGTAGGGTATTGATTGCATTATATAACTAGAGAATTAAAAAAACCTTTTATGTCAGAAAGATCATCCGGCTGACAAATGTGTCTCCCGGAGCCGCTCAAAGAGAGCTGAAGAGGCTTTCGGATGCAGGGATTATCATGCGCTCCAGCAAAGATAACCACGTTTTTTTCCAGGCCAGCCTGGAATGTCCAGTCTATATCGAGCTAAAGAGCCTTTTTGCCGGGAGTGCCTGAGGAGGAGAATGGACAGCAAAGGGGATTTCAAGTAGTCTGGAGAGAGTCTGATTTCAAGGAGAAGCGAATGGATTTCATTGACCTGGCCAGGAAGCGCTATAGCGTAAGAAGGTATACATCGGCAGCCGTCGAGGAGGAGAAGCTCCATAAGGTCCTGGAGGCCGCTATCCTCGCCCCGACGGCGGCCAACAGGCAGCCCTTTCGGTTGATCGTCCTGCGGACGGCCGGCCGGGAAGCCGATCTCAGGCGGGTCTATGCCCGGGACTGGTTCGTCCAGGCACCGCTCGTGATCTGCGCCTGTGCGGTAAAAGGCGAGTCCTGGGTCAGGAAAGACGGAAAAAATTATGCGGATGTGGACACCGCCATCGCCTTTGACCATCTCATCCTGGCCGCGCACGACCTGGGGCTGGGGACGTGCTGGATTGCCGCCTTTGACCCGGCTGCGGCGCGCGAAGTTTTGAAGCTTCCGCCCGAGTTCGAGCCCATCGCCTTCACGCCCCTCGGCTACCCGGCCGACGAGTGGAAACCGAAAAAGCGCCGCCCCGCCTCAGACTTGGTCCAATACAGATAGCCGCAAAATGGAGACCGCGGAAAAATAGGGGGGGGTTCTTTTTCCGTCCCCATTTTTTCTTTGTTGGGAATTAAGCTTAGTGTCCCCATAATTCAATAGTGGTATAATAAAGCCGTTAGAAAGGGAGACAGCTATGGACGCGACTATCAAAAATTACCTTTTCGGTCTTAAGCTCGAGGAGCCGCAACGGCACAAGAACATGTCTGTTTTTCCTCTGTTGACCCCGCTCGACGGCGGCCCCGACTACACGACCCTCAAGGACGCGCTCGAAAAAGCCCTGCTCAGCGTCACCGAGTTGAGCTCGGGCGGCTCAGTGCCGGAACTCAAGGTGATCAACACGGCCGACACCTCGGTTCTCCTCCTCGACGGCGAAGAGCTGGCGGGGGCCAAACAGAACCGAGTCCTCAACACCTCGATCCTGATCAAGGAAAAATCCGAGACCGTCATCCCGGTGAGCTGCACCGAGCAGAGACGGTGGTCCTATGTCTCGAAAGCCTTCCATGATTCGGACACCGTCATGTCGCCCAGTCTGAGGTCGGAGAAAGCGCGCACGGTTTCCACCTCGCTCAGCAGCACCGGCCAGTACCGCTCCGACCAGGGAACGGTTTGGCGCAAGATCGATGAGCAGGCCGCCAAGGCCGGGACCGTTTCCCAGACCGGCGCGATGAAAGACACCTTCGAGCAGAAGATGGCCGAGCTCGATGAGTACCTCAAGGCCTTCCGGTCTATCCCGGCCCAGAAAGGCCTTCTCGTGTTCATCGGTGGAGAAGCGGTGGGATTCGATTTCGTATCCAAGGACAGCGCTTTCGAGCTCCTCTACCCGAAGCTCATCAAGAGCTACGCCATGGAAGCTGTCCTCGAGGAGAAAAAAAGCGAAGCGAAGCCGGACCGGCAGCTGGCGGAAGCCTTCCTGAAGGAGGCGGCCGATTGCGAGGGGAAGAAATACGAGTCGGTCGGCCGCGGGCATGATTTCCGTTACGAGAGCAAGACGATGGTCGGGTCAGCGCTCGCGGTCGATGACAAGGTGGTCCACATGGCCTTCTTCCGGGTCAGCGAGGCCGATAAGACCGGAGAGATGGCCCGCACCCGGCACCGCATCAAGTTCAGGTTATAGCTTCAGATGATCGGGTATCCGAGCAACGTCCTGGTCGTAGCGGATTATCCGAAGCCCCGATTCGAGGAGAATATCAGGTCCAAGATCGACTTCATCCTGTCCTGCGGAGACGTTGAACCGCCCATCCTCGAGGAGATCCACCTCCGGTTCCAGAAGCCCATCTTCGCGGTCAAGGGAAACCACGACTCGACCAAGCCCTTCCCCGAATACATCACCGACGTCCACCTCCGGTTCGTCCAGCACCGCAACTGGTTCATCGGCGGGTTCGGCGGTGTGCCCTCTTACAAAGGTTCAGGTGCGTATGAGTGGGATGACCTGGCGGTCGCCGAGAAACTCAGCAAGTTCCCCTATGTGGATATTTTCATCTGCCATGCGCCGCTCCTGGGGATCACCGACAAAGAGGACTACGCCCACCAGGGGAGCGAGGCCATCCGGCGGTATATGGACGCCCAGCAGCCCAAGTTCGTCTACCACGGCCACGTCCATGAAAAGATGGGCGCGATGGTGGGGAATACGGCCGTCGTCAGCGTCTACGGAGCCGACGTCTTCAACCTGACCTACACGTCCTGATTATTTCCTGGCCTCGAACAACGTCCAGGGAAACGCCTTCATGTCCCTGAGGAATTTGTCCATCCAGGCATATTCCGGATGGGCCATGAAGAAGTCGGCGGCGATAAAGTCCTGGCCGCAGGGATGTCCCCTCCGCGCCCACAGCTTCAGCTCTCCGGCCAGCTTCGACGTCGTCACCTTCGCCTGGACCGATCCAGCCGGATAGAAGGGCGTCCAGATGAACTCGGGCAGGCCCTTGGGATCGGCGTCGACGTGCCCGCAGAGGGTTTTGCCGTTGGGGGAGAGCTGGCCCGTCGAGGCGTCGATGTGGTCTGCCTCGAAGATCATGGCCGTCTCGGCGTTGATCATCCCCTTGTTGTCCTCCATGAGCTTCTCCCAGCGGGCCTTGCGGACGTTGACGCCCAGGTTCGGGTCATCCGGCTTATAGGTCGTCTCCTCGGCGATGACCTTGGGGTCGCAGGGGAAGTTTGCGCCTACATAATAGCCGTCGCTCGTCCGCCAGACCTGCCGGTTTTTAAGGCCGAGCTCGAGACGCGCGATCTCGTTCGTCTTGAGGTCGCCGGCCAGCCAGTCGTTGGCGTAGGCGCCGTTGTTCCCCTCGCTCATCAGGCGGATGAAGTCGTCGATCGAAGCGGCGTACTGGGCGGCCCGGCGGGCCCGCACGAACTCCGGCGTGCCGGTCTCGTCGAAGCCCTTGTACATCGACATGGTCGTTTCGGTATAGATGATTCCGGCGCCGTTGATGACGAAATCGTCCCCGCTGTGGATGGTGCCGGGCAAGCTGTCCATGAGGATGTGGTGGCCCCTGGCGGGAGTCAGATCGACGATGATGTTCCAGCGCTGGCCGACGATGTAATCTACCCAGTTGTTGTGGGCCATGACGATCTTCCCGTCTTCAGTGTAGCTTCCGGTGGCGATGAACCCGCTGCAGTAGGAGGGGGATTTGTTGTCGCCGGCGCCGGGGGACGCCTTTTCGGCGACGTAGGGGACGTAGTACCAGGCGAGCTCGATCCAGCCGTTGAGGGCGGTGAGGTCGATGGCGTCATAGGTCCTGTCCGGGAGCTTGGCTTTTAGGCCGTCAACGATCCCCTGGATTTCCTCCTGGTATTCGGGGTCTACCTTCGGCCAGAACATCCGGGACGCCCCCTCGCGGAAGAACGCCCAGTCGTGGCCTGTCGTCTTCTCCAGGAAGAAGGCAAACATCTGGAGGGCGTCGTCGATCTCGGCGGCCAGGTGGTAGCCGTTCTGGAAGCCGACCTCACGCGCCGCCCCCTCGAGATGGACGAAGACCCAGCCATTCACTTCTTGTCGGTAAGAGTTCTTGAGCTCGACGGGGAGCTTCCCCTTGGTCGGCCTGGAGCAGGCGGCGAGGAAGACCAGACTGAAGATTAGCCCGATTAGCAGAAAGGACTTTATTTTCATAGCCGACCTCCCCGGATCATGGTGTGAGCGGATTATATCACAATCTCTGAAAGCACCTCCATCTATGCGATGGATGACTTGGGAATGGAGAAGCGACCTCGAAGGTTTAGCCTTCCCGAAGCGTTTTTCGAGGGCATCCGCACTTTTTTCGACAAAGGCGAAGGGTGTGGGTGAGGAACCCGATCCGAAACGCCCCCAAGACTCTGTTCGAATCTCATTAACCACCCCTACCCCTCCTATTGAATTAAGAGGGGCCAAAAAATGGTAGACGTTTCGGAAAAAGGTCGGAGCGGGCATGGTTTCTCGACTGAAGCGAGTTTGCTGATTTGCAGCAGCAAAGCAGCGGGGGTTCCAAGGGGGATGGCCCTCTTGGTCGCAGGACGGAGTCCGAGAAGGGGAGGCAGAGAGCGAAGCGAACGTTGGAAGGGGGAAAGCGCAGCTTTCTCCCTCCAAAGAGACGATGTGGGAAACGAGCGGGCTGACGAATCCCATACCCGAGCCTTATTGAATTTTAGGGGGTCGGAGAGTATATTGACTTGATTATTTCCTAGGAGTCGTCACATGCCCAAATACGTCTATTTCTTCGCCCCATCTCACACCGAAGGCAACAAAGACATGAAAGACCTCCTCGGCGGCAAGGGCGCCAACCTGGCCGAGATGGCCGGGATCGGGCTGCCCGTTCCGCCGGGGTTCACGGTTTCGACGGACGCCTGCAATATCTTCTCCAAGGCCGGAGGCAAGCTCCCCGGCGATGTCGAATCCGAGATCCAGGTTAACCTCCGGAAGCTCGAGGAGGTGGCCGGCCGGAAGTTCGGCGATCCCGCGGACCCGCTCCTCGTTTCGGTCCGCTCCGGGGCCAAGTTCTCGATGCCGGGGATGATGGATACGGTGCTCAACCTCGGGCTCAACGATATGACCCTCGAAGGTCTGGCCCGGAAGAGCGGCAGCCGGCGCTTCGCCCTGGACTGCTACCGCCGCCTCATCCACATGTTCAGCGACGTCGTCCTGGACATTCCCAAAAAAAGGTTTGAGGAGATCCTCCACGGCTATAAGGAGAAAAAGCGCATCAAGCTGGACAACGAGCTGACCGAGAAAATGCTCGAGGAAGTCATCGCCGCCTACCGCGAGCTCATCCGGACAGAAACGGGAAAGGATTTCCCCCAGGATGTCCAGGAGCAGTTGCGCCTGGCGGTCAACGCCGTCTTCAAATCCTGGAACAACCCCCGCGCCATCACCTACCGGCGCCTCAACCACATCCCCGACGACCTGGGCACGGCCGTCAACGTGCAGCTCATGGTCTTCGGCAATATCGGTGAGAGATCTGGTACCGGCGTCGGGTTCACCCGAAACCCGGCCACGGGCGACAAGGTGCTCTACGGAGAGTATCTTCTGAATGCCCAGGGCGAGGATGTGGTGGCCGGCGTGCGCACACCCTCGCCGATCAAGAAACTCGACTCCGAGATGCCCGCGGTGTACAGGGAGCTCAAGGACATTACGACCAACCTCGAGAAACACTACGGCGACGTCCAGGACTTCGAGTTCACCATCCAGGACGCTAAGCTCTACATGCTCCAGACACGAAACGGCAAGCGGACCGGCCAGGCCGCGGTTAGGATCGCCGTCGACATGGTCGAAGAGGGGCTGACCAGCAAGGAGAAGGCGCTCCTCCAGGTCGAGCCGGAGGCCCTCAACCAGCTCCTCCATCCGGTCTTCGATGCCGAGGAGAAACAGAAACACGAGGTCCTGGCCAAGGGGCTGGCTGCCTCTCCCGGCGCGGCCGCCGGCCAGGCCGTCTTCACGGCGGAGGAGGCGGAGGCCTGGAAAAAAGAGGGCAAGAAGGTCGTCCTCGTCAGGGCGGAGACATCGCCCGATGACATCCACGGCATGAGCGCCTCTCAGGGGATCCTGACTGCAACCGGCGGGATGACCTCTCACGCCGCCGTAGTCGGCAGGCAGATGGGGAAGCCGGCGGTCGTCGGCTGCGGTGCGCTCCGCATAGACGAAGAGCACAAAAGGTTTAGCGTCAACGGCCGGACCTTCAAGGAGGGCGAATGGGTGTCGATCGACGGCGGCACTGGTGAAGTCCTGGCCGGCGAGATCGGAACCCGGCCCCCCGAGATCCTCCAGGTCGTCCGCGGCGAGAAAAAGCCCGAAGAATCCAGGATGTTCCAGTACTTCAGCAAGCTGCTGAGCTGGGCGGACGAGGTCAGGAAGCTGGGGGTCCGCGCCAACTCCGATACTCCGGTGGACGCCCGCACCGCCTTCGCCTTCGGGGCCGAGGGGATCGGCCTGGCCCGCACCGAGCACATGTTCTTCGGGCCGGAGCGGCTGCCCATCGTCAAGGAGATGATCCTGGCCGATAACGAACCCGACAGGCGCCAGGCCTTGGACAAGCTCCTGCCGTTCCAGAGGAAGGATTTCTACGAGTTCTTCAAGGAGATGCACGGGAACCCGGTGACGATCCGCACCATCGACCCGCCGCTCCACGAGTTCCTGCCGCGGCGCGAGGACCTGATGGTCGAGCTGGCCGAGCTCAAGGTCAACCCGCGCAAGAACAAGGCGAAAATCGCCGAGGTAGAAGCACTCTTGGCCCGCGTCAACCAGCTGAGCGAGTTCAACCCCATGCTCGGCCACCGCGGCTGCCGTCTGGGCATCTCTTACCCCGAGATTACCGAGATGCAGGCCCGGGCCATCTTCGAGGCGGCTTGCGAGCTGACCAAGGAAGGGGAGAAGGTCCGTCCCGAGATCATGGTCCCGCTCGTCGGCCATGTGGCCGAGCTGGCCAACCAGAGAGAGATCATCGTCAGGATCGCCGAAGAAGTGATGAAGCAGTACGGCGTCAAGGTCGATTACCTTGTCGGCACGATGATCGAGATTCCGCGCGGGGCTATCACGGCGGATGAGGTGGCCCGGGAGGCGGAGTTCTTCAGCTTCGGCACCAACGACCTCACCCAGACCACCTACGGAGTGTCGCGCGACGACGGCGGCAAGTTCCTGAATTACTACCTCAACAAGGGGATCTGGAAGGACGACCCCTTCGAGACGCTGGACACCAAGGGCGTCGGCGAGTTGATGAAAATGGCCGTGGAGAAGGGGAGGAAGACCCGGCCAAACCTCAAGATCGGGATCTGCGGGGTGCACGGCGGCGACCCGCGCTCGATCTACTTCTGCCACGAGCTCGGCCTGAACTATGTGAGCTGCTCGGCCTATCAGATCCCGATTGCCCGGCTGGCCGCGGCCCAGGTCAACATCGGCAAGAAGGGTACGGAGGCCGACTAGACGGCCTTGGGTCTGTTGCCAGCGGATACGCTATCGTCGTTGACTTCGCTCCTTGGCAAAGTGAATAGATCCTTATGCTCAAGTTGAGAAAACTCGGAAAAACAGACCTAATGATCTCGCCGATCGGACTCGGCTGCTGGCAGTTCGCCCAGGGCAAAGGCCTGTTCGGCAACACTTGGGGGATCGTCGGGGACGAAGAGGTCCGGGAAATCGTCCGCATCAGCCTCGACGGAGGGACCAACTGGTTCGATACCGCCGAGGGCTATGGGGGAGGCCAATCGGAAAGAGCCCTAGCGCGGGCACTCAAATCGCTGGCCGTAAGGCCCGAGGATGTCGTCATCGCCACCAAATGGCTGCCATTATTCCGGAGGGCGGCCTCGCTCCGGAAGACCATCGACGATCGGCTGGCCGCGCTCGGGGGCTATCCCATCTCGCTTCATCAGGTCCACACGCCGCACTCGCTTTCCACAACTCGGGCCCAGATGGAGGCCATGGCCGACCTGGTCGAGGCCAAAAAAATCCATCATGTCGGTGTGAGCAACTTTTCGGCCGCAAAAATGCGACTCGCCCATGATGAATTGGGACGACGAGGGATTCCCCTGGCCTCAAATCAGGTCCGGTACAGCCTCCTCGACCGGAGTATCGAGAGAAACGGCATTCTGGAGGCCGCGCGCGAGCTCGGAATCTCGATCATTAGTTATTCTCCGCTGGCCCAGGGGATACTGACAGGGAGATACCACGAGAACCCTAGCCTGATCAAGACAAAGCCGGGCTTCCGGAAATACCTGTCTTCCTTCAGGGCCAAGGGGCTGGAGAAAAGCCGCCCAGTCGTTGAGGCGCTGCGCGAGGTGGCCGCAAAACACGGCCGCACGCCTGCCCAGGTCGCGCTCAACTGGCTGGTTCATTTCCAGGGACAAACGGTCGTGGCGATCCCCGGAGCGACGAAAGCCCCTCAGGCTCAAGAAAATGCGGCCAGCCAGGCTTTTGCATTGACCAAGGACGAGATGGATTATCTGGACAGGGTCTCAGCAGGGGCCAAATAATAACTGGAAATCTTCCTCACTATTTTTTGAACAAGTTCTTGATGACGAAGAAGACGTTTTCTTTCCGTTCCCGCATCCGCCGCATGAAATAGGGCAGCCAGTGCGTCCCGAAGGGGACATAGCAACGGACCCGGTATCCCTCCTCCGCCAGCTTCCGGAACGTCTTGTTCCGGATGCCGTAGAGGTATTGAAACTCGAATTTATCGTTCGCGATCTTGTTGCCGGCCGCATACTCCTTCGTCCATTTGATCAGCCGGTCATCATGGGTGGCGATGGCCGGGTAAACGCCCTCCGTGAAGGCGAGTTCGGAGAGCTTGATGAAGTTCGTCCGGATGTCCTTCATCTTCTGGATGGCTAAATCGGCCGGCTCTTTGTAGGCGCCCTTGCAGATCCGGATTTTGGTCTTGATTTTGTTGAGCTCCCGGAGGTCCTTCTCGGTGCGGTAGAGGTAGGCCTGGACGACGATCCCGACGTTGTCGTATTTCTGCCGCAGGCGGTGGAAGATGTCCAGCGTCCGCTGGGTCTGGGGTGTTCCTTCCATATCGACCCGGACGAAGTTCCCCAGCGTCTTGGCCTTGCCGACGATCCGATCGATGTTCTGGTAGCAGTACTCGGTGTCGATGTCGAGCCCCATTTGGGTGAGCTTTAGAGAAACATGGGAGTTGATCCCCGCTTTGGGGATAGCGTCCAAGAGGTCGAGATAGGCGTTGACGGCCTTCTCCGCCGTCTCCCTGTCCTTGACGCTCTCGCCCAGGACGTCCAGGGTGGCCATGATGCTCTTTTCGTTGAGCTTCCGGACGTTCTTGATGGCATCTTCGACGGTCTCGCCGGCGACGAAACTCCGCGCCATCCGGGTCAATAATTTCATAAGTGCGACTCCTTTAATGAGATCAAGGAATGACGGCTTAAGGCCTATATCATATCCGATTCCGAGCTGATTTCAAGCGAGAAAATTGTGTTTTGTCCGGTTCCTGATATATACTCCGTTTTCCGCATGATGCGCATCCTGAAGTTCCTGGAGAGATGGCGGTTCCCCATTCCCTTCGTTTATAGCGACGAGTACTGGATGCTCGATGTCGGCCAGCATGTCTTTCCCATCAAGAAATACCGGGCCCTCTACGAGAGGCTCCTCCTTTTGGGGGCGAGGAAAGAGAACTTTATCGTCCCCGAGCCGGCCTCCGACGAGGACATCCTGCTCGTCCACTCACCGCGCTATGTCAAGAAACTCAAGACGGCCTCGCTATCGAGCGCCGAGATCGCCATGATCGAGCTCCCTTTTTCCCTGGAGCTCGTGCATTTCGTCTGGCTGATGACGGGAGGGACCATCCTCACGGCTCGGCTGGCCCTGGAGCGGGGGCTGGCGGTCCACCTGGGGGGCGGCTTTCACCACGCCTTCCACGACCACGGCGAGGGGTTCTGTGTCCTCAACGATGTCGCCGTCGCCGTCGAAGCGCTCAAGAAGGAAGGCGCCGTGGAGAGGACAATGGTCGTCGACTGCGACCTCCACCAGGGAAACGGCACCGCCCATATCCTCTCGGGAAAAGGCCACGCCTTTACATTCTCCATCCACCAGATGGACCTCTATCCTTCGAATAAACCCCCCTCGACCGTGGATGTCGGCCTCTGGGCGGGAGACGGGGATGAAGAGTACCTCACGGCACTCCGGGCGCACTTTCCCCGCCTTTATCAGGAGTACAAGCCCGACCTCGTGCTCTATCTGGCCGGCGCCGACCCCTTTGAAGGTGACCAACTGGGAAGTCTCCGCCTGACCAAAGACGGACTGCGCCAAAGGGACCTCATCGTCATCGGGGAGGCGCGGCGGATTCGCCTCCCGGTGGCCGTGGTCCTGGCCGGGGGGTATGCCGCGGAGCTGGAGGACACGGTGGGCATTCACCTCAATACGATTCGGGTGGCGCAGAAGGTCCAGAGGAGATATTCTCAGCCCTAGAGCGCGGGCCGCATTTTATCCCTGGAGGAAGACGTGGGCAAAGACTTTGGCGTCTCCCACCATGTTATTGATGTGGCAATATTCGTTGGGCTGGTGGGCGGTTTCATCGACCTTTGACCAGCAGGCGGCTTCGTAGCCGGCCCTCCGGAACACCGCCGCCACCGTCCCCCCGCCGATGCCGCGGGCCTGGGCCTCGGCCGCGTAGACTTCCTTGATGGCCCCCCGCAGGGCGGAGACGACTGCCGCCTGAGTCGGGGTCGGGGGGGCGGCCGGCGCCCGCTGCTGCTCCTCGTAGGTGATCTTGACCTTGAACTTGTCCTCGATTTTCTTGATCATCTTGTTGATCTCGGCCTCGACCTTTTCGATGGTGAACTGGGGAAGGAGGCGGCTGTCCAGGTAGAAGACGTCTTCGCCGGGGATGGTGTTGATGTTGGGGACGTTGGACTCCTTTTTCGTCGGCTCGAAGGTCGAGATGGGCGGCTCGAACAGCGAATCCTGGGCCTTGAAGATCTTGTAGAGATTCTCTAGCTCCGTCACCAGGAAGCAGGCCGCCTTGAAACTATTAATCCCTTTGTTGGGGGTGGAAGCATGGGCCTGCTTGCCCACGGTTTTGAACTTCAGCCAGAGGATCCCTTTCTCAGCCACCTCGATCAGCGTCCCGTGCTTGTTGCCTGCGTCCGGAACCATGATCAGGTCTTTCTTTCTGAAAGCCTTGGTGTGCTGGAGGACATAATCGATTCCCTTGGTGCTTCCCGTCTCCTCATCGGCGACCAGGGCGATCCCGATGTTGCAGCTTGGCTTGAAGTTTTCCGCCTGAAACGCCTTGACGGCGAAGAGCGAAGCGACCAGGTCCTGCTGGTTGTCCTCAACCCCGCGGCCGAAGATTTTGCCGCCCTCGACCCAGGCCTTGTATGGGTCACCCTTCCACTGGGCGAGGTCCCCGGGAGGGACGATATCCATGTGGGTCATGACCCAGGCAGTTCGCGAGGTGTTCTTTCCCTTGAGGACGGCCAGGATGTTGGGCCGGTAGCCGCAGGGTGCGTCCAGGTCGGGGGCCTTGATGAGGTCGATGTTGTCGAACTTCAACGGCTCGAGAAAACTGCGCAGCAGTTTTGCTTTCTTGACTTCGCCCTCTCCACCGCTTGAGGGCGAGATGGCCGGGACGGCGCAGAGCTGGATCTGCAGGTTGATCATGTCGTCCCGGAAGCTGTCGATACGTTTGGCGATCTTGTCGAATTTGGTCATCGGACTCCTCTTCCCCGGGATGATAACACCGCCAAAATAAATTGACAAGGGGTATCGCCAATTTGACTTTTAGCCGGGTTGGACATACATTGACTCCCCATGCGGCTCGGGTTTGACCTTCGCCCTTTCCTGCGCGAAGAGACGGGCGTGGGGAGGTATCTCCGGAACCTCCTCTTCCAGCTCGCGGAAATCGACCGGACCAACGAGTATTTCCTCTTTTCCTCGTCCTGGAAGGACCGTTTTCCGGCGGAAAAAGTCCCCCCGTTCGAGCGGCTGAAATTCCGCGATTGCCGCTTGCCGGTGCGAGTCCTCAACTCGCTCTGGCAGAAACGAGGCCGTCCCTCTCTGGACTTCTTTTTCCGGACGGGGCTCGACCTGACCCATTCAGCCACACCTCTCATCCTGCCCACCCGCGGGAAAAAGATCGTCACCGTCCACGATATCTTCTTCATGGACTTTCCGGATCAGGCCGGCGAGGAAGCGGGCAAAGTGTTTTTCCGTCTGGCCGCCGCTTCCTTCCGGGACGCGGACGGGATCGTCACCTCATCCACGGTCACTTCCGTCGAGCTCGTCTCCCGGTTCGCGCTCGATGAGAAGAAGGTGAGGATTATCCCTCCCGGGGTGGATCCCCTGTTCCTGGAAGACGTCCCTGCCGCGGAGCTCAAGGCGACGCGCAAGCGCTGCAACCTCCCGCCGTCCTTCCTTCTCTTTGTGGGCGCCCAGGTGCCTCGCAAGAACCTGGTCCGCTTTGTCGAGGCCTTGAAGATCGTCCACCTCCAAGGCATCCAGATCCCTCTCGTCCTCGTCGGTCCCGAGGGAGAGGATTCCGAAACCATCAGGGCGAAGGCGGAAAAGCTCGGGATCGGCCATTGGGTCACGACGACCGGTTACCTCGAGGAAAAGGATATCCGGAATGCCTACCGATTGGCTTCGGCCTTCGTCCTACCTTCTTTGTGTGAGGGGTTCGGCATGCCCCTTGTCGAGGCGATGGCCAGCGGTCTCCCGGTGGCCGCTTCCCGGATCTCGGCCATCCCCGAAGTCTGCCGGGACGCAGCCGTCTATTTCCAGCCGGAAGACGCCGAGAGCATGGCCGAGAAGGTCGTCTTAATCCTCGAGGATGAAGACCTGAGGAAGAGGCTCATCGCCAGGGGAAAAGAGAGGGCCCGGGACTTCAGTTGGAAGAAAGCGGCAACAGAGATGTTAGCGTTCTACGAGTCGGTGATACAGGGATCATGAAGATCGCGCTGGACGGGTACGAGCTGGGCAAGGACGCCAAGGGTGTCGGCCGGGTCATCCACAACCTGTTATTGCGGCTCCCGGACCTCCTGCCGGAAGACGACTTTCTCATCTACACCAAAGAGGACATCGGAAGGTATTCCCGGTCACGGGCCGAGGAACATATCATACCCGGCCGCGGCGGCTACTTGCGCTGGCAGAACGGGCCTCTACGAAAGGCCTTGAAGAGAGCGGGCCCGGACCTCTTGATCGCCTCCAACTATATGCTTCCCCTGTCTTGTCCCTGGAAGTCAATCCTTATCGAGCACGACATCTCGGTCATTTCCCACCCCGAATGGTACCCCAGAAGATACGCTTTGACGCGCCGGTACCTCGTCGGGAGAAGCCTCGAGAGGGCCGACCTCGTAGTCGTCTCATCGGCCTTTGTCGAGAATGAAATCGTGAGGCTTTTCGGCATCGACCGCAACAAGATCAAGCTCATCGGCTACGGCGTCGAGGAGACGTTCCGGCGTGCTCCAGAGGACGAAGTGAGGCGGTGGCGGGAAAGGAAAGGACTGGCCGGGAAAAAAGTCATCGGCTTCCTGGGCTCTATCTTCAAGCGGCGCCATGTCCCAGAGCTTATCCGGGCGGTGGAGCTTCTTCGCCCGGAGTTCCCCGAAGCGGTCCTCTATCTCGTAGGGGAGGATTTTGGAGTTCTGGGCGGAGGAGAAGCCTCCCCGCTCAGCGGACGGGAGTGGATCCGTTGGGAGCCGGAGCTTCCCGAAGAGGAGCTCCCGGTTTTCTATTCGAGTCTGGACGCTTTCGCCTACCTTTCGGAATACGAGGGGTTCGGGTTCCCGCCGCTCGAAGCTCTGGCCTGCGGCACACCGCCCGTGCTCCTGGACGGGAGCTCTTTGGCTGAGGTTTTCAGCGGCCTGGCGGTGATGGTCAAGGCACCTGACGAAAAGGAAGTCGTCGCGGCCCTCCGGACCGCCCTCACCGAAGAAAAAACGCGGGCCGGGATCCTAGCCAGGTTTGAACAAAGGAGACCGCAGTTCTCCTGGCCAGAGGCTGCCCGCGAGCTGGCCCGGCTCATTGGAGAGATGAGAGACCGATGAAGGCGACGACCGGTCCGAGAAAGAACGAGCCGGAGCTTTCGATCGTCATAGTTAACTATGACGACCGCGCCCACCTTCCGGCCTGTCTGTCTTCGCTCGAGAAGGCCGTGTCCGGCCTGAGCGCCGAGGTCATCCTGGTGGACAATCAGTCCGGTGACGGGAGCCCGGAACTGGTCAGGTCGTTGTTCCCGTGGGTCAGACTTATCGAAAATGATAAGAATGTCGGCTATCCCCAGGCTAACAACATCGGGTTCAGGCAGAGCCATGGCGAGTATGTCCTTTTCTTGAACACCGATACCGTCGTGCCGGCGGCCGCGCCGGCCGCGCTCCTGGCCGAGATCAAGGCCCGGCCGGAGGTGGGGGCGGTCGGTCCGACCCTCGTTCATGAGAACGGACGCTTCCAAGTCTCATTCGGGAAGAAGGTGGGCTTTCTCTCCGAGATCCGTCAGAAGCTCATCCTCAACCCTTACTACAGGATCGCGCTCCGGCATTCCCAAAAGCTCCGGGCGGTCGGCTGGCTGAGCGGGGCCTGCCTTCTGGCCAGGCGCGCCGCGGTCGAAACGGCCGGTCTGTTCGATGAGGGATTTTTTCTCTATTTCGAGGACATCGACCTTTGCCGGCGGATCACCGACAAAGGCTTCAAGCTGGTCTTCTATCCCGCGGTCCGGATTTCCCATGTCGGGGGTGCGGCCACATCCGCCCGCCGCTGGCAGAGCCGCCTGGAATACCGGCGCAGCCAGCTCCGTTTTTATAGAAAACACAACTTCCGCTCGTCGTTACGGCTCTTGAGGCTCTATCTGAAGCTGACTGTCTTGGCCCTCGGCTTAGGAGCGTCGAAGCAGAGGGATGAGGAGAGAAAGTCTTTTCGGGAAGGACTGCGAAGGATTCTGGCCGGCGAAGACGCCTGAGTGAACAGATGGAAAAACTCAGAATCATGGAGATGATCGACAAGCCCTCGCTCGGGGGCGGCCAGACGGCCCTTCTCCTTCTGGCCGAGAACCTGGACCGGAGCCGGTTTGAGGTGGTTATCTCCTCCGGAGGCGACGGACCGCTGGCCGAGGAAGCCAGGCAAAAGGGGATCGCCTATGTCCCGGTTCCGCTGGGCAAGCGGCTCAGCCTGCGCCCGCTGAGGGAAATTGCCGGAGTTCTCAGGGAAAATAAGATCGATGTCTTGCATACCCACGGCGGGATCGCCGGGTTCTACGGCCGCTCCGCTGCCCGCCGCGCCCGGACGCCGGCCGTCGTCCATACCCTTCACGGCATCCACTATCTCCATTACCGGAATCCGCTCTTGCGCCGGCTGTATGTCTTCCTGGAGAGGAAGTATTCCCGTTTGACCGACCGGCTGATCCTTGTCTGTCAGTCCGACCTGCGACAGGCCCGGAGGCATCGGCTGGCGCCGGAAGAGAAGATGACCGTCATCCTGAACGGCACTGAAGTTCGTCCGGAACTCGGGACGGATGACATCTCCCGTCGGAGAAGCGAGCTGAGCTGGCCGCTCGGCCGGCCGGTCGTCGGAACGGTGGCCCGCCTGCATCGTCAGAAAGGAGTGGTCAACCTCCTCCGGGCCGCCCCCCAGATCCTGAGCCCTTTTCCTGAGATCAAGATCGCGGTCGTCGGCGACGGCCCTCAGAGCGGCACCCTGAGGCGCGAAGCGCAGCGTTTGGGTCTAGAGGGCCGCCTCCTTTTTCTCGGAGAGAGGAAGGATGCCGCCTCGGTCATGGCGCTGTTTGATATATTCGTTTTGCCGTCCTTGTGGGAGGGCCTTCCCTTTGTTCTTGTCGAAGCGGCCGCCTTAGGAAAGCCGATCGTCGCCACGGCGGTGGATGGGGTCTCTGAGATCCTTGAGGACGGAAAGACCGGCCTTCTCGTCCCGCCCAACGACCCGTCCGCTTTGGCCGACGCTGTCATCAGGCTGCTAAGGGACAATGAAGGCGCCCGCCGCCTGGGGGAGAGGGCACGGGCGCTCGTGCCGCCCCGCTTTCCGCTCCGCCGCATGATCGAACAAACCCAGAACCTTTATCTGGATTTGATGGGAAGGAATGTCTAGTTAACGGAATTGAGGGTTGCGTCTGCATTTCGGATGCTTATGAAAAGAACGGGTGGCATGGCGCCAGTCCCCGCAACGCCCGCAGCGGAAGGGGTTCCCCACGGGGGGATGGGTGGAGCGAGGACGGACGGGGACGCGCCGTGACAGGACCCGTTCTTTCAATATTCTCCGGTTCGATCTTGGCAATTAGGATTCTGATACCAGGAAATAGGTATTGTGTCCCCATTTTTGCTGATTTATAATCAACGCTAATGGATAACATCAAGGTCGCCCTGGTCCATGACTGGCTGACCGGCCAGCGGGGCGGCGAAAAAGTGCTCGAGGTCCTGGCCGAGATTTTTCCCCGGGCTCCGATCTTCACGCTTTTCCATTTCAAGGGAAGCCAGCCGGAGATCATCGAGAGCCGCGATATCCGGACCAGCTTTCTCCAGAGGATGCCCTTCCTGAAGAAGAAGTACCGCCACTACCTGCCGCTCTTCTCCCTGGCCGTCGAGCTCTTTGACCTGGGAGGCTTCGACCTGGTCGTCTCGAGCTCGCACTGTGTCGCCAAGGGCGTTATCCCTCCTCCAGACGCCCTTCATGTCAGCTACATCCATTCGCCCATCCGCTATGCCTGGAACCAGTATTTCTCCTACTTCTCCCCGGAGCAGCTATCCTTTTTTTCACGCCGGTTCATCCCCCTGGTCATGCACCGGCTGCGGGTCTGGGACGAATCGTCCGCGGCCCGGGTCGACCATTTTGTCGCCAACTCCAATAACGTCGCCCGGCGGATCATGAAATACTACCGCCGGGAGGCCGATGTTATCCATCCGCCGGCGGACACCGAGTTCTTTCGGCCCGCCGCCGACATGCCGAAAAGCGCTGAGTTTCTGATCGTCTCTGCGCTCGTTCCCTACAAGAGGATCGACCTGGCCATCGAAGCCTTCAACAGTTCGGGAGAGAAGCTCAAGATCGTCGGCACCGGCCCCGACCTCAGAAAGCTCAAGAGGATGGCCCGCCCGAATATCGCCTTTCTCGGTCAGGTCCCGGCCGAGGACCTCCGTGCCCTTTATCGGAAGACCAGGGCGCTCCTTCTTCCCGGCGAGGAGGATTTCGGGATCACGGCCTTGGAGGCCCAGGCCTGCGGGACGCCCGTCATCGCCTTTGGCCGCGGCGGCGCCCTGGAGAGCATCCTTCCGGGCCAGACCGGCCTCTTTTTCCCCGAGCTCACCGCCTCGAGCCTGCGCGCCGCCCTTGACAAATTCCGGAGCCTGAAATTTAATGAGGCCGTTATCCGTTCGAATGCCGAGAGGTTCTCTCGGCGGGCCTTTCGAGAGAAACTGGCGGCCTATCTCGAACACAAATGGACTGAATTCAAGGGGAAGCGGTGATCCAGAAGAAGCGTTTCGGCCTCGTCGGGCTCTTCGTGTTCAGCGATGCGTTCAGCATCCTGATCTCCTTTTTCTATTCCTACCTTTTTCGCTTTTACGCCTACATCATCCCCATCGACCCGGCCAAGGGGATCCCGCCTTTCCGGCAGTACGTGGTCGTCTTCCCTCTTTTTCTGGCCACCCACCTCCTGATCTTCTACTTCCAAGGGTTTTACAGGACCCGCCTCCAGCGGGCCAGGATCGATGACTTCCTGGCCATTTGCCTGAACGCCATCCTGACCATCGCCATCGATGTGTTCGGGATCCTGAGCTATCTCTACAGCTACAGCCAGGGCCCTCGACCGCTCTTCCGCGTGAGCTTCAAGATCTCGCACGGCTTCCTGGCCGTCTATTTCATCGTCGTCATCTTCATGATCACCTTTATCCGCAACCAGATCTTCTTTTTCATGAAGAGGCGGTACGCCAAGGGGCTGAACCTGCAGAATGTCCTCGTCGTCGGGGCGGGAGAAATGGGGAGGGCGGTGGCCCAGAAGGTCCTCGTATACAAGGACCTGGGTTTCCGGCTCAAGGGCTTCCTGGACGACGACCGGCCCGTCGGCGAGAAGGTCGAAATCGACGGCGCCGTGGAGGTGCTCGGCCGTCTCGAAGACCTCGGCCCGATCCTGGAGAAGGGAGAGATCGCCGAGGTATTTGTCGCTCTGGACCTGAATAATTACGGCAAGATCCTGGAGACGATCAAAGTCGCCCACCGATACGTCGTCAACATCCGCTTGATCCCTGACCTGTTCCAGCTCCTCACCCTGAAGGCCAACATCCAGGACCTCGACGGATTCCCCGTCATCTCGATCGATGATGTCGCCCTGAGAGGCGGCAAGGGCGTGGTCAAACGGGTGGTGGACGTCATCGTCTCCTCCCTGGGCCTGTTCATCCTTTCGCCCGTTTTCCTCGTGGTCGCCGTCTTGGTCAAACTGACCTCCCGGGGGGCCGTCTTCTATCGCCAAGAGCGGATGGGCATGGACGGCCGCCGCTTCAGCATGATCAAGTTCCGGACGATGGTCCGCGACGCCGAAGGGGAAACCGGCCCGGTGATGAGCCGCCCCGGCGATCCGCGGATAACCAAGGGCGGGCGCTTCCTTCGAAAACTGAGCCTCGATGAGCTCCCCCAGCTCATCAATGTGTTCAAGGGCGAGATGAGCCTGATCGGCCCCCGTCCGGAGCGACCCGAATTCGTCAGAGAATTCGCCGACCGGATCCCCAACTACATGCTTCGGCACAAAGTCAAGTGCGGCATCACGGGCTGGGCCCAGGTCCACGGCCTGAGGCAGGACACGCCGATCGACAAGCGGATCGAGTATGACTTCTACTACATCCAGAATTGGTCCTTGGGTCTCGACCTCAAGATCATCTGGATGACCCTGCGCAAGGGGTTCCTCGACCGGAGCAAGTAGCGGGTCGTTTTCACCATCTATTTTTCGTGATTCTCTCTCTCTCCACCCCGGGCGGGAAGGTTCGGGCGATTTCCGGCGCTTGATATTTCCCCGCTGTATGAATTACGATTCCCTGGAAATGAAAATTCCGGCGGGACCGGCGACAAAGACCATCGCGATTTTCGGCCTGGCTTTACCGATGATGGTGATGTGCAGGGCAGCCGGAGCAGGCAATGAGAGGCAGCAAGTCGAGGCCCTATTTACCGGACTGGTCTCTGCTCAAGAGCCCGGAGCGGCGGTCCTCATCGTGAAGGACGGGCGCGTCGTCTTCGAGCACGGATACGGAGTCATGGACCTGCGGACGAGGCGAGGTATCGACGCCCGGACGAACTTCCGCCTGGCCTCGGTCACGAAGCAATTCACGGCCGCGGCCGTCATGCTGCTCGTGCGCGACGGAAACCTCCGCTATGAAGACAGCCTGACCGGCAGCTTCCCCGACTTCCCCGAATACGGCCAAGCCATCACTATCCGTCATCTGCTCAACCACACCTCGGGCCTCCCCGACTACGAGGACCTCATGCCGCCGGCCGACTCCACCCTTCCCATGGAGCAGGTTCAGATCAAGGACGCGGGGGTCCTCGAGCTCCTAAAACGGCAAGATTCCGGAAAGTTCGTGCCGGGAGCGCAATGGGCCTACAGCAATTCTGGCTACGTCCTTCTCGGCCTCGTCGTCGAGAAAGCTTCGGGACGGCCTTTCGCCGAATTTCTCCGCGACCGCATCTTCGCTCCCCTGAAGATGACAGGCACGGTGGCCTACGAACACGGCAAGAACGACGTTCCGAATCGCGCCTACGGCCACACCAGGGAAGGCGGCCGATGGCGCGAAACAGACCAGAGCCCGACCTCCGCGACTCTCGGCGACGGAGGCATCTACTCTTCGCTTTCGGACCTCCTGAAGTGGGACGAAACGCTGCGCCGGCACACCCTCCTGAGCGAGCTGGAGATGCGGCCCGCGCTGACTCCCGTGTGCGTTTCGGAAGGGCCGCCGACGGAGCCCGACGGAGCGCCCGCGGCATACGGCTTCGGTTGGTTCCTGAATCCTTGGAAGCGCCACGCCCGGATGTGGCATTACGGCGAGACGGCCGGGTTCCGGACGGCGATCCAGCGTTTCACCGACGACGGGCTCACCGTCATCATCCTCTGCAACCGCACCGACTTCGACGCCCGAGCGCTGGCTTTGAAGGCGGCGGGATTATTCTTGGAGGGTTTCCGGTAGCCAATCGATCGGGCTCAGGCCCATTAAAGGGAAGCTGAATTTGGAGGGAAACCCGGTCATCCTTGACATCTTTTTTCTCGTAATCTATTCTTTCCCACGATGGCGGGTTTCTTTAATGGACACAGCCGGCATGATCTGTCATCGTTCGCGAATAGGAATTCTTAAAAGCAAGTAGCTTTGCTGCGCCCGACAGGCGGAAAGATTTTTCATGTAAGAGGAGGGAACACATGCGATGGCTAGGAAGACGCAAGAGCGATAACGTCGAGGACCGGCGGGGGATCAGCGGAAGAGGGCTCGCCGTGGGAGGAGGCCTGGGCGGCCTGGTGATCGTCGTCCTGTACTTGCTTCTCGGCGGCAATCCGGACCAGATCACGCAAAACCTTCAGCCGGGCGGAGAGACTTCGCCCGCGGCGGCCGACCAGCCACTCAGCGAAAAGGACAAGGAAATGGGGGATTTCGTTTCCGTTGTCCTGGCCGATATCGAGGACGTCTGGCGGCCGCTGTTCCAGGAGATCGGGCAGGATTACCGTGAGCCGCGGCTCGTCCTGTTCACGGACCAGGTTTCGTCGGCCTGCGGCTATGCCGGCGCGGCCACGGGCCCGTTCTATTGTCCCGGGGACGAAAAGGTCTATCTCGACCTCGGGTTCTTCGAGGACATGCAGCGCCAGCTCGGCGCCCCGGGCGATTTCGCCCTGGCCTACGTCATCGCCCATGAGGTCGGCCATCATGTCCAGAAGCTGCTCGGCATCAACGACCAGGTCATGGCTGAGCGGGGCCGGGTGAGCGAACAGGAGTTCAACCAGCTCATGGTCCGGATGGAACTTCAGGCCGATTTCCTGGCCGGCGTTTGGGCCCACCATGCCCAACAGGCGACGGACTTCCTCGAACAGGGTGACATCGAAGAAGGGATCAACGCCGCCGGCGCGGTCGGCGACGACCGGATCCAACGCCAGACGCAGGGCTACGTCGTCCCGGACGCATTCACTCACGGCACGTCCGAACAGCGTATCCGGTGGTTTAGGAAGGGATTAGAAACCGGAGATATCCGCCAGGGCGATACCTTCAACGCGAGCATTCTCTAGTCGATTTCTGTCACGCGCAAAAGAGAATTCCCTGTGCCTTGCCTTATGCTTGACATCCAACCTCGGTCGGCGATATCATCGTTGTGCCTTGTGAGGAGTGAGTTCAGAGCCTGTTGGCGCGAGGAAGTCGTCAAGAGCAAAAAATTCGTATCCCTTAAAGGAGGTCATCATGGGACTGCTTGATTTTGTGAAGGAGATTGGGCACAAGCTGTTCAACCGCGACGAAGACGCCGCTGAAAAAATCAAGAAGCACATCGAAGCGGCGAACCCTGGCATCACCGGGCTGGGAGTCAAGTTCAGCAACGGGGTTGTTTACCTCTCAGGACAGGCGGCCAGCGCGGAGGCCATGCAGAAGGCGGTGCTCTTGGCCGGCAACGTGCAAGGGGTTTCCGACGTCAACATCGACGGATTGCAGGTCCCGCCGGTAAAGGAGAAGGTTGAGTATTATGTCATCAAGAAGGGCGACACTCTGTCCGCCATCGCCAAGCAATACTACGGAAAGGCGAACGACTACCCCAGGATCTTCGAGGCCAACCGGGAGGTCATCAAGGATGCCAATTTGATTTTCCCGGGCCAGAAAATCCGCATCCCCCTTGACTGATCCGTCAGGAAGACGCCCGCCCGTGGCCATAACGGCGGGCCGGGCCTGGCTGAGGAAAGGGATATCAACGGGAAAAACAGGAGGAATACCGAAGTGAAAATCAGTGATCTCCTAGGAGCGGTAATGCACTCCGGAATGACCCGATCTTCTAACGACCGGATCGGGTCAAAAGAAAGCTATCCGGATTAAAAATTAAATCAAAGGAGAATAATTATGCCGGTCAAAAGAACAACCCATCGCAGCTCCAAGGGCACTAAGCTTTATGCCGTGCGCGACAGCAAGGGGCGATTCAAGGACATCCAGACCTACAAGCGCGCCCATGCCATGGACATCAAACACGGGAGCAAGACCGAAGCTGCGGCCAAGCTGAAAAAAGCCGCAAAAAGCAAATAAAACAAACCAGAATTTTCTCGGGCCGTCCTCCCGCTCAATCCCTGTTCAGGACGTCGTACATGATCTTCTGGAGATGCTGAACGAACTGGACCTTATCATCTTTGCTCGAATCGCTGTGAGGGAAGGTCACCGGCGTTAGGAACTCGACGGTCAGGCGGGGCCGCTCGTATCGCTTGATCTTTAGGCGGTCGAGCAGAAGGCGGCACAGCCGGTAAGGGGGAATCCTGTCGGCGATATATCTCTTGTATGTCCCGTGGCCGACCTGGGGTCTTTCTTTGACGACACTCGGGACGATCTTCAGGGTTTTCCCTCGCTTCTGAAGCATCTCGGCCAGAGAGGGCAGGGTGGTCGGAACGGTGCTCTTCGTCGTCTCTTGATGGGTGTATCCACCGCTCGGTGCGATGGCCACCGGGACATGGCTCTCCAGGGATCTGATACAGTCTTGGAAAGCTTCCCGGTTGATGCGTCTCTTTCTGGTCTGCTCCTCCGGCGAGCGAGGCTCATGCACGAAGACGGGAATAAAATTGTACCCGCTTATGTTGGCGATCAGAAACCGCGTCAGCAATCGGCTGGCGCTCTCCAGGATTTTTCTCCTCAGGGCATGACGGCCCCATTTCTCCTGGAGGTTCGGCGAGAAGACGGAGTCCTTGACGTCAGCATGGGTTTCGGCGAAGATCTCCGGCCGGGAGACCTTGATGTCGACGAAGAACCGGATCGGCGGGTCGGGGGGAGCAGCCAGCGCCAAGAAAAGCGGCTCAACGCGCCTATGGATGTGATTATACACATAGATCGTAGGTTCGTCCTTGGGGAGGTTGGAAAGTCCGACCGCCTTGGGCTTGGGGCAGAGGGGAAGGTATTTCAATATGCGGATGCTGTTTCTGTAGGAAAAAGTGAGCATCGGTCTTCTACGTTGCGGATAAAAAGGTTATGCGGATACCCTTGTATATATATTGCGCCCCGGAGACAACAGTCAATACAAGGGTGGCGATGTAGAAAGCTCCCAGGACGGACGGCGAAGTGATCGCCGCCAGGAAGGACGACCTGGCGAGAGCCGAAGCCCGGACGTAGTTGGAAAGGATAACCCAGAAGATCGTGGCTACCTGGAGGACCGTGCTCACCTTTCCGAAAACTGTGGGGGGGAACTCCCGGCGGCCCCGGATCAGGAAGATCACGACCCCGCCGGCGAGGATGATGAAATCGCGGGCGATGACGACCGCCATCAGCCACAACGGGATGACGTAGGTGAACCCCAGGCTCCGGACGGCCAGCAAGATGAAGGCCGTAGAAAGGAGGATCTTATCGGCCAGGGGGTCGATGAGCGTACCGACCTTCGTCCGCTGGTGCCATCTCCGGGCCGCGAATCCGTCCAAGACGTCGCTCAGCCCGGCCAGGAAAACGATGATCAGCGCGCCGAAAGCCCGTTTCTGGAAGAGCATCAGGGCGAGGACGGGGACCAAGGCGATCCTGGTCAACGTGATCAGGTTGGGCACATTCCAAAATTTTTCTTCGGTGCTGCTGTCCATCGCGTCCCTGCCGTCTCTTTCCCCGTTGTTTTATCAGCGCACCAGCGCCAGCAGGATATCGATCGTCTTGACGGCCTCGGGCCCGGGGACGGGCTGGTCGGGCCGGAAGGTCTTATCTGCGTAGAGTTCCATGATTTGGTAGGAAAGGATCTGGCTGATCGGCTGGTAATACAAATGGTCAGGGGAAACGTCCTGAACCTGGATCCTGTTCGGCGGGATCTGATGGATGAACCTGTGGCCTTTGCCCTCGAGATATTGGATAGCCCGGAAGAGCGTCTGGGCGAGCTCCGCCCTGGTCAGGGTCCGCTTCGGCTGAAAGGCGTGGTTGGAATGGACCTCGAGAAGGCCCAGCGATGTGACTTTAAGGATGAACTTGGAGGCCCAAGAGGCGGAGATATCGATGATAATGGGCGGCTGGGCCGTGGTCTCCTCCAGGACGTCCTTGAGCTTGACGGCCAGTAGGGCGGCGATGTCTTCCCGGGTTACGGCCGCGGCGACGGGAATTTCGTTATACCGGCTGGGAAGCTCGACGATGCCGAGCTTATCCTTCAAGACCTCGACCTGCTGCCGAGCCTCTTCGTTTCCACTGTCGAGCTCCAGCACTCTCTGATAAAAATCCAGGCTCCGATCGTACTGCTTGGCCTCGGCCAGCGTCGCGGCATACTTCTGTAAGGCCTCGATATTGTCCGGGGCGCCGGCGGCCGCCGCCTTCAAATGGACGAGAGCGTTCGGAATTTTGTTCTCGCTCCTATAAAGACCGGCCAGGGCCAGATGGATCTCGACTGACTCCGGCGAGTAATGAAGGGCCTTGAGATAGGATTCCTTGGCCGTCTCGATATCCCCTTTGGCGGCCGCTTCCCCAGCCGAGGCCACGGACTGTTCTGTCTTCTGCGCTTTGAGGCTCTCGTATCCTTCCTTCGCCCAGGAATTCAGGGGCTCGATCTTCAGGACCTCCCGAAGCGCGTTGAATGTCTTGTCCTCTTCGCCCGTTTTTTGGTAGAGCTGGACGAGCCCAAGGTTGGCGAGCAGAGAGCCAGGGGTCTCTTTCAGCGCCAGCTTGAAGTTTTCTTCGGCGCCCGGGAAGTTATCCTGGAGAAAAGACACATACCCGAGTCCGACGGCGTACAGCGGGCTCGAGGGGCCCAGCCGCAGAAAGGCTTTTTCGGCCCTGTCCAGCCGGCCCTGTCTCAGGTAGTCCCAAGCCTCTTCCATCTGGATGCGCTCCTCGAGTGTCAATGGAGTGACCAGAGACTGGGGCAGGTTTTCGATGTACAGGTTCGGCGGAGGAGGTGCGACGGTGACGCAGGAGATCAGGAAGATGGAAAGAGCCCCGAGACAGCAGGCCTTTTTCACCAATTCTCTTCTCCTTGGACGAGATAGGGAAGATAGTTTACCATGAATTTGGGATTGGCCATAATCTTGATCTCGGAGAAATCTCCGTCCTCGCGTTTCTTCAGGACGAGCGACCACCGGTCGAAAGAGGGGATCAAGTCTTTCCGGCCCTTGGGGATGCGCAGGTGATACAGGCGAAAGCCCTTGAACAGGAGGCGCCGGATCTTATCTTTGAGACTCGATATTCCTTCCCCCGTCTGAGCAGAGATAAACACGGTCTGCTCACCGGCCGATTCATTCCGGGCCAGGAGCTCCTCCTTCGAGGGCAGAAGGTCGATCTTGTTGAAGACCTTGATGACGGGGACATCCCCGGTCCCGATTTCGGCCAGGATGTTCTCGACGGCCCGGGCCCGCTCGTCCGAGGACGGCGAAGTGAGGTCGATGACGTGGCACAGGCAGTCGGCCTCCCGGATCTCTTCCAGGGTGGCCCGGAAGGAAGAGACCAGCTCGACGGGGAGTTTCCTGATGAACCCGACGGTGTCGCTCAGAAAGAAAAAGACACCGTCTGCATATTCCACCCGGCGCAAGACCGGGTCCAATGTAGCGAAAAGGGCCGACGAGGTGAAGACCGTCTCGCGGCAGAGCGCGTTGAAGAGGGTCGACTTGCCGGAGCTGGTGTAGCCGACGAGAGAGACGGTCGGCACCGGGCTTTTTCTCCGGCTCTCCCTCTGGTTTTCCCGCCTCCTCTGAATGCCCAAAATCTCATTCTTGATCCGGGAAATCCGGTCGGTGATTCTCCGCCTGTCTTCCTCCAGCTTCATCTCGCCAGGGCCTCGGGTGCGGATCCCGGCCCCCAGCCGGGAGAGGGAGGTCCCTTTTCCGCTCAGGCGTGGCAAGAGGTAGGTCAGTCGGGCCAGCTCGACCTGGAGCTTGCCTTCGTTGCTTCGGGCCCGCCGGGCGAAGATGTCGAGGATGAGCTGCGTCCGGTCGACGACCTTGGATTCGATTCTGTCCTCCAGACTCCTCTGCTGGATGGGGTTGAGGTTGTGATCGAAGATGACGAGGTCGGCCCGACGTTCCTCTTTGAGGCGGGCCAGCTCTTCGGCCTTTCCCTGTCCGATGAAGTATTTCGGACTGATCCGCGGCCGGTACTGGAAGACCTTGTCCACGACCCGGGCGCCCGCCGCCGCCGCCAGGTGGGCCAGTTCCTCGATCGATTCCTCGGCTTCCGCCTTTTCTTTCCGGCTAGTCGCCAGGTGGACCAGGATCGCTTTTTCCATGGCTAAGCCGCGAATTGAGCCTCCAGGAAGGCGGCCAGAGAGGCGTGATCTCCGGCCGGAAACCAGGTCACTCCCGCCATCTTCCGGAACCAGGAGATCTGTCTTTTGGCATAATGGCGGGTATCCTGTTTGGTCAGCCGCCCGGCCTCTTCCAGAGAGATCGCGCCTTTCAGATGGGCGAGGACATGCTTGTACCCCAGGGCCCGAAACGGAGGCGCGCTCTCCTCCACACCCGCGGCCAGAAGGCTGCGGACCTCTCCGACGATCCCGTCCTGGAACATCCTATCCACCCGCTCCTCGATCATCCGGTACAGCTCTTTCCTCTCCAATTGTAACCCAATTTTGACGAGATGGAAATCGGCCACCTCCGATCGAGTGCCCTCGAAATGTTCCGAGATGGGTTTCCGGGTGAGATAATACACCTCCAGGGCCCGGATGATCCGGACCTTGTCCTTTTCCCCGATGAGTCGGGCATACCCGGGATCGACCTCCTCGAGCTTCCGGCGTAGGCTTTGCCAGCCCCTCTCGCCGGCCTCCTGCTCGAGCTTCCGGCGCAGCTCCGGATCCCGGCCCGGGCCGGGAAACAGCCCGTCGAGAAGGGCTTTGAGGTAGAGCCCGGTGCCGCCGACGACGAAGGGCAGACGGCCCCGCTCCTCGATCAGCCGCACCGCGGCGAGTGCCTGCCGGACGAAGTCCGCGGCCGTGAACTGGTCCGATGGCTCCGCGATATCGAGGAGATGGTGAGGCACCAGCTTCCGCATTTCGGGTGTCGGTTTGTCGGTGCCGATGTCGAAGCCGCGGTAAACCTGCATCGAGTCGCAGTTGATGATCTCACCCCCGAATCTCCGGGCCAGATATACCCCCGCCGCGCTCTTGCCCACTCCCGTGGGTCCCAGGATGATAATTAGGCGCCGCTTTCTAGGTTGCAATTTTGATCAGGAGCCAAACGGCGATCAGGGTCAGGAGAAGGAGGATAGCCAGGGTCTGTTTCCGCGTCAATTCGGCTCTCCGATCCTCTCCAGACTCTTGACAATCCCGGCTTCATGGGCATTGCCCAACGTCTTCTTGACGGCCAGGACTTCCGCCATAAGGATCTCGTTGAGCACGCGGATGAAGTATTTCCGGGTCTCCTCCGTGAACAGGGTCAGGCTCATCAGGGGAAAAGGGCTGAATTCGACCCGGCCGTCGGCCCGCAGTTCGAGCCGCTGGAATGGAGGAGCCAGACGCGTCCGGATGTCCTCCAGCGCTTTTTCCAGGACGCTCAAACCCACCGGGCCGATCTCTTTGGAAATGTATCTATAAATGTAAGAGCACTTGTCGTTGAAGTCGGTCCAGATCTTTTCCAGGCCGGCCGATGACAACTTCGGCGACGGTTTGGTGAGGTTGGGAGTCGGGGAGAGTCCGGCCAACCCCAAGGTAAGGAAGGCGAAGACGGCTTTTTGAGTTTCCCACTTTCCGGCCTGGCTCTGAGCATAGAGGTCGCTCAGCCGAGGAGTCACTCGGAGGATGCCGAGCACGTGCTTTTCGTGGGGCGCGAGATGGAGATGGTCGGCATGCACGGGCGAAAGGAGTTGAACGGCCTCGGCCTCCGCCGGAAGGAAGGCCCCGATCAGGTCGGTTTTCTTCATCCGGCGGATGCCCCTGAGGACAATGGCAGGGGTGGGGAATAGCGCATAGACAAGGGCGTTAGAGATGATCGAGCCGGGGTCGAAGGTGAGGTCCGCCCGGGTCCAGTCGAAAACGGCGAAAAGCTCCTCCATCCAGAACTCGGCCAACGATTCCCAGGCTCGGGACGGGGGAATGATCCCCTTCTCGACGAGCGCCCGCGGATAGGAGACATTGTTCTCGCGGGCAAAACCGGCGCACTCCTCGGCCTGGAGGGCGGTCAGGGCATGGATGGACAGCAGCTTTTTCAAGAACTCTTCGCCGGAGAAGGAACCTTCGGCCATGGCCAGGTCCCCGTCGATGAAACAGAGCGACCTTTCGGCTTCTTCGCCCTGGACCGTCAGCCGGCCGGAGTCGCGTTTCTCCCAAATCCGGAAAACGACCTGGGGGAAAGAAGTTGCGATCAGGTTGCCGCGCCAGATCTCTTCAGCCATACTGCTAATTTATGATGTCCGCCCTTTTCTGTCAAATAGTGTCAGCTTCTCTCATCCTGAGATGGTTAGAATGAACAACTTGGGAATAGAGAAAATGTTATTCCGAAACGCCTCCAAGACTCTGTCTGAACCTCATTAACCTCCCCTTCCCCTCCTAGAGAATTAGGAGGGGAAAAAACGGTAGACGTTTCGGGGAATGGTCGGAGAGTCCCTACGAAAGCCCTCCGCAGTGTAGCGGGCACGGTTCCTCTCGGCTTGCCGAGAGGAGAGCGAAGCGAGGACAGGGAGGGAATTTTTCACGCCGGGAAAAATTCGCGTCTTTCGGAGGGATTCTCCCGAGCTTCCCCGAGCCTATTGCATCAGGCGGGTCCGAAGCACGGTGAGGGCCGCGGTAAGCCCGCTCTTGAGGAGCCAGAAGGCGAAAGAGATGACAAGCCCCTTCTTCAGAGTGATTTTGAAGGCCGCAGCCAGGCCGATCCCGAACAGGCAGAACGTCCAGAGTTGGAACAAATCCACCTGGCCTAGGAGCACATAGGCGGTGGACATGACGTCCAGCTTGGGGAAGAGGACGGGCAGGCCGGTCGAAGTCTCGAGCACCGACTTCCGGCCGGAGATGAGGAACAGCCGCAGGCCGTTGCCCAGGAGCTTGTCCACGAGATTGGCGTGGAGGAGTGAGGAGAAGACCTGAAGATAATTGCCCTGGGTCGAGACCAAGCGTCCCATCCCCAGGACGATGAGCGCCGAAAAAAGGAAACCGACAATATAGGTCAGGGGCGTGACCAGAAACGCAGTCAGGGAGCGGTCCTGGCCCTTCATCCTCTCGAGGTAACTCGCATATCGAGACTCGCCCCACTTGGCCTTGAGTTTTGCCGCATTGTCCTCCAATGACCGGAGGCTGTCCTTTTGACCGAACGGGAAAATGAGGTAGGTATAGAGCGAGATCAGGATGAGGAGAACGATGAGGACATCCACCCAGAGGGGACGCTCTGAGATGGCCCTGAAGGTCCGGCCGGGGTCAAAAAATGTCCCGATCAGGCGGCCGCAGAAGTTCATACTTCTCTTTCTTGCCGTTTGTCCCACTCGATCTTTCCGTCGCGCAAGAAAATGACCCGCTGCGTCTGGTCGGCGATTTCCTTGTCGTGGGTGACGATGATGATGGTGTTCCCCTGGTCGTGCAGCTTCCGGAACAGGCTGATGATTTCAGATCCCGTCCTGGAGTCGAGGTTGCCGGTCGGCTCGTCAGCCAGGATGATCGAAGGCTCATTGACCAATGCCCGGGCGATGGCCACCCGCTGCCTCTCTCCCCCGGAGAGTTCGGGGGGACGGTGGCTCATCCGGGCAGACATCTCGACCATCTCCAAGGCCCGCCTGACCTTGGCTTCCCGATCGCCTTTCTTGGTCCCCTTGTAGATTAGAGGCAATTCGACGTTGCGAAAGGCGGTGGCCCGGGGGAGAAGGTTGAATACCTGGAAGACAAACCCGATCTCCCGGTTCCGGATATGGGCCAGCTCGTTCTCGGTCAGGGCGCTGACCAGTCGGCCGTTGAGGTGATATTTCCCCTCAGTGGGCGTGTCCAGGCAGCCGATGATATTCATCAGCGTGGACTTGCCGCTTCCGGAAGGTCCCATGATGGCCATGAATTCGTTAGACATGACAGTGAAGGAGACACCCTGAAGGGCTTTGACTTTCTGTTTTTCGAGCTCGTAGACTTTCCAGAGATTTTCCGCCCTGATCAGGCTGCCGTCTTGGAGACTCATTCTGATTCTGGCGTTTTCACCCCGGTCTTGACGAGGACTCCGTCCTTGAGTTCGCGGAGGGAATTATAGGGGCCGACGATGACTTCCTGGCCCTCCTTGAGGCCGGCGGAAATCTCGATCAAGAGTCCGCCCATGATCCCCTTGCTGACGGGCAAGAACTTGGCGCGCCCACTCTCGACGACATAGACTCCTTCTTCTTCTTCGACCTTCTCTTTCTTGGACGGGCTATCGCTTGCTTTTTCTCTAATGACGAGGGCGGAGATCGGGACGGCCAGCACGCCTTTCTTCTCCGCCGTGATGATATCGGCGGACGCGGAGAGGCCCGGCTTGAGCGTGTTGGGAGGATCGCTCAAGGTAATAGTGACCTGGAAATCCCGGGATTCCTGCTGGGAGGTGGTCAGCTTGGCGATGGCCGAGCTTCCGATCTCGGTGACCGTTCCCTTGAGGACCTGGTTGGGGAGGGCATCGACCTTCACATCCGCCGATTGGCCGAGCTTGACTCCGACCACGTCGGTCTCGTCCACTTCGACCTCCACCTCCATCTCGGAAAGGTCGGCGATGGTCATGAGAACGGTCCCGGGGTTGTTCATCGTGCCGATGACGGCCACCTCTCCCTCTTCCACTCGGAGGCTGGTGATGATCCCGTCGATCGGAGAGTTATAAACGGTCTTGCTCAGGCTATCGAGAGTGCTCTTGAGCGAGGCCGCGGCCTGCTCGATCTGATGCCTGTAGGCTTGGGCCTCGGCCCGGGCGATGTCGAACTGGATCTTCGCCGTCTCCAGCTGTTCTTGGGAAATGAGCTGGCTGTCGTAAAGCTGCTTTTGCCGGTCGTAGTTGTTCTGCTCCCTTTTCATCCGCGCTTCGGACTGGATGAGCTGGGACCTGAAGGATTGGATGAGCGCCTTGTCCCTCTCGGCGTTGGCCTCGTACTGGGTGGGGTCGAGCTTAAGGAGAAAGTCGCCGGCCTTGACTATCTGGCCCTCGAGGACGCCGATCTTGATGATCCGCCCGGGGACATTAGCGCTGATGTTGATGCTCTTTTTCGGCTTGACTTCTCCCGAGGCGGAAATGAGCGCTGTCAAGTCATGGAGGGAGGCCTTCTCGAGCGTGACCTTGACCGATTTCTCCCTCTGGGAAGTGAGGTTGGCGATGACGATGACGGCGATCAGGAGGCAGACCGCCGAGATGATGATGACCTTCTTCCGTTTGGGCTTGGGCCGTGTCCCCACAGCCGTTTCGGTTTCCGGATCGCCTGTTTTTCTGCGCCAGATGATGCGGTATTTCATGATCGCTCGCTCAATATCATAGTATAATACGCGCCAAAATCCAAAGAGTTTGCCTCGTTGCCAACTAAAGCTCGTCCTGCTAATATAGATGAACCATGTCGAAATGGAATGAATTCCTGGAGGGGGCGCGCGGGGCGGCGCTCGAGGCCGGCCAAATGCTCCGGTCGGGCATGGATGAAGGACGGGAAATCTCTTACAAGGGCGTCGTGGACCTGGTGACGAACTTCGACCATCAAGCTCAGGAACTGGTCTTCGACCGGCTGGCAACGGCTTTCCCTGGCCACGGATTCCTGGCCGAGGAAGGCTTGAGCCGCAAGGCACAAGCGGAATTTCGTTGGGTTTTCGACCCGCTCGACGGAACAACCAATTTCGCCCACCGCTTTCCTGTATTCACTGTTTCTATCGCCCTGGAACATCAGGGTCGAGTCATCCTCGGCGTCGTTTATGACCCCATGAGGAACGAGATGTTCCAGGCCGTGAAGGGAGAAGGGGCGTTCCTCAACGGCCGGAGGGTCAGGGTCTCGGCCGTCGATGACCTGAACAGGAGCCTTCTGGCCACGGGGTTCCCTTATGACCTCCGGGAAAGTCCGGTCAACAACATCGCCCATTTCAATCATTTCCTGATCCGAGCCCAGGCTATCCGCCGCTGCGGCTCGGCGGCCATGGACCTCTGTTATGTGGCCTGCGGCCGGTTCGACGGGTTCTGGGAACTGAAGCTCAAGCCCTGGGATCACGCCGCCGGCGCGCTGTTCGTCCGGGAGGCCGGCGGCCGTGTGTCCGATTTTGAAGGCGGCGAGTTCGAGATTTCCTCTCAGGAATCCCTGGCTTCGAACGGTCTGATCCATGAGGCGATGATCCACGTTCTCGGCTTGGCCAAGGAGCGGGAGAGCGGGGGAGAAAAAGAATGAAGGGCGGCCGCCGGCTCACCCTGGTCTGCTTGCTGGTCTCTGGACTGCTCGTGGCCGGAGACGAAATCCGGACCATCGTTGTTCCGGGAAATGCCGCCTGGACGGACACGGGAATCGAAGTCATCCAGGGCCAGGAAGTCGAGTTTGCGGCCGAGGGAACGCTGTCTCTCCAGAAGGGCAATCCTCAGGCCGATTGCGGGCCCGACGGCTATGACCTCCGGACCCTCCAGCAGCCGCTGACTGACCGAAACTTGGGCGCCCTGATCGGGAAAGTTGTCATCGCCGTCACCGTGATCAAAGATAAAAAAACCGAGCAGGAGAAAATGGATGAGGCCGCTGAATTCTTCTATGTCGGCGCCAGCAGCCGCGTCGAGATGCCAACCAAGGGGCGTCTCTTCCTGGGGATCAACGAGATCGTCATCGGGGATAACGCCGGCGAATTCACCGTCACGGTCGTGACCGGCCGCGAGTAGCGACACCCTCACTTCTGACTATTGTTGTTGTTTTTCTGCTGGAACCTCTCCATGAACTGCGTATCGTAGCGGCCCTCGGCGAAATCGGTGTCGGCCAGAATGGCGAGATGGAGAGGGAGGTTGGTCTTGATCCCGACTATCGTGGTCATCTCCAGGGCGGTCTGCATCTTCCTGATAGCCTCGGGCCTGGTCGGGGCCAGGGCGATGATTTTCGCGACCAGAGAATCATAATCAGGCGGGATCTGCCAGCCTTGGTAAGCGGCCGAGTCCACCCGGATGCCCTGACCTCCCGGGAGGACCATGAAATCGATCGTTCCCGGACTGGGGCTGAAGGTCGTGGGGTCCTCGGCATTGATCCGACATTCCAGGCCATGGCCCCGCATCTCCATGCCCTCGCGGATAGAGAGTTTCTCCCCGGCCGCAATCCTGACCTGCTCCTGGACCAGGTCCACGCTGTACACCATCTCGGTGACCGGATGCTCGACCTGGATACGAGTGTTGGCCTCCATGAAGTAGAATCTTTCGTTTTCATCGACCAGGAACTCGAACGTCCCGAGACTCTGGTAGTCGATGTGGCGGGCGGCGTCCTCGGTAGCCTTGATCATTTTTTTGCGCAGCCGGTCGTCGACGAACGGAGAGGGGGCCTCTTCGATGACCTTTTGATGCTTTCGCTGGATCGAGCACTCCCTCTCCCCGAGAGCCACAACGTTGCCGTACTTGTCGCCGATGATCTGGATTTCGATGTGGCGGGAATTGGGAAGGTATTTTTCTATGTAGAGCGAGGGGTCGTTGAAGGCCGACTTGGCTTCGTTCTGGGCCAGGCCGAACTGCTCCTCGAGCTGGGCCCGGGTGCGAGCGGTCCGCATCCCTTTGCCGCCGCCGCCGGCCGCCGCCTTGAGTATGACCGGATAGCCCATTTTCTTGGCGATCTTCTTGGCGTCGGCCAGATCCTGGACGACCTCATCGCTGCCCGGAAGGACGGGGAGGTGGGCCCTCCTCATCTCCTGGCGGGCCAGGCTCTTATTGCCCATGAGCTTGATCATGGCCGGCTGCGGGCCGATGAAGACGATTCCGGACGATTCGCAGATCTCGGCAAACCTCGGGTTCTCGGCCAGAAAGCCGTATCCCGGATGGATAGCATCCGCCTTGGTCAGCTCGGCGGCGCCGAGGATATTGGGTATGTTGAGATAGCTGTCGGAAGCCCGGCCCGGGCCGATGCAGACCTTGTCGTCCGCCAGGATGGTATGAAGGCTATTGCGGTCGCTCTCGGAGTAAACGGCCACGGTCTTGATGCCGAGCTCCCGCGCGGCCCGGATGACTCGGAGGGCAATCTCTCCCCGGTTGGCGATCAGGATCTTAGAAAACATGGGCGTTCAGGCGGCCGCGGGACGGATGGCGAAAAGCCTCTGCCCGTACTCGACCGGCTTTCCGTTTTCTACATAGATCTCGGCGACGATGCCGTCCAAGTCGGATTCGATCTCGTTCATCAGCTTCATGGCCTCGATGATGCAAAGGGTCTGACTCTTCTTAACTTCCTCCCCGATCTCGACGAACGAAGGCGATGTGGGATCGGGCGCCCGGTAAAACGTCCCCACCATGGGTGAAGTGATGTAATGGAAAGCGCCCGGGGCTTCGCCGGCCGCAGGAGAGGCCTGGGCTGCCGGCTGAGCGGATTCCGGCTGAGGAGCCGGAGCCGGCACGGCGACCGCGGCCGGAGCCGCCACCTGGGGCAGAGCCCGGCTGATCTTTATTTTGAACCCCTCCACTTCCAGCTCGAAGTGAGTCAGGTGCTTTTCTTCGAGGAAGCTGACGAGCTTGGTGATTTCTTCGTAATCAATCTTTTTATTGTTCATCGGACTGTCCTCCAAAGAGGTCAATGGAGCACTTTTTGTATGCTATCTCAGGGCGTGTTGAGTTACCGAGGTGCTTATTACCTTACTCAGAAAGCAGGGCAATGTCAAGATGTTGCGGGCTTGGCTCCAGTTTGACTTGGTTCCCGAAAGGGCCATAATAAGGACGTCCTTGCGAATCGCCCCAGAGGTGAATGATGTTCGAACAGCTATCCGCCAGGCTCGAGAAGGTCCTGAAGTTCGTCCGGGGGGAAGGCAAGATCACCGAAAAGAATATGGCCGAGGCCCTGCGGATGATCCGCCTGGCCCTGCTCGAGGCCGACGTCAATTATAAGGTCGTCAAAGAGCTCGTCGAGAAGATCCAGTCCAAAGCCCTGGACCAGAAGGTCCTGGACAGCCTGACTCCGGGCCAGCAGGTGATCAAGATCCTCCGCGACGAACTGACGGCCGTTCTCGGCCAGGAGGCCAAACCCCTGCGTTTCTCCGGCCAGCCTCCCACTATTCTGATGCTGGTCGGTCTCCAGGGCTCCGGAAAAACCACATCCTGCGGCAAGCTGGCCAAGTGGTGCCTTGCCCTCCAGAAAAACCCGCTGCTCGTCTCTTTCGACCTGAAAAGGCCGGCCGCCCAGGATCAGCTCCAGATGATCGCCGGCCAGCTCGGCCTGCCCTTTTACGAGATGAGCCGGGAGCAGATGGCCTCGCCCCAGAAGGCCCTCAAGGACCTCATCATCCACACCAGGAATAGGGGTTATGATCTGCTCATCGTGGATACCGCTGGACGGCTCCATGTCGATGAAGAGCTGATGACGGAGCTTCGCCTGGTCAAGGAAGCCCTCCAGCCGACCGAGATCATCTACGTCGGAGATGCCATGACCGGCCAGGACGCGGTGCGGTCCGCCCAGGCCTTCGAGGAAAAAATCGGGCTGACCTCGGTCATCCTGACCAAGCTCGACGGCGATGCCAGGGGAGGAGCGGCCCTTTCCATCGTCACCGTCACGGGAAAGCCCATCACGTTCGTTGGGACCGGCGAGAAGTTCGACAAACTCGAAGTCTTTCACCCCGACCGGATGGCCTCCCGCATCCTGGGCATGGGCGACATCCTCGGCCTGATCGAGAAGGCTGAGCAAGAGGCTGACGTCAAGGAGGCAGAGGAGATCGCCCGCAAGCTAAGCCAGGATGAGTTCACGCTCGAAGATTTCCGGAAGCAGCTTCGGCAGATCAGGAAGATGGGTTCCTTTTCTCAGATCCTGAAGTACCTCCCCAGCGGCGGCATGTTCAAGAACCTGGCCGGCGTGGACATGGACGACCGGAAGGTCCTTCACTTTGAGGCCATGATCGGCTCGATGACACCCCGGGAGCGCGAGGACCCCAGGATCATTGACGGCCGGCGCCGGCTGCGCATCGCCAGGGGAAGCGGCCGTCCGGTCTTCGAGGTCAACCAGCTCCTCAAACAGTTCCTGGAGATGAAAAGGATGATGAAGAAACCTCAGTTCAAGAAGATTATCTCCAGCATCCCCCGTTCCCGCTAGGGATCACGTCTTCCTGACCCAGGCGCCGTCTTCCTGCTGGACCCACCAGCCGGCCGCGGCACTCTTTATCCAGTTTTCAGCGAAGATTTTCTGGATGCGTTCGATCTGGCTGGCTTCGATGTTGAGTGCCTTGGCCACTTCCGCGTAGAGCTTCATCCGGTCGCCATTATCCTCCTTAACCAGTTGCCGCAGCGCCGCCTTGGCCTGGAGGTTGAGGCCGGCTTCATCGCGAATTTCGACAAGGCCCTTGTTCGTCAAACCGATGTTTCCGGCGGCGAAAGACGGCATCATGGCAGCGAGATGATTCGCAATGGAATCCTTAAGGGTGCGGATGGCCGGGTTGGAGACGGTCGTCTCCTCCTGCGCGTAGGCCGCGGGGATGAGAGAGAAAGAAACCATCTTCGGCAGCGCAGAGAGTTTCTTGACGGGCTCTTGGCCTACCTTCTCTGCGGCCTTCTGCTGAATCTCGCCCACGATCTCCTCGGCGACCTGCCTGACCGTCGCTTCCGGGAAGTAGATGTTAACTGTGATACAGGCCAGGACGAAGGTCAAGCCCACGGCCGCGGTCATTCCCAGGGCATATCGTTTTCTCATGTCGCGTCCTCCTTACCTGGGGGAATTATTTTTCAGAATGGCCGACTCTCTTAAGCCGGCCGGTCATTTCTTTAAAGCTGATTACGTTCTTGGGCATGCGGTTCACCACATTTATACCAAAAAACGCCGGTTTCTTCACCAGGTATTCGACTCCCCCTTCGTGGATCGTGCCGTTCAGGGTGAAGATGTCGTTGCGGAGCGTGCTGACGATGCCCAGCTTCTGGTAGCGTAAACCGCGGATGAAGCGCATCCAGAACCGGCTAGTTCCGGCCGTAGCTTGTTGGCCTGAGCTGAGGACGGTCAGGTCGTCTACGGCTTTGATGCTGAACGTCTGCGGCACGCCTTTCCGGGGCACGGACTCGATCCGGAATTCGAACCGCTCCGGCTGTCTGTAGGTGATGACGAGGTTGCGCACCTCGCCGCGGACGATCCCTGTCACCTCGCCGAAGGGGACCTCCTGGGTGAGCTTCTTCAGGTCGAGGTCGAGGAGGTCGATGTTGAGCGAGATCGAGCGGCCCGGGGTGAAAGGATTGGAAACGGAGAGGTCTCTCAGGATAACCTTGCCGCCAAAGACATCGGCCTCGCCCCGGCCGGAAATCGCTATTTCTCGGGAGCTGATGTCGAGCCTCGGGAACTCGGCCCGCACTTTGCCTGTCAGTCGGAACTGGGGCGACTGGATGGGGAAGAGGGAGATGTCGAGATCGCGGAGGGCCAGGGAGCCGACGCCTTGGAGCGAGCCGCTTTCCGGGTCGACGCGGAAGGTCGTCCGGCCGAGCTCAAGACGGCCGCCGTAAAGCTCCAGGGTGAGAGGTTCGATGGAGAAGGCGTTCGCGCCGGCTCGGAGGGAGACGGCCACGGACTTTAGGGTCATAAAGGAGTTCCGGAATTCTTCGATTCGGAGGAAGCCCTCTTCGGGGAACGGACTCTCCGGGGAGTCGGTCGCGACTTTTCCGGACTCGTAATGGATCGGGAGCTCGGCATCGACGCCGAGAAGAAGGGTTCTGGTCAAGGGGAGTTCAAGGTTCGTATCGGCGAGCGTCAACTTTCCGGTGACCGAAAGCGCGTCTCCTTCTTTCAGGACGAGAAGACCCGCCCCCAGCGTTCCCTCGAGGATCATCCGGTTCTCCTGGGAGCCTCCGGCTTGAGTGTAGAGGGAATAGAGCGGTCCTAGGTTCAAACGCGCGTCCGAACGCAGGTCGAACGCCGGCGAGGGGCGTGTTTTGACCGAGCCGGTGAGGTTGACTTCCCCGATCGTCGGAAAAAGGAAACGGGCCGCGAGGTCATCCATCCCGCCCGAGTCGGGGTAGTAGCGGCCGGCGACCGTCGCTTTAAGCGGGTGCTTGCTCCAAGAGACGTAGATCGCCTTCCACAGCGATTCGCCCTGGCCGATGTCGAGAGCGCCTCTGAACGACAGTCCCTTCGAAGCGGCATACGCGCCTTCGACCCTTAGTACGGCGTCGATCCCTTCGCCGGCGATCGTGAAGGAAGGGTCGTTTAACCTGGCCTGAGCGAGCGATACGGCTCCCGAGAATCCCCAATCCACACCAGAAGCGGCCGGCCGGCGGGCTTCGAGCGAGAGGTCGGCCGTGCCGCCGAGGTCCCAGCCGGCAAAACTTTCCGGGATGAACGGCGCCGCGAGCGTGCGCACGGCCGGGATATCCAAGCCGCGGCTTTCGAGCCGGACCTGGGCTGCATGTGTTTTTCCCAGTCCGTACCGTCCCGTCACGAAGAGAGGGGCGATGCCGGGAAACCTGGCTTCGAACGAATTCAAGACCATCGTTTTCCGGCCGAGGTTCAGGCCCGCCTTTCCCGTGAGGGTGACTTTGTCAAAGGATATCCTCTTCCCTTCGGCGACATCGAAGCAGAGATCCTTAAACGCGGCGTCAAGCCTGGAGATGTCCACATCTTCTTTCGTGGCCGCGGCGACGATGTGGACCTCGGAGTTCCCGACACTGAGATTGTCCAAGGCGACTTTGCCGATGGACGAGCGGACATCGGCCGAGAGTCGGGGGGCTCGCGAAGGGCCGGCCGCGTAGAGCTTGCCGGAAGCCCGAACATGAAGGGGAAGCCCATTGAGAACGTAGTCAAACTCCACGCCTTCGAGCGCCAGGGAGCCGGCGAGGCTGTCCCTTGTTTCCTGGCCCGAACGCTGGATTCCGTATTTCCCCGAAAGAACGGCCCGGCCCCGAAGGCGGGCCCTGCGGAACTCGGTGGGAAGCCGGGGTCCGAGGAGGGCGACCAGGTTTTCGAGCTTGTCGAACCGGGCCGTGGCCTCAGCCTCCAAGAAAACGCCATGACCGAACCTTCCCCCCACCGTTCCTTCTAGGTCGAGGAGGCCCGGGACACCGATTTTGAGCCGGGAGACGGCGAGCTCCTGTGCGGCCATGTCGAAGCGGCCGGTCAATCCGATAGTGATGCCGGCTAGCGATTCTTCGATCCCGGCCACGGCGACCCGCGGCGAATCGAAGGCGAAGGCGGCGTCGAGGCCGAAGGACGAAGCCAGTCGAAGTGTGCCCGAAGATGTCAGCCCGCTCCTCAGGCTGAAGGCCCCGCCCTTGTCCTTGATGTCGATATCAGAGCGGCTGATGGAATAGGCAACGCCGCTGCCCTCGTCTTCCGTCATGAGGGAAATATCCAAATTCTCCAGGCTTGCATCTTGCGAGGGAAGAGAGACTGTCACGCGGGCGTTCGCGACCGATATCCGCCTAGCCCAGGCGAGGGTGTCCGATGTCCGGAGGATAATCGCTTCGAAATTCAACTCGGAGACCGCCTTTTGCTCCAGGCGGAAGACGGCGCCGTCGGCTTCGATCGTCTCGATGGCCGGCTTCGTGCCTCGGACGAGCTTCCAGAAATCCCCTTTGGCCTCGAGGCGCGTCAAGAAGAGGCCCCACTTCTGGTAATCGTTCTCCTGGCCGAGTTCGAGCGCCTCGACCGTGAGGCGAAAGGGGAAGAGAGAGTAGTCGAGCTTGCCGGCGCGGACAGTCATCCCCGTCCTTTTCCCGAGCTGCGCCTGGAGGATGTTCTTGATAAGTGGCTTGTCGAAGAGGACGAGGAGCACCGCGGCGACGACGGCGAGGATGAGGAGAGAGGCGACGATAGCCCCTATGCGAAGGATCTTCCTGAACGCCTTCTTCATGACCGTCCCGTCCGGATTATACCATCAATTGAGTCGTCAAGCCGCCGAAGTTAGCGGTGTTTCTCAGAGATTTGCCAAGAGGCTCCGGCTCTTTCTGAGAAGGATCGTTTCGATGGCCGGCGAGAAGGGGAAAAGGCCGTAGAACTTGGGAGCAAAATAACAGGCATAATCGTCGGGCGTGCCGTAGGCCCGCCTCGTCGGTAGATATCCGATATCCCCGTTTGCAGAGCTCGCAGTTGTCAGGGCAGGCCAACTCCTCCGGAGCGTCAATCCATAGCGACAAAAAACCTCACCCGGAAGTCCGAGGATTTTCAAGCCGCCGACGGCCATCGCCTGGATGGGGATGTTCTCCATCCAGGGGGATTTGCGGAAGGCGGCATGCCGTTTCTCCGCCCGCTTCCTCCAGTCGAGGATGATTCGTCGGACCCGGGGAAATTCCCGGTTGGATTCGAGGAGGGGGAGGCGAATCCTTTTCTCCGCGGCCTTCAGGCAAGCCTCTGATTCGAAGACGGCACGGTCTTGCGCTTTCCGCGCTCTGGCAGCGAGGACCTTGCCGTAGAGATCGAGGTCGGCCGCAGTTGCCCCCAGCCTCCTGTTCAGATAGACGACCGGGTCGACATCGCCGCAGTATCCTTGGAGAAAGAGGCCGCGGTCGCCGCCGCTTTCGATCTCGCGCATCAACGCGCCAGGCCAGTCGGCGGAAACCTCCCTGGCCGGCCCGAGTGTTACAGCATGGCAGGCATAGTTCAGAAGGAAAAGGCGGCGGCTTTTCTGGCGGAACACAGCCACTTTGAGCCAGGGGTCGATTTCCTCGAAGTTTCTCCGCCGGCGGTTGAACCCGATCGGCTCCGCCGCCTCCATCTCGAACGCGAACTCCGCGTCTTCGCCGGAAGTGGCGGCCAGCACAGCCGCCTTCACAATAGCCTGGGGAAGACGCTGCATGTACGTGCCGTTTACTCTGCCCAGACCGGGCATGGCCTCTGTCGCCGGCCCGGAGTGAGTGTGCGTGCAGGCCAGGAGGATGTTCCGGGCCGGCAGACCGAGCGCGGCGCCGACTGGCTGCGGATTCTGTCTGCCCGGGCGACGCTCAGGCCGAGGAGGTCGCAGCTGATGATGAGGAGGCGCGCCTTCTGGTCATCCAGATAAAGGGCCCTGACCTTGAGGTCGTCGAGGACTCTCTCCGCTTTCCTGTCCAGATAGAACCCGAACCCCGTCAGGTCGGTCCCGAGCGGGGGAGTGATGATCATCTCCCCGTACCCGGCCCGCAGGGCGCTCACCGCTTTTTCCCGAAGACGAGGTCGAGGCTTCTCAGCCAGAAATCCGCGTACTTATCCCAGAACACAAAATTGCATCCCCAATGCGGCGCCGGGTCCGAAGTATAGGCCAATACTCTTCCCTTTCCCAGCCGGCCCAGGACGACTAGGGGGTCTCCGGTCTCTTTTACCCGGAGAAGGATTTCGGACTCTTTTTTGGGAAGGGTCTTGTTATAGCCCAGGATGGGGGGCATCGTCGCAAAGTCGATGCCTTTGTAAAGCTTCTTTCCATGGTCGGTGACCTGGGGGCTGAACCCCTCGGTGCTTTCGACCAGGTCCTCGAATTCCAGGCAGCGCACCGGCAGGATCTCCCGGAGTGGCGTCCTTCCCCAGCCGCCCTTGCCGTGCTCGCCTGTGAACGAGTACCAGCCGCCCAGGAACATGGCCCCTTTCCCCCGTCGAATGGCTTCGCCGGTCAGGCGGATGCGGTCGGGAAAGGTCAGGACCTTGCTCCCGAATTTTTCCCTATCGAAGAAACTCGGTGCCAGCTGGAAGAGCTTGGCGTCGATGTCGCTAAAAATTAGGACATCGTGTTCCTCCAGGATTTTCTCGTAATCGCCGGGCCCCAGCCGGTTGTAGAAATCCCAGGTGGGGACGCTCTCGACGCGGTGCCGGCCCGAGGATTCCAGGGCCTCCTTGAGCCACTTTCCATAGTTGAAAATTTCCACGCCTTTGGTGGACTGGTAGAACGGGGTTTCGATGAAGACGGGTCCCGTCATGATGGCCCAGTCCCCGACATAATAGACCTTCGCCATGGCACTCACCTCCCTGTCAATGGAATCTCCGCCGCCTTGGTATTCTTCCATTTTCTCCCCGGGTTTGCAACATTAGGCCAGAGCGGGCACGGTTTGCTTTTTTTCCACTTATTACTGAAGTGAGGGACTCTCCCGAACTTCACCTTTGGCATACTTCTTGCTAATAATGTATTATGGTCACAACGATGGCGCGCCCTCTCACGGAGGCTTCAATGAAACGATTCCGTCCGGTCCTCGGGTCCCGGCTTGTGGGAATAACACTGGCCGTGCTCTGGGCCGTCTCCTGCTCCACATCGCCAGGGGTAAAGGTTGGCCATGACCCCGTATTCGATTCCTTTTACGAAAAAGCCCGGCTGATCATGACCGGCGAGGAGAATAAGATCTGGAAATCTCTTCCCGACAGCGCCTCCAGAGAGGAGTTTATCGAGGAATTCTGGAAAATCCGCGACCCCGACCCCGGGACCGATGAGAACGAAGCCAAACTGGAGTTCGAGGAGCGGGTCCGGTACTCCAATATATGGTTCGGGACATTCAACCCGCGGCGCGGCTATGACTCCAAAGGAGAGGATGAAGAGAAATCCCGCACCGGCTGGAACGAGGAACGCGGCCGGGTGTACATTGTGCTGGGCCCTCCGGATGTTGTCTACTTCATGTCGCCCGACGATGAGACCGTAAGCCATGACGGGAGCCGCTTCCGGCCCCGGGCTGAGGACTGGACGATGGAACAGTGGATCTACGATCGCTACCGCGCCTACGTGGTCTTCAGCAAGTCGAGCGGCGGGAGCTGGCGGATGGAAAACTACGACCCGCATTTTTTCGAGGTCCTTGAGTGGGCCAAGCTCAACTGGGTCTCGGCGGATTACGCAGAGGATATCAAGCGGCGGTTCCGGTTCAAACCCGAGTTCTCCGCTGCCGGATTCCGGATCACCATTCCCGTGAGCCGGATCAGTTTTGACGAGAAATTCAGGGCGGAGTTCGGGATCAAGGTCAACGTCTACCTCAACCGCACGAAGATTGATACCATTGAGGAAACCAAGATCCTTGAGGAGAACGAGCAAGAGCTCCTCGACAAGAAGAACGTCGAGTTCGAGATCCTCTACCGGATAGATGAGAAGGGAGAGTATCTCTTTGACATCATCATCCAGGACATGATGGCGCCCGGCCTCTCCAAGTACCGCTCTTTCCTCAAGCGCAAGGTGTGAACGTTCTGCGCAGAGTCTTCGCTTTTTGAATTTTTTTCGGCGCTCGCGTAAAATAGCCCATCGCAGGATGGAATCATCGTCGTGGAGGACCCAATGATCAATGTTTGGTATTTTATCGGCGCTATCGTCATTCTTCTCTTCTTCAGCGGGATCCGGATCGTCCGGCCGACCCACCGGGGACTGATCGAGCGGCTCGGGAAGTATCAGAGATTCGGGAGGCCCGGTTTTCACTGGATCATCCCGGGGATCGAAAAGATGTACCGCGTGAACATCACCGAGGTCATGGTCGACGCCCAGCCCCAGGAGATCATCACCAACGACAACCTTAACGCCCGGGTCGACGCCCAGGTGTATTTCAAGGTCAAGGACGAGGAGGAGAACGTCAAAAATTCCCTGTATAACGTCTACAATTACCAGTGGCAGATCGTCAACCTGGCCCGGACGACCCTGCGCAACATCATCGGCACCCTGACCCTAAAATCGGCCAACAGCGAGCGCGGCAAGATCAACTCCGAGCTGCAGAAAACTCTGCGCGAGGAAACCAAGAGCTGGGGGATAGATATCGTCCGGACCGAATTGAAGGAGATCGACCCGCCCAAGGACGTCCAGGAGACGATGAACAAGGTGGTCAAGGCCGAGAACGAAAAAATCGCCGCTATCGATTTTGCCACGGCGACAGAGACTGTGGCCGACGGGGCGCGGCGCGCCGAGATCAAGAAGGCCGATGGCGTCAAGCAGGCCAGGGTCCTGGAGGCCGAAGGCGAGGCCCAGGCCATCAAGCTGGTCAACGAGGCGGCCCAGCAGTACTTCGTCGGCAACGCCCAGCTCCTGAGACGCCTGGAGACCGTCGAAAAGGCCCTGATGCACAACACCAAGATCGTCGTCCCCTCGAACGCGGAGCTCATCAACGTCATCAGCGAGATGGCCGGCGTCCTGCCTCTGCCGCGAAAAGAGCCGGCCAAACCCTGATCCGTCCTTCTCCGCGGCTATGGTATAATGGCCGCTCACTAAAAGAAGAAGGTCGGTAGTGGCCGAATCATTGACGGTTGAGGGCGCGGGCCGGCGGCGGTTCTGGAACCTCCTCGCCGGGGCCGGTATGATAGCCGCCTCGGTCCTGACTATCCAGCACTTCTTCAATGCCAATTTTCCGGAGTCCATTTTCCGGGGGTCCTTTTGCGACCTCAGCGCCTTCTTCAACTGTGACAGCTCGGCCTATTCCCCGATCGCCCATTTCCACGGCGTCCCGATGGGTTACTTCGGCCTGTGTGCGGGCCTCCTGGTCGTCTTGGGCGCCCTGTTTCCTTCGGCGGCCTTCGAGCGGACCAACAAATTCCTGGCTTTCTTCAACGCGCTCGGGGTTGTCGGGCTGTTCATCTATTCCGTCTTTTTTCTCAAGAGCCTCTGCCTCCTCTGCTGCGGCTATTATGTATTCTCGCTGCTCAGCTTCTTCCTCTTCTGGAGATACGGCCCGGGGTGGAGCTTTCCCTCGGTCAAGCTTCTGGCTGTTTTTGCCGTTGTGGCGCTAGCCGGAGCCTACGGCTTCCAGCTCTTCTATGAGGCCAAGAAAGAGGCCCAGTTCGGAGGCGTGGCCATGAAGGTCGTCAAGGAATATTACAGTCTGGGCGAGGTCCAGAACCCGAGCTTCATCTCGCCGTGCTGGACAGCCCGGGCCAGCGAACGTTTCGAGGACGCGCCCATACGGGTCATCGAGTACGTGGATTTCCTCTGCCCCGATTGCCTTTTCCTATACAAGCAACTCAAACAGCTCGAGAAAGAATACGAGGGCAAAGTCAACATCGCCTTCCAGTTCTTCCCCCTCGAGGCCAAGTGCAACACGGTGGTCGAGAAGGACCTGCACCCGGGGGCCTGTGCTCTCTCCCTCATGGCGGCCTACGACCCGGCCAAGTTCAAGGCCATCCATGACGAGATCTTCGAAAACTTCGAGCGGGCCAAGAGCCCCGAGTGGAGGGCTGAACTGGCCAAAAAATATGGAGTGGAAGCGGCACTCACTGACCCGGCGGTCAAGGACCTCGTCCAGCGGATCATCAATACGGGGGCCGAGTACGAGAAGACCTCGGACAAGTATGCCCACGGCGTCCGCTCGACGCCGACCCTGATCGTCAACAACCGGATGATCATCGGTACACTCCCCTATGCCCATCTCAAGGCCATATTCGAGTCGCTGCTCTCGGAGGGGGGACGAGCCGGCGGTGAAGGGCGGTTCATGGAGAACTGGGTGGACACCCGGCCCAAGAAAAAACCGACCCCGCCTCCCGGCCCTAAAAAGTAGGAACGCCCACCCCTCAGCCCTCTATTTTTTATGGTAATCGAGGTAGGCCGGACGCTTCGGTATGGGCAGCGGATTCTTGGCCAGCCTTTTTTCACCTGAGATTCCGCGGCATTCGTCTTCGTCTTTATAGGTAGGCCCAGCGATCATCGACGGTCCCCGGCCTTACGGAGATTTTCGCGGAGACTTGACGGCCGACCTCGGCATGGTTATACTTAGCAAAGAAACGTTCAACCAAGTAGACAGGAGTTCAACCATGCCCACGGTCATGACTTCGGCAAAAGGCCAGGTCGTCATCCCCAAGAAGGAGCGGGACCGGGTGGGCCTCAAGCCCGGGATGCGCGTTGTCGTCACGGCGGTGGACGACCACATCGAGATCCGGCCCCTGCCCGAAAATCCCGTCGAACACTTTCATGGATTATTCAAGAAGGGGCCGTCGCTCACCAAGGCCTTGTTGGACGAGCGGCGGAAGGAACGGCAACGTGAAGAAAAAAAGTGTTCTTGACGCCTATGCGCTCCTGGCCTACCTCAAGGGGGAAAGCGGGCACGTCCGCGTCAAGGAGCTCCTGGCCTCGGTGGGCCCGGCCCTCATCATCAACTCAATTAACCTGGGCGAGGTTTTTTATATCATCGCTAGGACGAGAGGCATCCGTGAAGCCGACTATTTCCTGAGCGTCATCCTACCTAGCCTGCCGATCACGGTCTACGAAAATTCTCTCGATGACGTCATCGAGGCGGCCCGCCTCAAGGCCGCCCACGCCCTGTCCTTCGCCGATTGCTTCGCTGCCTCAACGGCATTCCGGGAGCGCGCCGCTTTGGTCACCGGTGACCCGGAATTCAAGAAGCTTGGCAAGGCCGTGGAAATCGAGTGGGTCGGAAAATAGAATCTTACTGGCCACTCGTTTCGACTATCGGACCTTTCAGAATTATGGTTAGTGTCCCCAGAATAAATACGGATTTTCGGCTCTATGCCCTAGCTGATGGGATTAAACACTTCCTCTTCAGCCAATCTAAAGGCCTAATGCCGGCCCTGCCACCGCCCAAACCTCACTTCGTTCAAAGACTCCTCTTTGATATATAAATTTTTTGGGGTAACTTCTGGAATCTTATCTTCAAGATTGACAAAGGCGGGCTCAAAATCTAGAGTACACATGGCTTTTGCTCTATGGAAAGGACAAAAAACCTCCTCATCGTTAACTCCTGCTTCCCCATTGAGCTCAAGGACGCTTCTCTCGTTGTCAAAGACGGGCTATCGTCCTATTCGGTCGGAATCGCCGAGCAATTAAAAGACCGCTATAGCGTAACCATCGTCTCGCCGGGGCGCGCCTCAAGCTTTTCCTACGCCGGGATCAAGTTCATTAATTGGGGCGATCAAAGTAGCTCCTCCACCAAGATCGGCAACATGGACCACTGGCTGAACACTTTCCGGTATGTCCTGGCCAATGATTTCGATATCATCATCGTGCATTCTGCCGTCACCGTCTTTTCATCTCCTGTGGCCGATGTCTTCCGGGCTCAGTGCATCGGGATCATCCATGATACTCATCCGGGGAAAAACAGCGTCTTGTTCAATTTCTGGAGGGACATCTGGCTGAGATACTCCAAGAAACTTGACCTCGTCCTCTCCGACAATGATTATGGCCGGCAACGATTGATCGAGACCTACAAGTATGATCCTCAAAAAGTCCATTGCACCGGGAGCGGCGTGGACCTCGACCGATTCTCTTTCAGCTCGGTCAAAGAAGACCGTCTTCTCTTCATCGGACGGTTCGTCCGGTCGAAAAACGTCGCGGAGCTGGTCCAAGGCTTCAAAGGACTGCTTCGAGAAAATAAAAATGTCAAGCTCGTGCTCATCGGCAATGGCGTTCTCAACGACAAATTGGTGGAGGATGTATCCGAGAATGGCCTCCACGATCAGGTCGAGATCCTCAGCAACTTGAATGATGAGCAGAAAATTGCTGAGCTTAAAAGAGCCAAGATTTATGTTTCCCTCTCTCAGGTGGAAGGATTTGGGATTTCCCTGGTCGAAGGGATGGCCTGCGGCGCCGTTCCGGTCGTCTCCGACATCCCGGCTCATCGATTTGTCTTTCAGGGACGGAAGGTCGGATTCCTGGTCAAAGACGCGGGGGAATTAGCCGCCCGGGCCTCTTTTCTATTGAAGAACGAAGCGGTCCGGGGAGAGATGGCCAGAGCAGGCCGGACTCTGGTCGAAGAAGTCTGGAACTGGAAAAAGGTCCAAGAGAGATACGAACGGGCGATGTCCCAACTTCCGGAAAAGAGGCTGTCGCCCTTTTCCCAGAAGATCAAAAAACCGGTGAAAATCGGGATCCTAAAATTGATTGTCTCTCTGTTCTACCTTCTTGTGATCGAAACGAGTTTTTATAAAGCCCGCAACGACGGGGAATAGAGGCCTACTTGACCCGCACCGGAAAGGGCGGGCGCACCAATTTCTTTATCGGGTTGGCCTTGAGCTCTTCCATGACCAAATTCCTTTTCTGCAGCGCTGGCCGAATGATTGTTCGAGCGCCAATCTTACCTCGTCCCATCGTGGAGATCAAAAACGCGATACCTAGGAATGTCAACCTGAGCTCAGAATAGCGGGATGGGGGCCAGGAAGCCACGGACAAGCTAAAAAGCGCTGAAAATTGCCCACCGTTCTGCTTCGGGGGGAAGAAGAAAATCACCAAAAATATTAACTGCTGGCCTCCGCCGTTATTAGGATTTCCGGATAAGCGAACTGAGGCATCATGAGATCACCACGGCCCTTCGGGCCTCGTGATGACCGATCGTCACTTCCTTGATGGTCGGCCGAAGAAAGCCGAACTCTTTCTCGGAACGCCTCTCATTTTCCGCATGGAAGTGATCGATGCAGTGCCGTCCGTTTGTCCTCTATTTTTTATGATAGTCGGGATAGGCCGGACGCTTCGGCTTTGGTAGCGGATTCTTGGCCAGCTCATCCAGGATGATCTCGATAGCCTTATCCAGCTGGGGGTCCTTTCCCTGCCTTACCAGCTCGGGATCATGTTCCACTTCTACGTCCGGAATGACACCGATGTTCTCCGCGATCCAATGGCCGTCCGGACTCCAGACTCCGGAACTCGGGGCGGTAACATAACCTCCATCCATCAGACTTGGAGCTCCGGCCCGGCCGACCAGGCCGCCCCAGGTGCGCTTGCCCACCAGGGGACCGACCCTAGCCCGTTGAAAGTACCAGGGCATGGCATCCCCGCCCGACCCGGCGAACTCGTTGATGAGCATGACTTTGGGCCCGAAGATAGCACCCTGAGGCTGCACCTCGTCCTCTCCGTCGCGGCTGGCGACGAGGCTCATCATCTTTCGCTGGAAACGCTCGATTATATCCGTGGCCAGCATGCCTCCGCCGTTGAAACGCTCATCCACGATGAGAGCGTCACGGCCGACCTGGGCGTAAAAATACCGGTTGAAATAGGTGTACCCTCCGAAGGCCGTGTCCGGCATGTAGACGTAGGCCGCCTTTCCCTTGGTGATCCGTTCCACATAGCGCCGGTTGTCCTCGATCCAGGCGAAATTGCGCAGAGCCGTCTCGCTGCTTATGGGGACGACCGTCACCTCCCGCGTGCCCTCCATCTTCGGCTCCGGCCCGACGGTGAGAACGACCTGTTTTCCCGCTTTGGCCTCGAAGAATTTGAAAACATCGTCCGTGCCCGTGATCTCCCGGCCGTCCACGGCCAACAGGTACTCACCGCTCTTGACGTTCACTCCAGGTTGGGTCAGGGGAGCCTGGAACTGAGGATTCCAGTTTTCCCCAGAGTAGACACGAGCGAAGCGGTAGCGGCCGTTTTCTATGGCATAGTCCGCACCCAGGAGGCCGGTGGGAACCCGCTGCGCACGGGGGATGTCGCCGCCTCCGACACCGAGATGGCCCACCGTGATCTCCCCGAGCATCTCGGCAAATAGGTAGTTCAGGTCCATCCTCGAAACCACGGCGTCTACATAGGGAGCGTACTTTTTTTGCGTCCTTTCCAGGTCCAGGCCGTGGAGGTTGGGGTCGTAGAAAAATTCCCGTTCGATGCGCCAGGCTTCGCGGTACATCTGGCGCCACTCCTCGAGCGGTTTTACCCTGATCTGGATGTCCTGTGTCGGCATGGCTTTATCAGGAGTCGCCCCGGCTGAAGGAGGTGGAGAGGGAGCGCCTGATGGCGGCATGGGCTTGAGCGTTCCGATGCGCCAACTTCCTTTCTGGCTGTATAGGTATTTCTTCCCGCTTCGGGCCATCTCAAAGGCATCGACGCCGCTCACAACCACGTCGGCCCGGCGTTCCTTCAAGTCGAAACGATGTACGGAGGAACCTTGCGGAAAGGGTGATCCCGGCAGCGGTGCATCGGCCGCTACGCCCAGGAGCGTTCCGGCCTCCCCGGCTTGGAGATCGATATAGCTGCGCGCCGGTATGGGAATAGCCAGGATGCGCTGGAGGATGCCCTCGAGGTCGATCTTGACGATGATATCTTTGGCGGGCTTCGTTTCCTCTTGAGATTTGTCCGCAGCCTGAGTGTCCGCTTTCCCGCTCTTTTCCTCTTCTTTTTTCCCGGGTTCTTCAGATGTCTTCTTAGACTTGTCGTCAGGCTTCTCCTCATCGCTCTGTGGAACAAAGGGCGTGGGCTCTGTTTTGTCAAGCACAGCAAGATAGACGGTGCTTGTCACTTCCCGGAAGATGCTGTGGATATCCGGCTGAAGAGAAGCGCCCGAATCGGTGCTCGCCGTGAAATAGAGATATTTTCCCCCGGGGTCGAACACGGGCAGGCGGGCGTCGCTCATGCCGTCGGTGATCGGGGTGCTTTGTCCACTTTCCAGTGAGTAGAGGAAGATTGTTCCCAAGTAGTTGGGCAGCCGCTTGACATAGGCCAGCCATTTGGAATCGGGCGACCAGTTGGGAACAAGGCTGTCCGAGCCGCCGAGGAAGCGGTCCTTATCCACCTTGATCGGCGTTTTCTTTTCAAGGTCCACGTACCAGAGGTTCAGGTGGCAGTCTATGTAGGCAATTTTTTTATTGTCGGGAGACCAGCGGGGGGCAAAATAAAAAGAAGGATTTTTTTCGAGTTCGATGCGGACCACCTCGCCGCTCCCTTTCTGGTCCCGAACATGGAGCATGTATTCGCCTGATTCATCCGAAAAATAGGCGATCTTTTGCCCGTCGGGAGACCAGGACGGATAGCGCTCCATGACTCCCGGGGTGTTTGTAAGATTGCGGAAATCACCCTTTTCTTCCGGAACCGTGATGACCTCCCCCCGAGCTTCAAAAACGGCCCGGACAGCGTTGGGAGAGAGACTGGGTGAGGAGAGGCTGTCACCGACATTCACGAACTTATCCCGGACTTCGAGCATATCCCCGGCGATGGAGATGGATAAGGAGCTTGTACTCCCAGTGGCCAAGTCATAGAGATTGAGGGAGCCGAACTGCTCGTAGACGATCGCCCCCGGTCCGGCCGAGGCCGACTTGAGGTCCAGGCCGTCGTTTTCGAGCGCCCGGCTCACTTCGTTTGTCTTGACGTCATAGGAAAAGAGGGTGACCGGCCCCTCCCTGTCGGAGAGAAAATAGACCTTATTCCCGACCCACATGGGCTCAAAATCGTTGGAATCGGTCCGGGCTATTTTCTCGATGCTGGAATCGGAGAGGTCGGCGATCCAGATCGCGGTGGCCAACCCCCCCCGGTAGCGCTTCCAGGCGCTGAAAGCCCGGCGCAAAGGGACGTAGGCGATGTGCTTTCCGTCTGAGGAAAAGCTTCCCTCATATCCCATAGGCAGGGGCAGTCTCTTTGGGAACCCGCCCTCTACCCCGACTGTAAAGAGCTCGTTGAACCTGGAGTAGGCCGTGCGGCCGGAGGTGAAGAGGATTTCCTTTCCTTCCGGCGTCCAACCCAACACGATGTCCGGAGAGGGATGCCAGGTCAGCCTCCGGGGCTCACCGCCTTCCGCAGGCATGACGAAGACATCCACGTTACCGTCATATTCGCCGGTGAAGGCGATCGAGGAGCCATCCGGGGAGAAGATAGGATTGGTCTCCACCCCCGGTCCGGAGGTCAATCTCTGGGCGGCCCCTCCTTGGCGGGAGACTTTCCAGAGATCACCAGCGTAGACAAAGACGACGTGCGTTCGGCTGAGGGTAGGCTTCTGGGCCAGGATGGTTGTATCTTCCGATGCCGCAATCAGTGGGACGATGATCAATACGGTCAGAAAGAGCCAGAAAATCCGTTTCATAGAAAGCCTCCTTTGGTTTTATTCATTTATGCCAAACCGTGATTGTCAGGAGCGAAGCGGCACGACAGAGTCATAATATGAGATACGCCTTTCTCATGGAGATGGTTCAATTTTACACAACCCTGGGCGAATTGTGGACATATATTCGACTAACGGCCATATATTCCGGTAAGTGACCCGGCTTTTGCTAGCGACCAGCATATACTCACTCCTTCAGCTAGGAGAGACATCCCTAGCCACAAATATCCTCTTGATAAGCCAGTACCCGAACAGGCCGAACCCCAAGGCGCCGACGATAAAAAGCGCCCAGTCTCCGGCGAACAGAGAGTTGGTCATGACCATCAGCCCCAAACAGGAGGCGATGCCGAGGAGGCAGCTGACTACGAGATGGCCGATACTCTGTCCTCCTCCCATGGAAGGTCCGGCTTTTGTCCTGATCTTTCTCCAGAGTCCCGGCGGCCACCAGGACGCCCTTGAAACCGGCCGGAAGCCGCGACAGGTTGACCAGCTCCCCCCAGGCATAGGCCGGGTCTTGGAGAAGCCTGAAACCTGGAGGTGCGACTCCAACCTGGCCGATCAGGTCTTTTGTCCAGAAGAGGGACAGAGCCACTAGTCCGAGCCCGATCAGGGGGACCGTCCTCAGAGAAAGGGCCAGGAAGGAGTTGAAGAGCTGACCTCCTATGGCGTGGCGTTCGCTCCTGGCGCCCATGAAGCGCTGGGCCGTCATACCCTCTCCGGCCGTGGGTGAACCTGAGAAGAATAGGCCCTGGAGGACGAGCATGGCGACAGTCAGGGCGGGGATCAGGCTGGTCGGGGGGAACTGCTGGAGGGCCTCCGGCCGGTGGAGCTGCGCCCTTTCCGCGATCGCCTGCCAGCCGTCGTGCTGGGGGATGGCGATAAGAAGGAAGATAAAGTTGCCCAGGAAGAGGATGAAGAACTGGATGACGTCGGTGAAGACGACCCCGATGAGCCCTCCGAAAACGGTATAAATTGCGGTCACTCCGCCGAAAATAAGCAAGATTTTCGCTTCGCTGAAGGGGATCAGGGGAGCGACCGTTTTGGGAAAAAACCCTGTGATGTAGCTGATGATGATAACGGCGTAGCAAAAGCCGAGAAGGGCATAGACCTTGCGCGCCAGGAGAGCGACCTTGCCTCCGTAGCGGAGGGTGATCAGCTCGGCCGTGGTGACGATCTGCATCCGGCGCCACATCGCCGCCCAGATGATGGCCACGAGCGGCATCCAGACGACCTAGGAGGCCCACCACATCCAGTTCCCGGAGAGTCCGAAGACCAGGACGAGCATGACGAAGGCGCCGTTGCCGGACTGGTAGGTGGCCGTGTTGGACAGCCCGATCGCCCACCAGGGGAGGCTGCGGTTGCCGGTGAAATACCCGCTGGCCCCCTGTCGCCCTGCCCGCCGAGTGAAGACCAGGCCGACGGCCAGGGAGATGAGACACAAGACAGCGACGACCAGCCAGTCGGCCAGGGTCATAAGGCGACCTCTTTTTTGGGGAGAAATTATCAATTCCGAGCCCGATTGTCAAAGCCCTCTTCCCGCAAGACTTTGATTCCGGTTGACTTCAGGGGCGATTTTCGCTATCATTTGTAATCATTTTACAAGGTAGTGGTGTCCAATGCTTAGCATGCGATTGATGCGTTTCGGCGCGGCCAAGAAGCCCTTCTATCGGATCGTCGTCATGGAATCTCGGAGCTCCCGGCAGAGCAGGGCCAAGGATTTCATCGGGAACTATAACCCTTTGGGCGACCCCGTCGAGTTCCAGATCGACCTCGAAAAAGCCAAGTCCTGGCTGGCCAAGGGCGCCCGGCCGTCGCAGACGGTCCAATCTCTCTTGGATAGAGCTTCCCAGCGGAAAAAACTTTCCGATTAAACATTCTTTGCCTTTAAGGAGGTCACGGTGAAAGAACTCGTTGAATTGATTGCTAAAGCGCTCGTTGACAACCCGGAGAGGGTGCAGGTTTCCCAGCTGGAAGGTGAACAGACCACCATCCTGGAGCTCAAGGTGGCTCCGGAGGATCTGGGGAAAGTCATCGGAAAACAGGGACGGACGGCCCGGGCCATACGGATCATCCTGGGCGCCGCGGGGATGAAATTAAAGAGGAGATTCAACCTCGAGATCATCGAAAAGCCATAGTTGATCACCGTTGCCCGGATATTAAGAAGCCAAGGTCAAAAAGGAGAGCTTAGACTCAGGTTCTTTTATATAACGCCGACTGATTGCTCGGGGCTGAAGAGCGTTTTCATAGGGAGAGAGGGGGATCTCAGAGAATATGCCGTCGAGTCTGTGGTCCCCCGGGGAAAAAATTTCGACCTCAAACTGGAGGGCGTGGATTCCCTCTCCCAAGCCGACCGCCTGGCCGGTCTGGACGTTCTTGTCCCCGAGGAAGCCCTGAAGGAACGCGAAAAGGACGAGTACTTTCTCTTCCAGCTCATCGGTTGCTCGGTCATCGACGGCCATGGAAAAATGACCGGCCGGGTCAAGGATGTGCTGTCCACCGGCCCGGGCGACCTTCTGGTGGTCGAAGGGGAAGGAAAAGAGATCCTCATTCCGTTCCATGAGTCGATCTGCATCGAAGTGGATGTGCCTGGGAAGCGGATCCGTATTGACCCGCCGGACGGGCTGCTGGATTTGAATGAGATTTGACATCATCACCATCTTCCCCGAGATGTTGGCCGGCTTTTTCTCCGGGGGAGTGGCCAAGAAGGCGCTGGAAAGAGGGCTTATCGAGGTTTCTGTCCATGACCTGAGGGACTACACCCACGACAAACACAGGCAGGTGGACGACCGGCCCTTCGGCGGAGGGGAAGGCATGGTCCTCAAGCCCGAGCCCATCTTCGAGGCGGTCGAGGCCGTTCGCAAGAACAAGCGGAGCCGCGTCTTCCTCCTGTCGCCCCAGGGAGTCAGGCTCGATTCGGCGCTGGCCCGGAAGCTATCCCGGGTCCCGCAGGTCATCCTGATCTGCGGCCGTTACGAGGGCGTCGACGAACGGGTCGGCCGGCACCTGGTGAACGGTGAGATATCGATTGGAGACTATGTTCTCACCGGCGGCGAGCCGGCCGCCTGGGTGGTCATGGAGGCCGTCTCCCGCTTTATCCCCGGTGTCGTGGGTAAGGGGGAGTCGGTCCGCCAGGACTCGTTCTTCGACGGCCTTCTCGATTTCCCGCACTACACCCGGCCACGGGATTTTCGGGGAATGAAGGTTCCCCAGGTGCTTTTCTCTGGAAATCATGCTAGAATTAGCGACTGGCGTCGCCGGGAGGCCCTGGCAAAGACCAGGGAGGTTCGGCCCGACCTCCTGGCTAAGAAGAAGCTCGCTCCAGGCGGCCGAAAGCTCTCAGAGTCAGCGCGAAGGAAAGGAAAAGACGATGAGCCTGATTGATCTGGTTGAAGAAAAGGAACGAAAGACAGACCTTGAACCGTTCGGTGTCGGGGACACGATCAAGGTCCACGTGATCATCAAAGAGGGAGATAAAGAACGCATCCAGGTTTTCAAGGGAGACGTCATCTCCAAGAGAGGAAGCGGCCTCGGGGCATCATTCACGGTGCGGAAGGTTTCGTTCGGCGTGGGAGTGGAGAGGATCTTCCCTCTCCATGCCAAGAGCGTCAAGAAGGTCGAAATCGTCAAGAAGGGGAAGGTGAGGAGGGCCAAGCTCTATTACCTGCGTGACCTCAAGGGCAAGGCTGCCAAGCTGAGGGAAGTCAGATAACCGGACATTAGGGCTGGGGCCATTCCTCTCCTTAAAGAGCAGAAATGGCGGATTTCAAGATCGAGAAAAAAATCCTGAGTCAGAGTTGCCGGAGGATCGCCGGCGTCGATGAAGCCGGCCGGGGAGCACTCTTCGGACCGGTGGTGGCCGCGGCCGTGGTCTTCCCTTCGCGCTGGATCTCTCGGCCGGTCAAGGGATGGCTGAGACAGGTCGACGATTCCAAACTCCTCGCTCCTTTAAAGAGAAGGGAGCTGGCGCGGTCGATCCTGGCCGAGGCGGATGGGATCGGCGTGGGGCTGGCGACCAGCCTGGAGATTGATGAGATAAACATCTACTGGGCTTCGCTCGAGGCGATGAAGCGGGCGGTCGCCGACCTGACGCCGCCGCCGGACTTCCTCCTCGTTGATGGATTCAAACGCCGGGAGTGCGGCTTCGGCTGCCCGCAGCTCGGCATCCCGGGGGGTGACCGCAAGAGCCTGACCGTCGCCGCCGCCTCGATCGTGGCCAAGGTGGTCCGGGATGAGATGATGAGGCGGCTGGAGGATTTCTTTACGGGCTACCATCTCGCCAGAAACAAGGGCTATGGGACGAAAGAGCACTACCTGGCTCTGAGGGAGAAGGGGCCGACGCCCCTCCACCGTCTTACCTTTAACCTTGAAGGAAAGGTCGGCTAAGGATGAAAGAGAAGACCGACAAGGCCAAAATCCTCGAGTTGGCCGAACGCCAGGTCAAAGCCGGGCGGACCGAGGAGGCCATCGTCGAGTACAAGAAACTCCTCTCCGGCGAGGCGCCCGATATAAGCATCAATAACATCATCGGGGACCTCTACCTCCAGCTGGGCCGGAACGAGGAGGCGGTCAGGGCTTTTCAGGCCGTCGCCGGTTACTACGAATCTAGGAGCTATTTTTCCCAGGCCCTGGCGATCTACAAGAAGATCAGCAAGATTGACCCCGAGAACGTGATCATGCTCGTCCGCCTGGGCGATCTGCTCAACTCCCAGGGCTTCACCGCGGAGGCGCGGCGGGAGTACCTCAAGGCGGAGCAGAAGCTGCGGCGCGAGAAGCGGGTCAAGGAGCTCATGTTCCTCTACGACAAGCTGATCAAGCTGGAACGGGACAACATCGCCTACAAGCTCACCATGGCGGAGCTCCTCCGGCAGGAGGGGTTCATCGAGGAGGCCGTCGTCCAGCTCAACGATGCCGCCGAGATCCACCTGAGCCGGAATGAACTCGGGGAGGCCGAGAAGATTATCGATCAGGCCCGTAGGCTCAAGGAAAGCGACCAGCGGACTATGACGAACTTGGTTGAGATCCTCAAGAGGAGCAACCGGCGCAAGTATGCCCTCGAGCTCGTCGGCCAGATCCTCAAGAAGGATGAGGACAACGTTCACTTCCAGACCCTCCTGGGGTCGCTGTATCTCGAGGAGCGGGAGCTCGACAGGTCCGAGGACATCCTCTCCCGGATCGTCGCCGCGCATCCCGTCGAGACTAGGGCGCGGATCAAGCTGGGCAAGGTCTATGCGCTGCAAGACAGAGCCGAGAAGGCCTACGAGCTCTTCGAGCCGCTCATCGCCAGCATGGTCAAGAAGCAGAAGGAAGACAAGGCTGTCGGGCTTCTCGGGATTGTTCTCAGCTCCGAGCATCTCTGCCTGCCGGCTCTGGAAAGACTGGCCGCGATCTACAAGGCCAAGAATCACAAGAGCTATCTTGAGATCGTGAACAGGGTCATCCTGGAAGAGGCCCGGGCGAAAGGCCTGACCGAGAAAATGTTCGTCGCCGTGGCCGAGCTCCTCGAACTCCGCCCGAGGGACAAGGACCTAGTCCGTGAGTACCGCGAACTAAGGAGAGGTTTCGGCTTCGTGGATGAAAAGACGGGCGAGGCGGATACGCTTTCGGCCATCGAAGCGGAAGAGGAAGACATCGACCTTCTCCTGGCCAGGGTGGACATCTACATCAGTCAGGGACTGGTCCGCAACGCCCGGCGCATCCTGGAAAACCTGAACATCCGGTTTCCCCACTCGCCGAAGATCGAGGGAAAAATCGCGGCCCTGGATGAGGTCAAGGCCGAGATCAGGGCCGAGGAGATCCAGGGCGCAGTCGGGAAAGTCCAGGACATTGAAGCCAAGATCGAGGCGACGCCCGAGCTAGCCCGGACATTTCTCTCGGTCCTTCAGGATGAAGGGAGCGCCGGGAAGCGGGTCACGTCGGCCGACCTTTTTGCCGATACGGAGATCCTCCCGCTCCCCGCTGAGGAGGCCGAAGCGACGAAGTTCTACGAGCTCGGCCAGAAAATCACAGATGAGCGCGAGATGCTGGAGAACGTCTTAGCCCAGCAGCTCCGCGGGGACATCTCCATCCTGGAGAAGGAGCTGACCGAGATCGTCAGGGAGTTCCGGGAGCAGGTCCGCAAGAAAGTCGACACCAAAGACTACGAGACACGCTTCAACCTCGGCCTGGCCTACCTGGAGCAAGGCCTTGTGGAGGAGGCTATCGAGGAATTCCTAATGGCCTCTGAAGACCCGGGGAGGGCGCTGGACTGCTGCAGCATCCTCAGCAAGGCTTACAAGCAGAACAATAATTATAACGAGGCGCTGAACTGGCTGGAAAAGAGCCTGGGGATGGTGGAGGTGGGTTCGGCCGAACACTTTGCCCTTCTTTACGAGCTGGCCTCCCTGCATGAAGACAACGGCGACAGGCGCAAGGCCCTGGAGATATATCATCGGATCAAGGACTGGAATCCCGCCTACCGGGATGTAAGCAAGAAAGTGGACAGTCTGGCCTAAGCAAGGCTCAGGCCAGTTGGCTCCAAACCACGCCGCTTTTGTCCCGGCGAGCCAAAAGCGGCTCGCTTTCGGGCTACGCTCTCTCCTCCTCCGGAGGAGATCCCTGCCCGCTCCGCCCTCAAACGGGTTTGTCGCCAACAGGCCCTCGCCTTGGTCAAAAAAACATGCCCGCTACGCTGCGGAGGGCTTTCGGATGGACTCTCCCTCGCCGACCTTTAGCGGAGACAGTTACCTGCTTCATGGCCGCCCTTAATTCCCTAAGGGCGGTAGGTGGGTTTAATAGAAAGAGCCAGTAAACCCCTG
>JAFNEO010000057.1 GCA_017886205.1 Candidatus Aminicenantota bacterium | reverse complement strand
ACTTCGAGACGAACGTGAGCACGGTCAACGTGCCGGAGGGGAGCACGGCGACATTCCAAGTGAGGCTTACCGCCCGGCCCTCAGCCGATGTCAATGCGACAGTGACGAGGGCTTCCGGGGATACGGACATAACGGTCCAGTCTGGGGCCGCCTTGACGTTCACGACGGCGAACTGGGACACCTACCAGACGGTGACATTGGCGGCGGCGGAGGATGTGGACACAATCGACGGGACGGCGACGATCCAAGTCAGCGGACTTGGCCTGCCGAACAAGGACCTGACAGCGATCGAGCAGGATGACGATATGGACAACGGCACTATCGCCCTGGTTCTCGATCCCAGCCTGAGCACCTCCGGAATGCTCGTCAACGCCGCGGTGGAGATCTCCGACAACAGACAGCAACTCGCCGTTTTCGGGATAGACCTTGTCTTTAGCGGGACGGACTTCACCTATAAGAGCAATGAGGTCGGCACTCTAGCCGCAAACTGGAGCATCACGGTCGACAGCTCGACAGCAGGACGGCTGAGGATCAGGGGGGTTGGCGGGACGGCCATTCCAGCCTCCAGCAGCGGCAGCCTGGTCACGGTCAACCTCCAGGTCAATTGCCTGAGCTATGCCGTGCCCACGCTGAGCCCGCTCCTCCTGGAGAACTACACCGATGACCTGTTGGACGGGTTCCTCCCTCTGCCCAGCACGGCCAATTTCACTTTCACTCCCTGCTCTCTCCTGGGAGATGTCAACGCTGATGGAAGTGTGACGCCAGGAGATGCCCAGGAAGCCTTCGAGATCTATCTGGGGATATTGACCCCCACCTTCTGTCAGGAGATGACTTCGGATGGGAACTGCAGCCGCAGCACCACACCCGGTGATGCCCAGAATATCTTCGAGCACTACCTGGGGATGATAAGTCTTCCGTTTTGCTGCGCCCAGGCAGCCGCGGCGTCTTCCCGGGCGACCTCATTGACATCTCTCCTGGATCTGGAGGAGGCCAGGGTGATACTGCGCGAGCGCGGCACTCGGCCACCGCAATCCTCCAAGTCCATCGATAGGACCGGGAACAGAGAGAACGATTCCCGTTTCAGACGCACTCTTTATCCTCTCGACACCATAGGCAGGCCCAACGAGCCTGTAGGTGTGCCCGTAATCGTGTCCAATCCGAGTGGGCTCCGCACCTTTGGCTTTGATGTCCTCTATCCTAATGACATGCTCGAGTATTGGGGAGCTAAGAAGACATCGTTGACCAAGGGGTTCGATTATGTTTTAGGCACCGAAGAAAGCCCGGGGGTGATTCATGTCGAGGCAGAGAGCCAAGAGGCTATCCCGGGAAGTGAACTCGGCAGCCTGGTGCTCTTGACCTTCAGAGTCAGAGAGGGAGCGGATCTTTCCCTGCCTATTCAGGTCTTGAACCCGGCGATGGACTTGAGAGATGCCGAGGTCTCAGAGGGGATCTTCCTGCGCTCGGGAAGCCGAGGAATGGACCTGAGATGGGTGAGCTTTGGGAACCCGGTCTCCGCCGGCGAATCTCTGTTCCGAGTCCCGGTCTTGTTGAACGAGCTGTTCGGACTCAAGGCATTCGGGTTCGAAGTCAGCTACGGGCCGGAGACCGCCGCCTTCCTGGGGATCCGCCGGCCGGGTTTGGACGACGGCTTGGTCGATCTCCGTGCTCGGGAGGTCGAGCCGGGGCGTGTCCGGGTTGGAGGTTTCCGGATGTCCGAGGATTTGAGGAGGGAGCCGGGAGTCCTGGTCGAGCTGGTTTTCCGTAGAAATACAACGGGGGCAGTAATCAGCCTGGAGTATCTTGTCGATGACCTGGCAAAGGCTGCGGTGACAAGAGGAAATCTTCGTTTGGAATAGCCATGGATTGGGAGTATAAAACGATGTTCTCGAAGAGGGCCAGATTCATTATCCCTGCGATCATTCTCATGCTGGCTTATCAGACCAGCTGTAAAGGGCCGTTCACCTATGAAACTCATCCCGTGATCTGGGTGAGTTCCTACCAGCTCACCTTTTCCGCTTCCGAGGCCGGTTCCAATCCATCCCCCCAGGTCATTCAGATCAAGAACTCGGGAGTCGAGACCCTGATCTACACGATCGCCGATGACGTCGACTGGCTAACCATCAGCCCGAACTCGGGGACGTCCTCCGGGCAGGTCCTCGATCACGCCATTTCCGTGGACAAGTCCGGCCTCGCCTCTAGATCCGATGCCTACACGGCCAAGATTACTATCATGAGCACCCAGGCCTGCAACAGCCCTCAGCAGGTCAGCGTCTCACTCAACCTTAGCAAGGAGCCTCCGCCGGAGATTTCGGTCACTCCGAAGGACGTCCGCTTTATCGCCACCGTCGGCGGGTCGAATCCGCCGGCGCAGACAATCCGGGTCAGAAACAGCGGCCAGGGGACCCTCAGCTACACGCTCAGCGAAGATTCCAGTTGGCTCAACGTGAACCCGGCCTCTGGGACCTCAACCGGAAGCGAGAATGCCCATACTCTGACCGTAAACACCGGCGGCCTGGCTACGGGAACATACACCGCTACAGTCAACGTCGTCGACGCCAACGCGGTCAACAACCCTCAGGCGGTCAACGTTACCCTGGAAATCGGCACCTCGCTCCCCCCGACGATCGCAGTAAGTCCAGGCATCCTGAGGTTCAGCGCCAGGGTCGGGGGGTCGAATCCCGGCTCCCAAAATATCCGGGTCCGGAATAGCGGTCAGGGGACTCTCAATTATGCCGTCTCCAGTGACTCCGCCTGGCTCAATGTCAGTCCGGCGAGCGGGACTTCAACAGGCCGGGAAGTCTCCCATAGAGTTTCTGTCAACATCGCCGGCCTGACCACAGGGAATTATACGGGCCGGATCACGATTTCGAGCCCTAACGCCACGAACAGTCCCCAGACCGTAGCGGTGACACTCGACCTGGGTCAAACCCCGACGAATAACAGGATTGGGATTTCGAGCTCTAGGGGCGATATCTTGATAACGATCCTGGGCAACACACAGCAGATCAAAGCGTTTGGCTTGGACCTGACCTATGATAAGAACGCGTTAAGCGTTGTGGGGATCAAAAGGGGAAGCCTGACGGGGAGCTGGGCTCAACTCAGCTTTAGCCAGACTAGCTCAGGTGTCAGAATCGGAGGGTTTGCTGGAGACCCATCCCAGGCCATCCCCGTGGGCAGTTCAGGGACGATCGTCATTGTCCAGCTTACGGGCCAAGGTCAAGTCTGCATGACCAATTTAACGGATGACATCTCCGGCATGATAGTGTCGCCGGGCTGCACTACGAGGTAATCCGCCAAAGTTAGAGCACGGAAGTCTTTCTTTTTCAGTTATCAAAGCTCGGGAGAGTCCCTACGAAAGCCCTCCGCAGCGGAGCGGGCACTCCTTGTTTCACCAAAGCGAGCCGTTTTTGGCTCGCCGGGACAAAAACGGCGTGGTTTGGAGCCAATTGGCCCGAGCTTCCAGTTTGACCGCTCCCGACTCCTATGCTATTTTAGGGACGAAAAAAATGGTTACAGTCCGATTCGCGCCCAGCCCGACAGGTTATCTCCATCTCGGGAGTGCCCGCACCGCTCTATTTAACTGGCTCTATGCCCGGCATATGGAGGGCCGGTTCCTGCTGCGGGTCGAAGATACCGACCAGGTCAGATCCGACGTCCGCTTCCTCGAAGAAATCCTGTACGACCTGCGCTGGCTCGGACTGGACTGGGACAGCGAGCCCATCTACCAGAGCCGGCGCTTTCCCCTGTACCGGCAGAAGGCCGAGGAGCTCCTGGCGGGCGGGAAGGCCTACAGAGAAGGGGAGGCCATCCTTTTCCGGGTGGAGAAGGGGCGGGCCGTCGAATACGACGACTTCATCCATGGCCGTATTGCCGTCCGGACGGACGATATCAAGGATCAGGTCCTGATCAAATCGGACGGCTCGCCGTCCTATAACTTTGCCTGCGTCATCGACGACGCCGAGCTCGGCATCACCCATATCCTGCGCGGGGATGACCACATCTCCAACACCCCCAAACAGATTCTTTTCTATGAGGCTTTCCGGCTCGTCCCGCCCCGGTTCGGGCACATGCCCCTGATCCTCGGTCCGGACGGCGCCAAACTCTCCAAGAGGCACGGCGGAGTCTCCGTCGAGGAATACAGGAACGAAGGCTATCTCCCCGGGGCGCTGGTCAATCACCTGATTCTTTTGGGCTGGTACCCGGGCGAGGAGCACGAGGTTATGACCCTCGAAGAAGCGGTCGGGATGTTCGACATCGCCCAGATGGGGGACGTCCAGGCCAAGTTTGACCTCCAGAAACTACGCTGGCTGAATGCCTCCCATATCATGAAGAGGACCTCGGCCGAGCTCCTGCCGCTCATTAAGAGCCATCTCACCGCGGGCGGCGTCCCGCTCTCCGGCGTGAGCGACGAGTTTCTGCTCCGCCTCATCGACCTCTACAAGATACGGCTGAAGACGCTCCGGGACTTCGTGGAGATGACCGACTGCTTCTTCCGCGACGATTTCGCCGTCGACGAGGAGGGGAAGAAGAAATACCTTGCCAAGCCCGAGAATATCGAAAACATTCGGCTCCTGGCCGTCCGGCTGGAAGCGCTGGCCTCTTTTGCCCCGGCCGAGATCGAGGCGGCCTGCCGGCAGCTGGCCGAAGAGCGCGGGCTCAAGGCTGCCGGGTTGATCCACCCCGCCCGCCTGGCCATCAGCGGAAAAACGAGCGGAGCCGGCCTGTTTGAGATGATGGAACTTCTGGGAAAGGAAAAAGTCCTGAGACGTTTACGAGGCGTTGCCCCATGAGTCAGACCGAGCCCAAAAGACACTTCGTCAGCGACATTATCGAGGAAGACATCCGGAACAACAAAAACCAGGGACGCGTCCAGACCCGCTTCCCGCCCGAGCCGAACGGCTACCTCCACATCGGCCATGCCAAGTCCATCTGCCTGAATTTCGGCCTCGCCGCCCAGTACCGCGGACTCTGCAACCTGCGCTTCGACGACACCAACCCGGAGACCGAAGAGGCCGCCTACGTCGAATCGATCAAGGAGGATGTCCGCTGGCTGGGCTTTGATTGGGAGGACCGGGAATTCTACGCTTCGGACTATTTCGAGAAGCTGTATGAGTTTGCGGTCGACCTGATTAAGAAGGGGAAGGCTTATGTCTGCGACCTGAGCGCCGATGAGGTCAGCGAGCAGCGCGGGACGCTAACCCAGCCCGGCCGGGAGAGCCCTTTCCGCATGCGTTCAGTCGAGGAAAACCTGGACCTCTTCCAGCGGATGCGGGCGGGGGAGTTTCCCGACGGGTCCAGGACACTGCGCGCCCGGATCGATATGTTCAATCCCAACCTGCTGATGCGCGACCCTGTGCTCTACCGCATCCGCCGGGCCCATCACTACCGCACCGCGGACGAGTGGCTGATCTATCCGACCTATGACTGGGCCCACGGCCAGTCCGACTCGATCGAAGGGATCACTCATTCCATCTGCACGCTCGAGTTCGAGGTCCACCGGCCGCTCTACGACTGGCTGCTTGATCAGCTCGGCATTCACCATCCCCGGCAAATCGAATTTGCCCGCCTGAGCGTCAGTCATACTGTCTTGAGCAAGCGCAAGCTTCTGGAACTTGTCAAGGAAGGCCGGGTCAGCGGCTGGGACGACCCCCGCATGCCGACGATCTCCGGGCTGCGCCGGCGCGGGTACACACCCGCGGCCATCCGCACCTTCTGCGACCTGATCGGTGTCGCCAAGGTCAACAGCATCGTGGACATGGCGCTCCTCGAGGACTGCATCCGCGAGGACCTGAATAAGCGCGTCTCCCGAGTCATGGGTGTGCTGCGGCCGCTCCGGGTCGTGATCATCAACTACCCGGAGGACAAGACCGAGGAACTGGAGGCCGTCAACAACCCCGAGGACGCAAGCATGGGGACAAGAAACGTCCCCTTCTCCCGCGTCTTGTACATCGAGCGCGAGGACTTCATGGAAGACCCGCCCAAAAAATTCTTCCGGCTGGCACCCGGGCGGGAAGTGCGGTTGCGCTATGCCTACTTCATCAAGTGCGTTGAGGTGATTAAGGACCCCCGGAGCGGAGAGATCAGCGAGCTCCGCTGCACCTACGACCCGGCCACACGGGGCGGCGATTCCCCGGACCGCCGCAAGGTGAAAGCGACGCTCCACTGGGTATCAGCCGCCCAAGCGGTCCCGGCCGAGGTCCGCCTGTATGACACGCTTTTCACCAAACGCGACGCCGGTGAAGTCGAAGAGGGATCCGACTGGAAGGCCAACCTGAACCCCGGATCGCTCGAGGCCCTCACGGAATGCCGGGTCGAGCCCAGCCTCATAGATGTGCATCCGGGAAGCCCCTGGCAGTTCGAGCGGCTGGGCTATTTCTGCGTCGATACGAAGGACTCGAAGTCCGGACACCCGGTCTTCAACCGCACGGTGACGCTCCACGACCCCTGGGCCAACATCAGGAAGGCCGGACGCGAGAACGAATAGAAAGGAGCTTGACTATGAAATCCGCAATCATCTATATCCACGCTCGGGAGATTCTGGACTCGCGCGGAAACCCCACGGTCGAAGTGGACGTCCGGCTGCAGGGGGGTGCCTTCGGCCGGGCGGCCGTTCCATCGGGCGCATCCACCGGCACGCATGAAGCGCTCGAGCTTCGCGATGGCGATAAGAAGCGTTTCGGCGGAAAAGGGGTCCTCCAGGCCGTCGAGAATGTCAACGACCCATTGGCCAAGCATCTGGCCGGGATGGACGCGCTTGACCAGCCGGCTGTCGACCGGGCGATGATCGAGCTCGACGGGACGGAAAACAAAGACAGGTACGGGGCCAATGCCATCCTGGGCATCAGCCTGGCCGTTGCCCGGGCAGCCGCCCAGACCGCGGGAATGCCGCTCTACCGTTACCTCGGCGGCGTCGCTTCAGCGACACTTCCGGTCCCCATGTTCAATATCCTCAACGGCGGTGCCCATGCCAACTGGCAAGCAACTGATTTCCAGGAATTCATGATTGCCCCGGTGGGGGCACCTGATTTTAGAAACGGCCTCCGCTGGGGAGCCGAGGTGTACCAGGCGCTGAAGGGCGTGCTCAAGTCCAAAGGATATGCCACGGGGGTGGGTGATGAGGGCGGCTTCTCTCCCGCCCTGAAAACGAACGCCGAGGCGGTCGAGCTGATCCTCAAGGCCGTGGAAAAGACCGGCTACAAAGCGGGAGAAGACATCGCCGTTGTCCTTGATGTCGCCTCGAGCAGCCTGTTCGAGGACGGGCGCTATTTCCTCCGGACCGAGGACCGTAAGATCGGGTCCGAGGAGATGGTCGCGCTCTACACCGATTGGGTCAGAAAATACCCTATCCTCGTCATCGAAGACGGGCTGGCCGAGGACGACTGGGCCGGCTGGAAGCTTCTCAACAAAAATCTGGGCGGGAAGATCCAGCTGGTCGGCGATGACCTCTTCGTCACCAACATCAAGAGAATCGGCCGCGGGATCGAGGAGGGTGTCGCCAACGCGGTGCTGATCAAGCTCAACCAGATCGGCACCCTGACCGAGACGGTTTCGGCCATCGAGATGGCACGCAAGGCCGGCTGGAAGGTCATGATCTCGCACCGGAGCGGTGAAACAGTGGACAGCTTCATCGCCGATTTCACTGTCGCCATGGGCACCGGCCAGCTCAAGACCGGGGCGCCCTGCCGCGGCGAGAGAGTGGAAAAATACAACCAGCTCATGCGGATCGAGGAGGAGTTGGGCGAGGCGGCCGTCTACGCGGGGCGCAGCGCCTTCACCCGCTGAGAAGCCAGCAGAGGGTGGGGCGTTAGATTTTTAGGATAATTTTTTTTCGGGTCAGGGCCCAGGTCAGAAGCAGTATGACCCCCGTCATGCCGGCAGCGCTGAGCATGCCGGGGCCGCCCCCTCGTTCCCAGTATGGCCAGACCGTCTTCCAGAGGTCCAGGCGAAAAAGATTCGAGCCGAAGTCGATGAGGGTGCGGACAATATCGGGCAGAATATAAGCCAGGAGCGGGTTGGCGCCGATCGGGCGTAAAAAAGCCGCCCAGCTCCTGAACTTGAGCACGTCCATCAGCCAATAGAAAATCAGGAGGAGCAGAAGGCACAGGCCGGAGGTGGCCAGGCAATAGGATTCCGTGCCGTGGATCTTGCTGAACCCGTGGAGCGGCCGCAGCAGAAACCCGGTCGCCAGGAGCCCGCTGCCGAAAACGGCCATCCAGGCGATTCTGGCCTTGGGTTTCATCCCCGATCCGGCGGGCGTAAACAGCGTCCCCACCAGCATCCCGGCCGTAACGATGGCCAGATGGGAGCCGAAGATATTCCCGATCTGCACAAAGTCATTGACCGGGTTTAAAAAGTCCAGGACGCCGTGGCGGGCGCCGATATAAAGGGCGACCTGGAATCCCAGCCCTCCCATGAGCGTAGCCCGGCCCCCTTTGGCGAGAAGGTAAAACAGGCTTCCCGCCAGGTAAGTCCAGCCGATCATACCCAGGATTCCCCACCAGGAATGCCTCAGCCAGGAAAAAGTCCCGTCCGGATTCTGGCCCCGCCAGATGATCACAAGGCCGAAAAGAAGCACTGCGGCTCCGATCCTCAGCCAGAGATAGAGTCGGCCCTTGGACCGGCTATCCGTCCTGGGGTAGGTCATCCAGAGCAGGACCGTGGCCAGGAGGGCGAGGAAATACCAGAGATCCCGGCTCATTCCCGTCGCCCCCTCCGAATAGCGGTTCTCGTTTACGAAAAGGACGCCCAGGAAGAGAAGTCCGGCGGTCCGGAGGACTATCCGTCTCAGGATTTTCCCGAGGGGTTCGCCCAGGGCCAGCCTTTTTTCCAGGGAAAGGGGGATGGCCACTCCGACGATGAACAAGAACCCCGGAAAAACGACGTCGGTCAGGGTGAACGTGTCCATGTCCGCGGCTGCGTGCCGCAGGAAGAACGGGATCCCGGACATCCCGGCGATGTAGTTGACGAAGATCATGACCAGGATGTCAAACCCGCGGAACGCATCAAGGGAAGCTAGTCTTTCAGTCGGCGACTTCATAGGGCGGCATCACTTATAGAATAAGGCCGTATATCATATCTCGGAGCCGTAGAAATAGGAAGAGGAGGCCTTCTACATAAGACACGTTGAAATAGCTCTGCGGTGATTGTTGTTGGGAACCCGCTTTCGGCAGGTTATCCTTTTTTGGGCTTCCGCAGCCGGCTGACGAGATGGTTGCACAAGAGCTGGATTTCGTCCAGATGATGGGTGCAAATATCGAAGAGTTCTTCCGCACTGATTTCGTGATAGAAATGGACCATCCGGTTTCTATAGCCTGCCATCTGCCTGAGGAGATCGGCAACTTTCCGAGAGATGATTCTCTTTTCGAGAAGCCCATTGGCAATTTCCTTGTACTCGGCGGCAGGATAGGCGAATTTCCGGGCAAGGATGTGCCGTCCGATATCGAACAGCGCTTCTAAGGCCCGTCTCAGATAGGACTCCGCGGCGGCGACATTGTGCGGATTGCGCAAGAACTCCTTCTTGTCCTGGATAGGCAGGTCTCTGATGGCCTCCCTCATCTGCTTGATCCATTGGACACGCTGGACAACGACACGATCATTGATTTTTCCGGAGGTCATTTCCGCATCTCCAAGATGAGGTCCCTCTTCATCCTTTCGTAGGGAGCGAGCTCGGCCGCCAGCCGCATAATGTAGAGCTGATACTCTGCCTCATACCGATCAGCCTCGGCAAAAAGCAACTCCCCTTGAACAATTTCCAGTGCCAGCATGACAGGGGCTTCGGGCAGCACCACCACATCCACTCTCGGCACCCCGAAGAGGTCCTCAAAAAAGACGGCTATTTTGACCTTTTCCTCGACGCTGAGAGACCTTTCGGGCTTTACGCCGATATCGAGATCAGAGGAAGACGCTTGGAGAGCCGCTTTTTTCCCGTGGGTCAAGTCATAGGCCTCTTTCGCTCGGCTTCCGAAAGCATAGATGAGCTGGAGATTGTATCGGCCTGCCAGCCTTTTTATTTTTTCGCGGAGCTTGTTCACGCTCTCCCTCGCTCTACGACAAGATTTTATCACGGTTACAAAACGTGTCAATTCTTTCTTTTCCCGGGTTCGTAGCCGATTTGCCAAACTTCAAGAATCTAGGCAATCTATTGCGCCAAACACCCCGGGAGAGGCAAACTCCTGGGACAGCCTTAGCGCTGCCTATGCTTCCATCGCCCTTAGGCCTTTAGAGGTTGCTCAATTTACCTCACGTTCGACAGTCATAAACACGCGACAGCTGCGTACTCTAATAATATCAATAACTTAGGGTTGAGTCAAAATTTTGGCGTGTGCCTACAGGTTTAGGCCTTCAAACGGAACAGGATATAATGCCCGCCGGCTCTCTGCAGAAGAATCCGGTTCTCATCGCTCGACATCCCCCGGTCCATGACCCAAATGCATCGTCCCAGCTTCCAGCCCAACCTGAGTCAGCATCTTCTCAAGTCCCAGCCGTTCCCAGAGTTTCCGCAGCAGGTAGGCTCCTCCCAGAGGAACGCTCCTGACAAAATGCAGAGCCGGGCTCTCCAACCGCGCTTCAGCTTCAGCCGCATCCTCTAAATTATGCTAAAATATGCCTCTGACTGTCGAAGTCGGGGTCAATGATGTGTTTAATAGCGGAACACGGCTGCTAACGATCCGGTATCAGGCATTGTTCCTGGCTTGACCACATAGACAGTACCTCCGTTCAGGAGGGTCTGGATTGCCGTGGACTCTAATAAATCCTCGTCGCCGGTTTTTTCTTTCTTGTGTAGGTGAATCTCATCAGTGCTCGGATCAAAGGTGCCCCACTGCTGAAAATCAGGGACGGCAAATAATAACTCGATCTGTCCATGATAAGCCGCTAAAATGATTTTTCTGAAACGGTTAGAAGCTCTCCCGGAACTGATAAATTGTTTATACTGATCAGCCGCCTCTTGCTGCGCCTTCTGAAAGTAAGGTCTTACGACTGTCCAAGCCTGTGCGTGCAACTCTTTGGCACTCAACCTTTCGGGATTCCCCCCAACTCCAGCTTCCATCAAATGGGGATAAGTATTCACCTCTTTGTAAATGGGGTGGAGATAATCAACCCCGGCCAACACTAAAGGCACTCGTTCGTCCCTAACCAACTCATGCAAACCCTTATCAATCCTCCGAAAGTATCGCTTGATGTTCTCCTTGCTATCAACCTCAGACCCATGCGTAACAGACGAAAGTTTGCCCTGCCCTCCTGATATGCCCGAATGCATCTGGAGCTCTTTCCAGGAATCGTCATCGCTGAGGGTCTCAGCAAGATTCTTCGGAACGTCGGCCAGAGAAACCTCGTTTACGCTGTAATGTGTGCCTTGAAGCAGTCTGACCTTGTTCTGACTGAGAGCCAAAATATAATATCGTCCGTCGCCACTGAGTAGGGGAAGAAGAGGTCTGATGTGAAAACGGTCGGCGACAAACACCAGTTCCCTAAAAGCGAACGGGAGCAAGTAGTAGCGAAACACTTCCGGAGAAAGAAACATCCCAAGTCCGTCGCTTTGGTGTTGATGGAGAAGATCGCCGTGCAAAAGTTTCTGGGCCGATTCCAGCAACTCCCTTGCCTCGGGAGCGGGGATCCCTCGTGTAATCAAGCTTTCCTCAGCCTCTCGAATCAGATTCTTAAACCGAATCAGATCCTGCTGGGTTTCTGGTCCTGAACGGTGCATGGGCATAAAAACTGAGACACACGGCCCTCGGTGTATCTCCATCAGTAACTTTAGATTATTTCTTGTCAATACATTCATGGGGTTGTCTCCTTCTTATTGTTATATCGTAGCACATACACTACCTACGCTGGGGGGTTAGCTCTGGAATTAAAAACAGATGAACATCACCCCGAGCCCCGCGGATCACCCCGAGCCCCGCGGAGAGGACGTGGCCGGGATAGACCTTCTGGAGAAGCGGTCCGGAGCGGCAGAGGATGTCGAGCAGGACGATCAGCCCGGCGCCCGCGAGGAACTCAATCCAGATCATCGTCCTCGCGCCTCCCGGAATTCCCTCAGACCGGGGCGACCTCGTGCCGCCCGGCGACGAGCTCGCCGATGACCCAGGTTCTCTGCCCGAGCGCGGCGGTGTATAAGGATTTGCTTTTTTGCATTCTGCGACTTAAGCACCCAATAAGCTCGGAATCTCGAGACCGCCCATCGCAAAACGACTATATCGCCGTCGTAGATTGCTGTCAAGAACGGGAAAATGGTTGCAATCGCTTCCCTCGAAATCTATAATGAAAAAAAATACGGAAACGATAAAAGGGAGAATGCCGGACAACAAGATCGTCCTCGGGGGAGACGTCCAGGAGACGATCGCCGCCCTAAAAGAGGTCGACATTCTCATCGGTGTTCCCAGCTACAATAATTCCAGGACCGTCGTTCACGTTGTCAAGGCGGTGGAGGCCGGCCTGTCCAAATACTTCTCCACTTTCAGGTCCCTGCTCGTTAACTCCGACGGAGGGTCCACGGATGGGACGAGGGACATCGTTAAGGCGACGCAGGTCGACCTCGATTCCATTCTTATCGACCAGCCGGCCGGCGGCGTCCTCAAGCTGGTGACGCCCTACCACGGCATCCCGGGAAAAGGCAGCGCCTTTCGGACCGTCTTCGAGATCGCCCGGCGGCTCAACGTCCGGGTCTTCAAGCTCCTGAAACTGGACAAGCTTTTCTCCCGCCTGGGTATCACCGAATCCCTGCAGAAGATCGTCGTCAAGGACACGCTGACAAAATTCATCGGCCGGATCTTCTTCTGGCTGATCGTGATCATCTTCTTCATTATCGCCCTGAACGCGCTCAAGCTGCCCGCGTCGACCAGCTCCTGGAAAGATTTCTTCTCTATCTTCCCAACGTCTTCATCGCCGCTTTCCTGCTGATCGTCGGTGTGCTCATCGGGAATTTTCTGGGCCGGGCCGCCCTGATCGCTTCCGTCAATGCCGGGATCAAGCAGTCCGGCCTGCTGAGCCGGGCGGTCAAGACAACGGTCGTGCTCTTTGCCTTTGTCATGGCCATGGAGCAGCTCGGCATCGGACGCCAAGCCGTTCTGGCCGCCTTCACCATCGTCTTCGGCGGGCTGGTCCTGGCGCTGGTCCTGGCTTTCGGTCTCGGGGGAAAGGACATCGCCAGGTCGCTCTTGGAGGAGAAGTTCAAGAAAGACGAAACGGACAGGACGAAAGACGAGATCAAACATCTCTAGCGGCGATCATATCAGAACCTCCGCCTTGACCAGGTTGGTCTTTCCGGGAACACCCAGGGGAACACCCGCTGTGATGACTACCTTCTGTCCCCTTTTGACTAGTCCGGATTTCCGGGCGGCGTGGAAAGCGCGGTCGATCATATCGTCGGTCGTCTTCAGGCCGGTGGCCATGACCGGAGTCACCCCCCAGACCAGGCTGAGGCGCCGGTAGGTTTCGCGGAGAGGCGTCAGAGCCAAAATAGGACAAGCGGGGCGAAACTTGGAGACGAGCCGGGCGGTGAGCCCCGATTGGGTGAAACTGATGATGGCCGCCGCCCGGATCTCTTCGGCCAGGTTGCAGGCTGAAAAGGCCACGGCTTCTGAGAGTGACTTTCCGCTTTCCCCCCACCACTTGCGGATCCAGTCGGCATATGGAAACCCTATCTCCGCGTCCGCAACGACCCTGGCCATCATCCGGACGGATTCGACGGGAAACCGGCCAATGGCCGTCTCTTCGGACAGCATGACCGCGTCCGTCCCATCCAAAACCGCGTTGGCCACGTCGGCCACCTCCGCCCGGGTCGGCCGGGGGTTTTCCACCATACTGCGCAGCATTTGGGTGGCCGTGATCACGGGTTTCCCGCTGACGTTGGATTTGTGAATCAGCCATTTCTGGACCCGGGGCACGCTCTCCAGGGGAATCTCCACGCCGAGATCGCCGCGGGCGACCATGACGGCCTCGACGAGCGGAACTATCTCGTCGATGTTGTCCAGGGCCTCGTGTTTCTCGATCTTGGCGATCAGGGGGATGTCGCATTTTCTCGCCGCCATGAGCTTTTTCGCCCGCAGGATATCCTTGGCCCTCCTGACAAAAGAGAGAGCGATGTAGTCGACCTTCTGACGGATGCCGAAGGCCAGGTCCTTCTCGTCTTTTTCCGTGAGGACGGGAAGCCGCAGGCTCTGGGAGGGAAGGTTGATCCCCTTGTGGGAGCTCAGGGGCCCGCCGATGATCACCCGGCACTCGATGTCCTGCGGTGTTGCCCGGGAGACGCGGAGCTCGATCGCCCCGTCTCCGAGCAACAGTGTATCCCCCCGGCGGACATTCCGGGGGAGAGCCGGGTAGCTGATGGAAACCTCCCTGGCGCTTCCCGGGACCCGGCGACGGGTCATGGTGAAGAGCGAGCCGGGCTCGAGCATCACCGTCCCCCCGGCGACCGGGCCGACCCGGATCTTGGGTCCGCCCAGGTCCTGGAGGATGGCCACGGGCCGGCCGAGCTCGTCGGCAAGACGGCGGAGATGCGAGATGACCGCGGCGTGCTCGGCGTGCGAACCGTGAGAGAAATTCAAGCGGGCGACGCTCATGCCCGCGGTGATGAGGTCGGCCAAGGTTTCAGGGGACCGGGAGGCCGGCCCGATGGTGCAGACGATCTTTGTCTTGGGCATCTTCAGTCCTTCAGCCGACCAATTGATAATAATTTCGTTTTCTGGTGTGCCGGCTGAGTGAGCGTTCATGCACCAATTTTGCCTCATCCCATCGTTAGGGATGATAAATCGCAGCGTGAAGGGATGTCAAGTTGAACTGACCCTCCTGTCACCTTTTCCCGCTAGCCGCTCCGGCTTGCCCTTGGTGTTGATCGTATTCTCTCTTTGACATCACTCGTCGGTCGGCAATATACTTTTGGTATAGCCCCCACGATGGATCTCGAACAAAAGGTGATGGATATTACATGTTTCTCTTTTTAATACCTTTAGTGATCGGGTTTATCTTCAATTTGGCAAGCGCCTTGACCACGGCTTCTTCTCGCCGCTGGGGCGATCGGCGAGGCTCTCTCATCACCATGATCCTGAGGAATATCCTCGGCATCCCCGTTTGGGCAATCGGTTTTGGTCTGGCCGCCCGCACTCAGTCACAACTGCTTTTTTCGAAAATGATCGTGACGGATGTGATCGGACTGCTCATTATCATGGCCGGAGGCTTGATCATCCTAATCGCCCTTGTCGCTATCAGATTGCGAGCGGTCGCGCCCTCCACTCGAGATCATCTCGTCCGAAATAGCCTATATGCCCAGGTGCGTCATCCGATCCATACAGGAGCCTTCCTAGAGTTCGCAGGGCTTTTTCTCCTCAAGCCAACTCAGTCGATAGCCATCGCCTGCGTCCTAGGGGTTATCTGGGTTCTGATCCAGACGAGGCTCGAAGAATACGATCTACTTCAGCGGCTACCGAATTATCGTGAGTACATGAACCAGGTTCCACGTTTCCTGCCTCGTCTCCGCAGAAACTAAAAATTCCCACTTCTCATTATCTTGCCCTGCTTTCTTCAGCTAAACGGAGAAATTTCGCCGCGTTGTTGTAAAAGATATCCCGGTTCTGCTCCGGGGTTAGGAAATCGGCGGATTCAATGCTTTCAACAGCCAGGCGGATGGATTCCGGCCAATACATATTGTCAGAACCGAACATGATCTGTTTCCCATAGCCGGCCTCAACGAGCCGACGCAAATAAGCATGAAACTCTTTGCGGGGCGTCAGTTATTTTCGCGTGAAGACGAATTCTCCGGAGGGATCCCTCTGCTTAAGGGCTTTGACCTCACCGTTTTCGATGACGAACTCGAAGACCAAGTCGGAAAACTCCTTGAGCCGGAACTTGAGCCCCTTGTAGTGAATCAGCGTTTCCGTAGGCTCACCCGGATACACCAGATAAAGGACGTTGTCCTCCTTCAAGGTAACCTGGAACTTGAAACCGGTCGGGGTCTCGTAGGTCCCAGCCAGTTGCTTGAGCAACCCGGGTTCAAGAGCTTCGGGCTTGCGCGTGAAGAGAGCCTCTGCTTCGTCCAGGGACATGACGGCTTTGTCGATGTCGCCCTGGGGATTTGTTTGGAAATTCACCGACCATTTTCCGTAGAGCTCATCATCGGGCGTGTCGAAACGGTCGAAGTGGAAATGGGTCAGCGGGAACTGAATTTTATGGAAGTCGAACTGAAGCTGTCTGTCCCCTAATCCGATCTTCAAGACGCCGTAAGCGGGATGCTCATACTCTCCCACATAATCGGAGAGAGAATGGGAAGGCTTGGTATCCGGGATGCGTTCCGCTCCGGCCTTGGCCCGGGCCTCCGTTCCTGCCTTCTTTCCTTTCAGCCTCAGCTCCAGCAAGCGTTCGCTCCAGGGAGTCTGGTCTAAGCCAAGCAGGCGCTCGTAGATGTTATAGCTAATAGTGTTATAAAGACTAGCACAGTGGTTTCCAATCACGAAGACGATCGCTCCGATTCGCTCGCGGGGCATGAAGGAAATCTGGCTGTGGAATCCGGGCAGGTCTCCGCCGTGGAAGGTGAGGAGGTGGCCCCGATAGGAGGTCGTCTCGCGGCCCATCCCGTAGGCGGAATTCAAGAGTTCCCAGTAGCCACGCGTCTCCGCCATCGTATTGGGCAGCGCTATGGCCGGCTCCAGCGTCGCTTTGAGCACATCTGCTGGGAGGATTCGTTGGCCCGCATATTTCCCGTCGTCCATCAGGGCGACGAGCCAGTGGGACATGTCTTGGATGTTGGAAATGATAGCACCGCAGGGGGCGACGCCCGCTATATCCTCGTAGTAAGGAATCTTGTAGAGTTCGAAGTTGTCCCTTTTCTCAGTGTAAGGCACTCCAAAGTCAGGCTGCTTGAGCATGTCCGCGATGGAGTAAACGGTGCCGGTCATGTTGAGGGGGGCGAAAATCTTCTCTCGGACAAACTCTTCCCAAGTCTTGCCGGATTGCAGCTCAATGAGATATCCCGCGGCGGCGTACATCAAATTGTTGTAGAGAAAAGTCTGCCGGATCGGCTCCCGGGGCTCCAGATATTTGATCCGCTCATAGAGCTCCAAGCGGGTGAAGTCCGACTTGAACCAGATCGTGTCGTGTCGAGTGATACCTGTGCGATGGGCGAGCATATCCCGAAGAGTGACCGTGTTGTTAAGCTGATCGTTATAAAATTGGATAGACGGAACCGAATCGCGGACGGGCTTGTCCCAGGTCAGTTTCCCCTCATCCACCAGGAGTCCTGCGGCCACCGCCGTAAAGAGTTTCGTGTTGGAAGCGATCTGGCACAATGTCGTGGGTGTGAAGGGCAGCTTTTTCTCGTAATCCCGATAGCCGTATCCTTTGGCGAAGACGAGCTTGTCCCCGGCCACGATACCTACGCCGACGCCGGGTGCGTTCCAGTCTTTGAGAATCTTTGTTATGTAAGCGTCGAAACCCTGCAGCTTCTTGGCGATCTCCTTGTCCTGGGCAATTAGGCCTGGCTTAGCAGCCAGCGCCAATAGCCCGATTGCGAATATCCACAGACATACGCTGCGCCGCCTGGGTCTTGAAGTGATGTTCATATTGGCTTCTCCTTTAAAAGGATATTAATGAAGATTCGTTGAAAGTTCAATATCGCAACCTGACATCCCTCCCAAGAGGGGTCCGCTAAGAAGCTGACCGGTGGAGGGATGGGATTGCAGAATTCAAGAGGATTTAGCGAATTTCCTTTTCCGCTGCGATGGCTGAGTGAGGATTCCTGATATGCGCATCCTTGATCTCGGAAGAACGCCGACCTTGGAGTGCCTGAAGTCAAGGATGGCAGGAAGAGGCTCGATAGAATCCAATCTTAAGCCGTTCTTGGCAATTGTGACCTGATTGTGACTTGTCCTCGCCGATTTACATCGGCTCTCTAATGGGGTAATATTGTTCTCACGGCGCGCCTGTAGCTCAGTGGATAGAGCGACGGACTCCGGATCCGTAGGTCGCAGGTTCGACCCCTGTCAGGCGCGCTCCCTTTTAGCCCTTCGCCCAAAGCCTGTTAATCACCCGGAGCAGGACCGTCCCGCTGACGATAAAGACCGCCAAAAGCACGAGCGCGTAGGTCGTCCGGCCGTAGAGGAAGTTTCCCACAGTGAAAAGCGCCGACCAGATTGTAAGCGACCCGGATACCCAGCCGACGAGGGCTACCGGGAAGTTGTCGCCGGTCGTCCTGGCCTCGGCTTTGGAAAGGCCGGCTTGCTTGCGAACGGGTTCCCACCCGGGCCCGAAGGGACGGACCTTTTTATAAAATTTGACGAGCGTCTGCGGATCGGTCTTGGGCCCCAAGAAGGCCGTCAGCACCCAGACGGCCGTGGTCGCCAGGACGGTCAGGGTGAGGGCATAGTGGGTCGGGATGACCAGGCCGACTTTCCTGAGAATAAGCAGCAGAATGGAGAAGCCGAAGCTGCTGATCATGGCGTTGACCTCGCACCAGGCGTTGACCCGCCACCAGAACCAGCGGACAAGATAGAGGAGGCCGGTCCCTGCGCCGACCTGGAGGATGATGTCGAAGCTGTCCTTGGCGGTTTCCAGCACAAAGACCAACGCCCCGGCCGAGAGGAAGAGGACGATCGTAGCCAGGCGGCCCACCATGACGTAGTGTTTTTCGGTGGCGTCCCTCTTCAGGAAGCGTCGGTAAAAATCGTGGACTAGATAGGACGCCCCCCAATTGAGGTGGGTCAGGTTGGTCGAGGAATTGGCCGCGATCAGGCCACCGACCATGAGTCCGATGAAACCCACGGGAAGGAACTTGAGCATGGCCGGAAAGGCAATATCGTGTCCCAGGAGGCTCGGGTCCAGGTTCGGGAAAGCCTTCTGGATATCAGCGAGCTGCGGATAGACGATCAGGGAGCAGAGCCCGACCAGGATCCACGGCCAGGGACGCAGGACGTAGTGGGCTATGTTGAAGAAAAGGACCGCCCCGAGCGAGTCCTTCTCGGACTTCGAGGCTAGCATCCGCTGGGCGATGTAGCTGCCGCCGCCGGGCTCGGCGCCAGGGTACCAGACGGCCCACCATTGGACGGCCAGCGGCATGATGAAGATGGCGATAGCCAGGTCCCAGTTGCTCTTAAAATCGGGCAGCATGTTGAGGAAATGGACGCCGTTCGGTCCGGTTTTGGCGGACAGGGTGGACACCAACACGTCCATCCCGCCGACGTATTTCACTGCGAAATAGGCAGCGGCGATAACGGCCGTCATCTTGATGAAGAATTGGATCATGTCGATGATCAGAACACCCCACAAACCGGTGACAGTGGCAAAGATGACATTGAGGACGCCGACCAGGGCGAGCGTCTGCCAGCGCTCCAGATCGAACAGGATGGCGGCGATCTTGCAGGCGGCCAAGTTGACCGTGGCCATGATGATGCAGTTGAACAGGAATCCCAGATAGACCGACCGGAAACCGCGCACGACACCGGCCGCTTTTCCCGAGTAGCGGAGTTCGTAAAATTCGAGGTCGGTCATGACCTCGGAGCGCCGCCACATCCGGGCGTAGAAGAACACCGTGGCCACACCAGTCAGCGTGAACGCCCACCAGACCCAGTTACCGGCGACGCCGTTGCGGCGGACGATATCGGTGACCAAGTTGGGGGTGTCGCTGCTGAAGGTCGTGGCCACCATCGACAGGCCGGCCAGCCACCAGGGTACGGCCCGTCCGGAGACGAAAAACTCCGAGGTGCTCTGGCCCGCCCGCTTGCGGAAGAACAGCGCGGGGACGAAGCAGATAAGCAGGCTGGCGAAGACGATGACCCAATCAATGGTGTGGAGATGCATGTTTATGTTCCTTTCGTAGGTGAGCCCACAAGGAGCATGATTCAAAGATTATAGGGAGATTAGCCCGGCTAGACAACAGGATTTTTTTTGCTGAAAAAGCCGTCCGGATGGACTATAATCGGGAGCGATGAAAAAGGGTGCTCTCGCCCATGGATAACAGAAAAAGAATCCATATTTCGCTCGTCCTGTTCGCGGCCGTTTTCCTCATCGGCGTCATCGGGTTCAAGCTCTTCGGCGGTCCGGAGGTCAGCCTCCTGGATTGCCTGTACATGACGGCGATCACCATCTCGACCATCGGCTACGGCGAGGTGGTCGACCTGAGCGGAAACCCGGCCGGCCGTGTCTTCAACATCCTCTTCATCATCCTCAGCCTGGGGACGATCGCCTTCGCCGTCTCCTCGATCACGGCCTTCATCGTCGAGGGCGAGCTCAAAAACCTCTTGGGGAGAAGACGCATGGAAAAGGACATCGCCAGGCTCAATGACCACTACATCGTCTGCGGGAGCGACGAGACCGCCCAGACCGTCATCCGGGAACTCCTCCAAACCCAGCGGGACTTTGTGGTCGTCGAACCGTCCAAAGAGAAGATCGAGAAGATCGCCTCGCTCGGGAGTTTCCTTTATGTGCTGGGAGACCCCGCCGAGGACGCCGTCCTCCAGAAAGCCGGCGTAGACAGGGCCAAGGGGATCCTGCTCTTGCTCCCCACGGATGAAGCCAACCTCTTCGTCACCCTCACCGCCCGGAGCCTCAACCCCAAGACCCGGATCATCGCCAAGGGCATCGACCTCAAGTCCCATGACAAGATGAAAAGGGCCGGCGCCGACAGCGTCGTTTCTCCCAGCTTCATCGGCGGGATGCGGATGGTCTCTGACATGGTCCGGCCGGCGGTCGTCACCTTCCTCGATATGATGCTCTACGGCAAGGAGCGGGTGCTCCGCGTCGAGGAGGTCGAGGTGGGGAAGGGGTCGGCTCTGATCGGCAAGACCATCCAGGAGTCGGCGCTCAGGGAGAGGACCAAAGCGCTCCTGGTGGCCGTGCGCACAGCCGGAACAAAGGATTACGAGTTCAACCCGCCTTCGGACAGGATTATCCAGGAAACGGATGTCTTCATTTTCATCGGAAGCCCGGAGACGTTGAAGGCGTTCGAAAAGGTAGCCGCCGGCGAGCGGACTTAATCGCTTTCCGGATTCTTGGGTTCGGTGAGCTCGACCGTCTTCTCTCCACCCGCGAGCTCCAGCCGGTCAGAGAACTTGACCAACCGCTTCTCTGCTTCATCAAACCTCGTCTTGGCGTTGACAAGGTGCGTGCCCAGGACCTGGAAGTCGTTCTGGAACCGGGTGAGGTCGCCGCGAAGTTGAGCCAGTGTCTGGTAGATCAGGTGAGCGGATTTTTCGATCTCCATGCCTTTGAGTCCGTAAACGATCACCTGGAGATAGGCAAAGAAAGAATTGGGAGAGACGGGGATGACCCGTTTCCGGACGGCGTGGCTGTAAAGGCCGCGGTCTTCGCCCAGGGCTTCGTCCTTGAGGATGGTCTCGTAGTAGACGTTCTCGGCGGGAATATACATCAACGCAAAATCGTAGGTGCCCTCCTCCGGCAGGATGTACTTGGTGGCGATGTCGTCGATGTGCTTTTTGACATCGACGACGAACTTCCTGCGCATGGCCTCCTTGTTTTTTTCGTCGGCCTCCTGGATGTATTTCTTGAAATTTTCCAGGGGGAACTTGGCATCCACGGGGACCAGACGGTTGTTGATATTGATGGCGGCATCGACTTTCTCGCCGCTCTTGAAGCGGTGCTGGAGGGTAAAGCAGGCCGGGGGCAGGATCTGTCCCAGGAGGTCGCCGAGAAAGAACTCGCCCATCCCGCCCCGGAACTTGGGCGCGCGCAGCAGGTCCTCGAGGGAAGCGATGCTTCTTGCCTTATCCAGGACTTCCCTGGTCGTGACCTCGACCTTGCCCAGGTGGCTCTGCACGCTTCCCAGAGTCTGGCCGATATCGCCCGTGGTCCTCTGGAACTGGCTGCTCATGTTCTGGAGCTGCTGGTTGACCTGCTGGGTGAGCTGGCCGATCTGCTGCTGCATGAGGGAGAGGGCGGGGTTTTCTGCCTGGGAGCGTCTCCAGTCCTCGATCCGCCCCGAAGTCGTCTTGACTGAGCGGACTAGGGACAACAGGAATAGAAAGAGGACGATCGCGGTAATGATCAGAACGGCGAGGATGAAGATGTTCAGGTCCATGATCGTTTGCGTTCTTCCCGTATTATAAAGAAATCGGCCCGGCAAGTGCAATTCCTAGCGTGGGAGCGTGAATTCGGTGCCACGTGAATTTGGTGCCTGGCACCGAATTCTGGCGTTTGACAAGAGGGGAGGAGTCATCTAAACTAATGAGGATTTTCCGGCCCGTTAGCTCAATAGGTAGAGCAGCGGACTCTTAATCCGCGGGTTGGAGGTTCGAGTCCTCCACGGGTCACTTTTTTCTTGCCATGAAAATACGGGGCGCCTTAATTCTCCTTCTCCTGGGCATGGTGATCGTGTATTTCCTCTATTTTGCCAAGGCCGGGAAGAAGAGCTACATCGAGGCCACCCAGGACGCCAACGAAAGGATCCGGACGGAACTCACTCAGGTGAATATGGCGACGATGCAGAAGGCGATCGACTATTTTATGGCCACGGAAGGCGAGGCCCCGGCGGACCTGAAAACGCTCTTCGCCGCCCGCCTGTTCTCCGGCGACCCGTCCGACGGCTGGGGCACTCCCCTCAAGTATGAACGGCTGTCGGACTCGGACTATCGCCTGGTTGCCGCGGGAAAAGACAGGACGTTCGATACGGACGACGACATCCTCCTTGAACGCTGAGCCTATTCAGTAAAGCGATCGGAAAAGGGGGAACCCCGCCCTTTCTCAGAGTCGAGCCCCAAGCACTTGGCGTAGCGCTTGAGGCCTTCCAGAAGCTCTTCTCCATGGGAAAGGGAAGGAAAGCTTTCCTCCTCCAATGATTCGAGCCGGGCCGGGCTGATTCCGCACCGCTCGGCGATATCTTCCCGGGACAGGCCTCTTTTCTCCCTGACCTTCTTGAGATAATCGCCGTAATAATAGAAATCTTGGGGCAGCCTCTCCCGCTCCCATTCGTCTCCATTTTTACGATGTCCGTGGCCGTCTCCGCGATGCCGGGGGGGACTGAGGACGGCCTTGATCTTGTCCCAGAGCCTTTCTTCCTCGGAGGCGTCTTCAATCTCCAGCCTACTGGTCGAGCGTCGGAAATAGGCACGCTGCTGGAATTCCGGATGTCCGGGGAGGACGAGAGGATCATAGGCTTTTTTCTTTTCCGGGTCACGCAAGGTCTGGAACGCCTCTTCGACCTTGTCCAGCATGAGTCTCCGGTCCACGTCCCCGAGCCCTCCATAGGAGGCTAGGCCTTCCCGGTGATATGTGGCGACGGCCAGGAGATAGGCGTTTTCGATGTCTTTCGGCGAGGCGTCGAGGGGCATGTTCAAGAGCTCATAGAAGTCCATCTCCTCGATCTTCCTGATCATCGTTCAGGCCTGCGAGGACGGCCTCTCTTCCGGTTTGATAAGGGGCGATTCCAGGGACAGCCTCTCGGCCATCGACTGGATCGCCCTGGAGACTTCGCTCTCCGGGTGTTCGAATATAAACGGGGAGAACTTCTTCAGGCTCCAGTTGACCCTCTCATCTTGGGGGACAGTCCCCAGGAGGTCCATGTCGATGAGGAAGTACTTGCGGACGACGTCGACGATGGAACGGCCGAGATGGACGTCCTTCCTGTCCCGGGCCTTGTTGACGACGAGATAGACCTTGAAGTTATTCAACGCGGCGGTAAGGACCTGGCCGGCCGAGCCTTCGCCGGCGGAAAGGATCTCCATGAACTTCCTCAGCGTGGCGGACGGGTATTCGAGCCATTGACTCATCTTCTGGTCGAAGTCCCGGATCCCGAAATACCGGGCGTACGCTTTTAAAACTCTGAGGGCGCACGATTTCAGGAACAGGTAGGCGTTCTCGATCGCCGTTGGCTCGGGCGTGACCACAAGGACCCCAGGGCTGGCGGTCATGAAGAGGTCCAGGGTGTTGTAAGCGCTTCCCGTGCCCAAGTCGATGACGACGCCGCTCGTAGGCAGGCTCTTAATCTGCCGGATGAGCTTCAGCTTCCGGTAGTGGTTGAGGTTGGCCAGGAAGAGCGTGTTCTCGCTCCCGCGGATAAGACGTAACCCCGGGAAGGATGTGGGCAGGGCGATGTCTTCCAGCCGGGTGACTTCGTTCCTGACGAAATCCCCCAGGTCCTGGCCGTTTTCCCGGACGCCGAGAAGGGTGTGCAGGTTGGGGCCGCCGAGGTCGGCGTCGACGGCGACGATGTCTCCCCGTTCGACACTCAGGGCGATGGCCAGGTTGGCGGAGAGGAAGGTCTTGCCCGTTCCTCCTTTGCCTCCGCCGATCGCCCAGATGGCCTTCGGGTGTTTTGAGTATTCAGACATAGGGTCGATTGTTATTCGAACAAAAAAACGAATTTCTATTTTAGCACAGTCGCCTAGGGATGTGAATATTCCCAGGAAATAAATTGAATTTTTCGAGCATTTCTGCTATCCTTCCTTCACGTCTACCAAGGAAAAAAAGAGGAGGAATCAATTCCGTTGAAAGAATTGGGCAATGTCGACAGCAAGTACCGATTCGTGATTATCGCCTCGAAAAGAGCGAAAGAACTTCTCAAGGGTGCAAAATCGCGCCTCAAGTCAAAATCCCGGAACCCCGTCCGAATCGCCCAGAATGAGGTCAAGTTGGGCCTCGTCGAGTTCGAGATCCTGAAGACCAAAAAAGAGGACGTTCCCGAGCCGGAGGAGCACGTCTTTCTCGGTGACGAAGTGGTCGGCGATATCGAGGAAGAGGGGGCCGCAGCCGTTGAGCCCGGGGTTTCAGGCGATGAAGCTGCCGGGGGCAAGGAAGAAGAGGCCGAACCCAAGTTCTCCGAGGAGTTCGAGCCGCTCGAAGAGCTGGAAGAAGAGAAGGGAGAAGAAGAGGGAGAGGGCTAGGCCTTTTTCCCCTGTTGTTGCAGGATCTCCACATAGTCCTGCTTGATCATTTCCGCGGAAGAGAAACCCAGGGTTCGGGCATACCTGACGATATCGCTCCGCTCCCCCTCGAACTCACAGAAGACACCCGCCGCCGTTTCATCGAGCGAGATCCGCAGGCGGCCCCTCCGAAAAGTCGTTCTCGACTTCTCATAGCGGAAGACGGCCACGAACCCCAGTCCGCGCAGGATCCGCCGCAGCGCCTTTTCGTTCCGGACCTCGGTCTCGTGCTCCTCGCGGACCTTGAACCGCCGCGATTTCTGGGGCGCTCCCTTAAAGGTCAGGAAAACCTTGCGGCCTGCCCGGCGCAACCTCAGCGCGCATTTCTTGGATGTCAGGACCCGTAAGGGGAGGTCGAAGAGGGTGTTTTCTTCTGGATAGCGTTCCTTTTCGAGCTGGGCGCCGGACCGAAGGATGGCCTGGCGCATGGCGGCAGCATCCTTGACCCGGACTTTGACTTCGATCTCGACCAAAGTCTCGTCCGCCTCTATCTGTCCCTGTTCAAGACGAACTCGGCCAGCAGGCTGAGCGCATCCCGGTACGTGGATTCCGGGAACCCGGAGACGACATCCCGGGCCCGTAGGGAAAACTCTTCCGCTTTTCGATGGCTATAATCGAATGCGCCGTCGGCCTTGATGATGTCCAGGATCTCTCCCTTCGACCGCCGGTCCAGATTCTTTCTTGCGAGCAGGGTCCGCAGGCGGTCACGGCTTTCAGAACCATCGTGGCGAAGGGCGTAGATCAAAGGCAGGGTGATGCGGCCCTCGCTCAGGTCGGAGAGGACGGGCTTGCCCAGCCGGTTTTCGTCACCCTGGAAATCGAGCAGGTCATCGGTCACCTGGAAAGCCAGGCCCAGGTTGCGGCCGTAGTCGACGAGCCGTTTTTCCTGCTCCGGCGTCGCCCGGCTCAGGATCGCCCCGATCTGACAGGCCGCAGAGAAGAGCGAGGCTGTTTTCTTGTCGATGATGTCGATGTAGTCCTGCTCGGCCGTCTCCAGGTTGCCGCTTAAGTGGTACTCGGTCAGCTCGCCCTCGATCATCCGGGCCGAGACATCGGTCAGGATGCGGATGACCTGGGGATGGGCGCTTTCCTGGGACCTGCCGATGGTACTGATATAAAGATAATCGCCCAGCAGGACGGATATGTTCGGGCCCCAGCGGGCATGGACGGAATCCCTTCCCCTTCTGAGGTCGGCGTTGTCGATGATGTCGTCGTGGATCAGGCTGGCGGTGTGGATGAATTCGACCAGCGTCGCCATGAAGATATGCTCCTCTCCCCGGTAGTTGAGTAACTTGGAGCAGAGGATGAGAAGGGCCGGCCGGATGCGCTTGCCCTTTTTCTGGAAGAGATAGGTGCTGATCTCGGAAATCAGCCGATTGGGCGAGTAAGAGAAGATCTTGAGGCTATCTTCGACCCGACCGAGTTCCTCCTGGATATGGTTGTAGACATCATCCAGGTCTTTCCTCTGCCGGAGCAGGTCGCGGGCTTTCTGGGGGAGGGCGTTTCTCATCGGTAGTTGGCGAATTCCATGTGGATGCCGAAATCCTGCGCCTTGAGAAAGCCGATGACTTCCTGCAAGGTGTCGATCTTGGGAGAAAAGACCCGGACCTGGTCTCCCTGGATGGCCGCTTGGGCTTTGAACTTCTGCTGTTTCACCAGCTTGACGATCTCCCGGGCCTTCTCCATGGGGATCCCGACCTGGAAATGGACCTCCTGCTTGACCGTCCGGTTGGGTCCGTCCTCGACCTTCTGGTACTGGACGGCCTTGAGGGGGATGTGACGCTTGACCATTTTTTGTTCCAGGACATCGATGAGGCTGCGAAGCTTGGTGCCGTCCTCGGCGATCAAGATCAGCTTGCCCTTTTCCTGGATGATCTCGGCCCGACTGTGCTTGAAATCGAACCGGTTGGTGATTTCCTTAAGGGCGATATGGACGGCGTTCGAGACTTCTTGCCATTCGATCTTGGAGACGATGTCAAACGAATGCTCCTGGGCCATGGGGCATTATCTTATCATTGAAAAGCCTTTTTTTCAAACCGTCCCGGCAACACGGATTTTTCTTGCCGGCCGCCCTCAAGGTGACAGGGAGAGGGCCTTTCTCCGGATGCTTATTGGCCCTGCCGCGGGATCGTCTCCTGCCATTCCTTTCGCCGGAGAAGCTTGTCGTTCAGATAGACCTGCCGGACAAAGATCACCTCGAAGCTCTTTTCTTCGGAACGGATATTCACCGTGGTCAGCAAATAGATATTCCGGTCGGGGAGCCGGATGCGATCGCTGTCCTCGCCGAGGAAACGTGAGGCGGCGGGGCTGTTGTCGCTGGTCTCGTAGTCGTTCTTTTCAGTCGACTCAAAGCGGACTCCTCCGATCTCATAGCGGCTGGAGCCGTGCCATTCCACTCCCACGGTTCCCTTCCAGAGGTCGCGCCGCCATTGATAGAAGCCCTGGGGCCAGACCTCTCCGCCGAGGTCGAGAGCGTCCGTCCGTGTTTCCCGCGGCTGCGGTCGCTCGAAGCGGGGAGCCGGACGCTTCTCCTCGGGAACGACCGGCAGTTCGACCCGGGTCTCTCCGGTCCCGATGAAAAGCCGGGTGGTCATGGGGTAGGGGGTCGGCCAGATCATCGGGAATAGGGAGTTGGAAACGGAGAGGCGGATTCTGTGTCCGGCCTGGAACGTCCAGGTCGTAAAATGCAGGTCAAAACCGAGGTCGTAGGTTTCTCCCGGGACGAGCGGCTCCGGGTCGATCCGGGAATTTCTCTGGGCGCCGTTGAGAAGGGCCCCGGCGACGAGAGAGACCGTTCCATCCGGCTGGATATCTTCGAGCCGGGCGACCCAGTGGGCGAGGGGCGCGTCCGCAGAGACGCGCAGGAAGACCTGGGGAAAACCGGCGATAGCGAAGCTTTTATTGAGGGGCGGACTGTCAAAGACGAGACTCCCGGCGTCATCCGGCCTCATGTCACCGGTCGGCTCTCCCCACCATAGCCCGCTGCTTATTCCATAGGTCGGGACATAGCGGAGGCCTTCCTCGCCCGGCTTTTCCGGGCTCTCCAAAAGCCCGTGGTTTTCCGCCGGAAAGAGCTTTTGCCAGGTTGTCCCGGGGATCGGCCAATCGGTCGTGATCCAATGTCCCGGCGTCGTCTGGAGGTTGGAGTCCGGGGCATGCCCCTCCCTCATAAATAAGGCCAGCCGGGGATCGGCCGTGACTTCGGTGTCGATATCCTTGAGCCAGTTGTCCCACCAGCGGACCGCTTCATGCCGCCATTCATAATTGGGTCCCGGGATTCCGTCGTCCGGCCAGGAATGGTTATAGGGCCCGATCTCGGCTTTGATCGGGACTTTCATATTCTCGAGCATTCGCGGGACGCTGTCCCGATAGCCGTCAAGGAGACCGCCGATAAGATAGCAGGGGATCTGGATTTTGTCGTACTGCCAGCGGAGGGAATTCCGGCGCCAGAATTCTCCGTCCTTCTGCTGCTTGAGATAGGTCAACAGGCCGGGGTAAGACTCGAAGCGTTCCTTGAAATAGGCCTCGTCGAGAGGGTAATCAGGAGACCGAGGAATGGCCTTGGCATGATCGAACCAGAAGGCCCATTCGTCCACATGAAACGCCCCGTCCATGTAGTGAACATCATCATGATAAAGGTCGTCCGTGGCCATGGCGGCGAGGATGGCTTTGAGGGCCGGAGGCCGGCGCATGGCCACCTGGATGGCGTTGAAGCCACCCCAGGAGATGCCCCACATGCCGACGCGGCCGTTCGACCCCGGCATCTTGGAGAGCCGGTCGATGATCTCGACGGCATCGTCGAGTTCCTGTTCAGAATACTCACGAAGGGGGAAAATCCCCTCGGATGATCCCGTCCCCCGGATATCGACCCGAACCATGATATATCCCCGGCGGACAAAATAAGTGTAGAGAGCATAGGTGCCGATGTAGCCCGAATCGTCCTTTCGGTAGGGAAGGAACTCGAAGACGACCGGGAATTTCTCGTCGGGAACGAGGGGCACAGGCTTGTAGTATGTCGTCGAGAGCCGGACCCCGTCCGGCATCGTGATCCAGCCGGTTTCTATCCCGAAATCGTACGCCGGCTGGGAGGGTCCGAAACGTTCTTGGGCCGAAGGGAACCGGACCGGCAGAACGGGGAGTGTGGCCAGGAAAAAAACAGCCCAAAATAAGGACCTGGTTTTTTGAAAATTCATCTTTCCTCGCTCAACTTCTGGAGGCCGATTTCTACGACCTTTTCCCTATCGTTTCGTTCCTCAGAATATCATGGGCATTCGGATCCTAGATCTCCGTCTTATACCTCAACCGAAAATGGGAGGGGGTGATTTTCTCGAATTTCTTGAAATTCTTGGTGAAATGGCTCTGGTCATAGTAGCCGAGCTGGTCGGCCAGCTCCGCCAGCTGGATGTCGCTGTTCAGAAGAAGATACTTCCCATAGTCGACCTTCATCTTGTTGATATAGCCCGTCAGGGCCATCCCCGTTTCTTCTCGAAACAGGTGGAGGGCCCGTCCGACGCTGAGTCCGGCCTCTTCGGCCACGTCCCGGGCGGTGATCTTCCGGGTGAAGTTCCGGTGGATGAAATCGCGCATCCTCTGGCACCGGACCTTCCGCTTTTTCTCCTTGCCCAGAGAGACCTTGGCGATGAAGTTCTCCAGGACCCGGGTAACCTTGAAGAGCAGCTCTTCCAGGTCAGTCACTTTGCTGAGCTCGGTCAAGTAGGAATAGTTGAGCCCGAGCAACTCCTGCGCCCCGACGCCGGCCTCGATGGCCGCCCGGGAAATGATGACGATGAGCTCGATGATCCGGACCTTGATCACCTCGAAGTTCATCCCGCTCTCAAAAAAAATCGATCCCAGGAATTCGTTCAGGATCTCCCGGGCCCCGGCCCTGTCTCCCAGCTTCACCTTCTGGATGATCTCGTCCTGTTTGTCCAGGATCTTCCGGGCGATGTCGGGGTTTTCCCTCTTCAGCTTCTCCAGGAAGTTGGCGATCTTGTACTGCTGGACGTATTTTTCGTTCCGCTCCTTCAAAAAAGCGAGGTCGTTAATTTCGTACTTTTGGGTCAGGGACATCAACTGGGAGACGGCCTCTTTCGCTTTCTTGAGCGAAATGTTCCTGATGCCCTTGGCGTTGAGGCCGAGGGGCTTAGCGGCCGCGCCGAACTTGGCCAAGTTGGCGGAGACCTCTTCGGCGAAATCCTCCTTCATCTCGGCAAAGATGGCGAAACCGCTGATCAGTCCCCCCCTGAGTCTCCTGTGCTGGACGATGGGCACGGCGAAGAGGACAAACCCCAGCGGGCAGGTCGTGATGTAGCCCTCTCCCCAGCGGAACGATTCCTCGACGGCCTGGGCCATCTTCTGGTGGCAGCTCTTAACCAGCTTCTCCTCTCTGCCCGCACCAGCCTTCCGACAAAAGTCACAGCCCCCGGACCCAGAGATGATTTTGCCCCTGAGGTCGACCAGGATGAGGTGAAGGCCCGTCTTCTGCCGGTACTCTTCGGCCAGAGATTTGAACTTGGCCGCGGCTATGGTTTTCCCGGTCTCCATTCTGGTATAATTCCTCGGAGCGTTTTCTAGCAAAATTATACAAGAGAAGCCGAGAAAAGGCCATGCGGACCCTGACCGAGATCGCGGCGAGCGTCGAAGCCGGGGATTCGGCCAAGATCAAGGAACTGACCAGGAAGGCGCTTTCCCAGGGACATTGCCCGGAGAAGATCCTGGACGATGGTCTTGTCCAGGGGATGTCGGCGGTCGGGGAGAAGTTCAAGAGCAACGAGGTCTTCATCCCGGAAGTCCTGATCGCGTCCCGGGCGATGAATGTGGGCCTGGAGATTCTCCGCCCGCTCTTTTCCTCCGACCGGGCCCATCTCCGAGGTCGGATCATCCTGGCCACGGTCAAGGGGGACCTCCACGATATCGGCAAAAAGATCGTCGGGATGATGCTCGAGGGAGCCGGGTACGAGGTGATCGACCTGGGAATCGATGTCTCCATGGGCAACATCGTCCGGGCGATCAAGACGAACCGGCCGTCCGTCCTCGGGCTGTCTGCGCTGCTGACGACGACGATGTCCTACATGAGGGAGGTCGTCGAAGCCGTGGAACACGCCGGGCTCAGACGCCGGGTCCGGATTGCGATCGGAGGCGCTCCCGTGACGCGGTCCTACGCTGACGAGATCGGGGCCGACGGCTACGCACCCGACGCCGCGTCCGCCCTGGAGTTGGTCAAAAGACTGCTGTCCAAGGTTTGAGGGAGAGAGGATGAAGATCGCGATATCCGGAAAAGGCGGAGTCGGCAAGTCCACGATCGCCGGCATTTTGGCTCATTATTTTGTCCAGAACGGCTACAAGGTCCTGGCCGTCGATGCCGACCCCGACGCCAACTTGGCCTCTGCCCTGGGCATTCCCAAATCCGACGCGGCCAAGATCGTGTCCATCTCTCACCAGAGGGAGCTGATCAAGGAAAGAACGGGCGCTTCTCCCCGGCAGTTCGGCCAGCTGTTCAAGATGAACCCCCGTGTCGATGATATCCCCGAGGAATACTCGTTCCGTTTTCGGGGCATCAAGCTGTTGGTCATGGGGGCCGTACGAAAGGGAGGGGAGGGGTGTGCCTGTCCGGAGAATGTCTTGCTCAAGAGCCTGCTCTCCGAGATCATCCTCCACCGGGACGAAGCCGTCATCGTCGACATGGAGGCCGGGATCGAACACCTGGGCCGGGCCACCGCCTCGGCAATCCAGGAAATGATCATCGTCGTCGAGCCCGGCTCCCGGAGCATCGACACGGCTCTGACCATTATGAAGCTCTCCCGGGAGATCGGCCTCGAGGAATTTCGGGTCATCGGAAATAAGGTCCAGGATGAAGACCAGGAACGCTGGATCCGCGCTCATTTTCCCCCCTCCCTCATTTTGGGCATGATCCCCTACAGCGAGGCGATCCGGGACGCCGACCGGAATGAACAGCCGCTCATCGACGTTCTGGATGACCGTCTCCGGAAGGAATTCACGGCCGTCTTCCGGGGACTCGTCGGGGAAAGTCGACTGACTCAATCTTAGCCGGTTTTCTCCCGAAGAAAATAGCATAATCATACAAATTCTAATCTTATCATTCCTATCTTCCGCCGTCGAAAAAGGATATCCTGGACATGGAACACAAAGAGAGAGGTCTATCATGAGCTTCAACCCTCAAGGCCTGGCCACGGCCATCGGCAGCCTGCCCCACCGGAACCCTGAGGCGGCCTGCCGGGTCATCCTCGACAGCATCCCGGAAATCCCGATCTGGCCGCAGCTGCCGGCCATGGATTTTCGGGAAAGCATGGAGATTCAGTACTCGGAGGGTCTGCCCGGCGTCGTCCTTGATCCCATCGGCCGGAGGATGCACTTCGATACCGGCGGGGATATCACCTCGGGACTGGAGAAGTTCTATGAGAACTATATGTCCGAGAACCTCGACTACTTCCAGATCTCTCCGGGTTTCAGCCGGGGCATCTACGAGATGGAGAGAATTCTGACCGCGCAGAAACCGGCCGTTCTCCGGTACTTTAAGAACCACGTGACCGGCCCCATCACCGTCGGCCTGGGCCGCACGGACGAAAATAAGCGCTCCATCTATTACAACGAGATGATGCGGGATGTGGTGGTCAAAGGCACAGAGATGAAGGCCCGCTGGATGTTGAGGCATTTCCAGGGACTGGGGGTGCCGCAGCTCTGCTTCATCGACGAGCCGATCCTCTCGGCCTTCGGCTCCTCGACCTATGTCAGCGTCCAGCGCTCCGACGTCGTCCAATACCTGCGGGACGTCATATCGGCCGTTCACAAAGAGGGCGGCCTGGCCGGAATCCACTGCTGCGGGAACACCGAATGGACGATCCTCGTCGATGCCGGAACGGACGTCATCAGCTTTGATGCCTTCGAGTACGGGGAGACCATCGCCTACTATTCTGGTCCAATAAAGGATTATCTGGAGAGAGGCGGGGTTCTGGCCTGGGGCATCGTTCCGACTTCGGCCAAGATCGCGGCGGAAACCCCGGATACCCTGCTCGGACGGTTGCGCTCCGCCGTCGATAACCTGGCCGGCAAGGGCGTCCCGAAGAGCCTGATCTGGGAAAAGTGCCTGGTCACTCCGAGCTGCGGAACCGGTTCTCTTCCCTTAGATATATCCGAGAAGGTTTTTGCTCACTTGGGCGAGGTGAGCCGGCGGCTGAGATCCTGAATCGAAGAGCGGGCGATACGGAGAAACCAGTAGGACGGAAGACAATGTCGAACCCGAAAAGCATTGACAGCACGGTCAACGAGATGCTCGAACACGCCAAAACCCGAGGCCTGGAGACGATCTGGGACAGGGCCGACGAGCAGAAGCCCCACTGCGTGTATGGCGAGCGGGGGCTCTGCTGCCGGGCCTGCTATATGGGGCCCTGCCGCATCAACCCGACCGGAAAAAAGCCGCAAAAGGGCGTCTGCGGCGCGACCGCCGAAGTGATCGTCGCCCGGAATTTTGCCAAGATGATCGCCTCCGGGACGGCCGCTCACTCCGACCATGGACGGGAGGTGGCCAAGACCCTGCTTCTGGCGGCCACGAACCCCGATTCCGGCTATGCGATCCGCGATGTCCGGAAGCTTAAGCGGGTCGCTCAAGTCTTCGGCATCTCCATCCAGGACAAGCCCAAGGAGAAGATGGCCCTCGAGGTGGCCGAGCGCGCCCTGGCGGATTTCGGTCGGCAGGAGGGCGAGATCTCCTTTATCAAAGTGGCCCCGGAGAAGCGCCAGGCCATCTGGCGCAAACTCGGCATCGTGCCGCGGGGGATCGACCGCGAAGTCGTGGAGATGATCCACCGGACGAGCATGGGAGTGGACCAGGACCACCGCAACATCATGCTCCATGGCGCCCGGACGGCTTTAGCCGATGGTTGGGGCGGCTCGATGGTCGCCACCGAACTCCAGGACATCTTGTTCGGGACGCCGTCCCCGATCCGCGGGCAGGTCAACCTCGGCGTCCTCTCTAAAACCGACGTCAACGTGGTGGTCCACGGACACGAGCCCGTTCTTTCTGAAATGCTCGCCCTGGCCGCGAGGGACAAGGAGCTGCTGGATCTCGCGCGGTCGGCGGGAGCGACTGGAATCACCCTGGCCGGGATCTGCTGCACGGCCAACGAGGTCCTTATCCGGCACGGGCTGCCGATCGCCGGGAACGTCCTGCAGCAGGAGCTGGCCGTGGCCACGGGCGCGGTCGACGCCATGATCGTCGACGTCCAGTGTATCATGCCGTCACTGCCCCAGCTCTGCAAAAATTTCCACACCCTGCTCATCACCACTTCGCCCAAGGCCAAGATCGAGGGGGCCCGGTCCATGAATATTCAAGCGGAGAACGCTTATCAAGGTGCCCGGACGATCGTCCGGGAGGCCATCGCCAACTACGCCAATCGGGGTGCGGTCGACATCCCCCGGGACAAGATGGACCTGGTCGCCGGTTTCAGCCATGAAGCCATCACCTACATGCTCGGCGGCTCTTTTCGCGGTTCCTACGTGCCCCTCAACGACAACATCATCAACGGCCGGATCCAGGGAGTCGCCGGGGTGGTCGGCTGCTCCAACCCCAAGACGACCCATGACAAAGGACACGTCGGCCTGGTCGAAGAGCTCATCGCCAACGACATCCTGGTCGTCCAGACCGGCTGTTCCGCCATCGCCTGCGCCAAGGCCGGGTTCCTAACTCCGGAATCGGCCGTCAAGCACGCCGGCAAAGGGCTGGCTGAGGTCTGCCGGGCTGTCGGCATGCCCCCGGTTCTCCACTCCGGGTCGTGCGTCGACAACAGCCGCATCCTGATCGCCCTGTCCGAGATGGTCAAGGTCGGGGGGCTGGGTCAGGACATCAGCGACCTGCCGGTGGCCGGCGCGGCTCCTGAGTGGATGAGCGAGAAGGCGATTGCCATCGGACAGTACTTCGTCGCCTCCGGAGTCTTCACGGTCTTCGGCATCGGCCTCCCGGTCACCGGAAGCGAGCTCTTTTGCCGCCACATCTTCGAAGAGTACAAGGACCTTTTCGGCGGCCACTGGGCGGCTCAGCCCGATCAAACCAAGATAGCCGGCCTGATCATCGATCATATTCACGCCAAACGGGAAAAGCTGGGCATCGGCAAGGGCAAGGAACGCGTGCTGTTCGACATGGAGATGAGAAGACAGCTGGAGGTTTGAAAGCGGTCGGGAAAAGGATCAGGAAAACCTATGTCCAGGATAATCGCCACCAGGGCCATCCGGGGCGCCCATAAGCTGGTGGCCCGGGCCGAACGGGAGCTCGCCGCCGCCATCGCCGAGAAAGGTCCGGACACCCGGGTCGAATTCCCGAACACGGGCTACTATCTTCCCATATCGCATGGGATCTTAGGGCTCCGAATCGAAACTCTGGGCGGGCTCCTGGACTTGCTGGCCGAGGCCAAGGAGCTGCTGCCCCCGGTCCCCTCGGAAAACCTTTGGCTCCCTTATCTCGGGAACACTCTCGACGCCGGCATGGCGACACTCTTTGCCGACGAGATCATCGAGGCCGTCAAGTACACCCGGACTCCCCTGCCGTATCTTCCTGAAACCCACCCGAAAGAGGGCCATCTCTGGCTGGGAGCGGCCAACGACGTCATCATGCGCGAGAGGGGCATCGAGTTCGTCGACAACACCGCGCCCGGGTTTGCCGCCTGCGTCGGCTACTGCCCGACCAACGAAATCGCGGTCAGGATCGCCCGCGAGCTCCAGGAAAAAAACCTCTACGTCTTCATGTCGGCGGCCACGGAAGGAAAATCCATGGCCCGGCAACTGGCCGAAGAGGGGATCGAGATGGGCTGGGAGACGCGGCTTGTGCCCTTCGGCGACGACGTCACCGCCACCATCCATGCCCTCGGGTTTTCGACCCGGGTGGCCCTCTCCTTCGGCGGGGCCCAGCCCGGTGATTACCAGCGCGTCCTCCGCTATAACAAGAACCGGGTGTTCGCCTTTGTCCTGGCCCTCGGCCCGGTCGATGACGAAAAGCATGCCCAGGCGGCCGGGGCCATCAATTACGGGTTCCCGACGATCGCCGATACAGACATCGACAACATCCTGCCGACGGGAATCTGTACCTATGAACATGTCGTCTCTCCTGTCCCTCATGACCGGATCGTCTCCAAGGCCATCGAGGTCCGGGGCCTTAAGATCACGGTGACCAGAGTCCCGATTCCCGTCCCGTTCGGCCCCGCCTTTCAGGGAGAGAGGATCCGCAAAGAAGACATGTACGTCGAGCTGGCCGGAACGGAAAAGCACGGGTTTGAATACTTGACCGGGAAGGGCATGGAGGAAGTCGAGGACGGCAAGATCGAGGTTGTCGGGCCGGAGATCGACGAAGTGGCCGAAGGGAGCCAACTCCCCCTGGCCTTCTGGGTGGAAGTCGCCGGCCGTCAGATGCAGGCCGATTTCGAGCCCATCCTGGAACGGCGCCTGCACGATTTTATGAACATGGCCCACGGCGTTTTTCACATGGGACAGCGGGATATCAACTGGGTCAGGGTCAGCAAGGAGGCCAAGGACAAAGGATTGCGGTTCCGGCACTTCGGGTCGATCATCCATGCCAAGATCCACGGGGAATTCGGGAAGATCGTGGACAAGGTCCAGGTGAAGATCTACACGCGGGAGAAAGAGATCATGGACCTGATCGAGACTGCCCGGAAGGCCTACCGCCGGCGCGATGAACGCCTGGCCGGGCTGACCGACGAGGCCGTAGAGACCTTCTATTCCTGCACCCTCTGCCAGTCCTTTGCGCCGAATCATGTCTGCGTCATCACACCGGAGCGCTCCGGCCTCTGCGGAGCCTACAACTGGCTCGACGGCAAGGCCGCCCACCAGATCAACCCCACCGGCCCCAACCAGCCCATCCTGAAAGCCCAGGTCGTCGACGCAGCCAGAGGCCAGTGGCAGGGGATCAACGAGTTCGTCTTTAACGCTTCCCACAAGACGCTCCAGCTCTTCAGCGCCTACAGCATCATCGACAATCCCATGACTTCCTGCGGCTGCTTCGAATGCATCTCTTGCGTCCTCCCGTCCACCAACGGCATCATGACGGTCTACCGGAATTTCCCGGGCATGACGCCGAGCGGCATGAAGTTTTCGACCCTGGCCGGGACGGTCGGAGGCGGCCTGCAGACGCCCGGGTTCATCGGCCACAGCAAGCGTTATGTCGCCAGCGGCAAGTTCATCAGCGCCGAAGGCGGGGCCAAGCGGGTCGTCTGGATGAACCGGGACCTCAAGGAAGAGTTGGCGCCGGAGCTGCGCAAGATCGGCCGGGGCGAGGGGATCGAAAATTTCTGGGAGATGATCGCCGACGAGACCGTGGCCGTGACCGAAGAGGAGGTGCTGGCCTACATCACCAAGATGAATCATCCGGCGCTGTCCATGCCTCCCCTGTTTTGAAGGAGCAACGGGCACATGAAGACGATCGCCATCGCCGGAAAAGGGGGGACGGGGAAATCGACCACGGCCGCCCTGATCATCCGCTGGCTGAGCGAGAGGAAGAGCCGGTCCATCCTGGCGGTGGATGCCGACTCCAACGTCAACCTCAATGACCTGCTCGGCGTCCGCCTCAAGGAGACGGTCGGCGCCATCCGGGAAGAGATGAGGACGCGGATCGCCGACCTCCCCGGAGGGATGACCAAACAGCAGTTCCTCGAGTACAAGATTCAGACGAGCCTGGTGGAAGGTCCGGACTTCGACTTGATCGCCATGGGCCGGCCGGAGGGTCCGGGATGCTACTGCTATGCCAACAACCTGCTCCAGGATATCCTCAGGACGCTGGCCGGGAACTATGACTACGTGGTGATCGACAACGAAGCCGGGATGGAGCATTTGAGCCGGCGGACGAGCCAGGCCATCGATTATCTCCTGATCATCTCTGACGCCACAGCCCGGGGGATCGCCACGGCCGGAAAAATCAGCCGGCTTCTCCGGGAGCTCGAGACCCGCGTCGGCCGCAGGTATCTCGTCCTCAACCGGGTCGCCGGACCGGTGTCGAACACCGTCGAAGCCGCCATCCGCGAAGAAAAGTTCGCCCTCCTGGCCACGATCCCAGAGGACGACACGCTCTTGAAAATGGACCGGGAGGGGATCCCGATCTGGTCGGTCGGAGCGAGCTCTCCGGCCTGCCTGGCCGTCGACCGGATGATGGACAGTCTGGACCCGTGAGGGAGTCGACCCATGACCTTTGAAATACCCAGAGAAACCAACCCCGGAAAGATCATCGAGGTGACCATCGGCGCGACATCGGACCAGGGTGGGACGCGCTCGCGGTCCGTGACGATCGGTGGGAGCACGGCCCTGCCTTTTCATTTCTTCGAAGGACTGCATCCCCACCGTCCCGTCGTGGCCATGGAGGTCTTCGACAAAGCCCCGGCCAAGTACCCGGATTCACTTCGGGAATATTACCAGGACGTCCTGGACAAGCCCGGAGAGATGGCCCGGCGATGTGTCGCCGATTTCGGGGCCGAGATGGTCAGCGTCCGCCTCGAGGGGACCCACCCCGAAAAGGGCGGCCGGAGCACCGAGGAAGCCGTCGAAGTAGTTAAGGATGTCCTGGCCGCGGTGGAGGTCCCGTTGATCATCACCGGGCACAGCCATTTCGAAAAAAACAACGAGGTCATGAAGAAAGTCTGCGAGGCTACGGCCGGCGAGAACTGCCTGATCAACTATGTCGAGACGAACAACTACAAGACGATCGCCGCGGCCTGCCTGGCCTATCATCATACGCTCGTCGCCCAGACGCCCATCGACGTCAACCTGGCCAAACAGCTAAATATCCTCCTGACCGACATAAACTTCCCTCAGGACCGGCTGGTGATGGACCCCCTGACCGGGGCGCTGGGCTACGGGCTGGAGTATTCCTATTCCATCATGGAAAGAATCCGGAATGAAGGCCTGGCCGGCGACCGGATGCTGGGCTTCCCGATGCTCATTACCCCCGGCGCCGAGTGCGCCAAGGTCAAAGAAGCCAGGGCCACGGAAAAGGACAACCCCCATTGGGGGGACGAGAAGCGGCGGGGCGCCTACTGGGAGATCGCCACGGCGATGAGCCTGCTCATCGCCGGTGCGGACCTGCTCATCATGGACCACCCCCAGGCGGTGAAGGTTGTCCGGAAGCAGATCGCCGAGATGTTCCATCCCAATAAGGAGGGAGGCCATGGCTCTCTCCGGGCTTGATATCTTCAAGCTCCTGCCCAAGACGAACTGCGGGGACTGCGGTGTGCCCACCTGCATGGCCTTTGCCATGAAGATCGCCCAGAAAAAGGCCGAGCTTTCCAGCTGTCCCCATGCCTCTGAAGAGGCCAAAGCGGCACTGGGGGCGGCCGGCGAGCCCCCGGTCCGGCTGGTCAAGATCGGCGGCGGGAACGGGCTGGAGGTCGGAGGCGAGACGGTCCTCTTCCGCCATGAGAAGACTTTTTTTCACCCCACGGGAATCGGAGTGGAGATCCGGACTTCGCAGGGAGAGGATAAAATCCTAAAGGACATTCGGCGGCTGGAAAGCTATCAGGCTGACCGGGTGGGTGAGGTCTTGAAGGCCAACCTCTTTTTTGTCTCCCACGATTCAGCGGAGAAGGCGGCTTTCCTGAGGACTATTTCCCTGGCTAAAGCGAATTCGACCAAGGGTCTGGTCATCGACTGCCCGCAGGAAGAGGCCTTGAAGGAGGGACTGGAGCTTCTCCGTGACGACCGGCCCGCGATTTGCCTGCGAAGGCCATTGACCGAAAAAGACATAGAAATGGCCAAAGACTCCGGCGCAAGCCTGGTCATCACCGCATCGTCTCACCAGGAACTGGCCGATCAGACAGAAAAAGCCAGGCAGGCGGGCCTGACGAACCTCATCCTGAACTGCCAGGGCGAGGGACTGGGAGCGGCGATTCAGAACAACGCCATCCTGAGGCGGAGCGCTCTCAAGAAGAACTTCAAGCCTTTCGGTTTCCCCCTTTTCGCCCGGGTTGCGGACGAAGACGGGTTCGAGTCGCTGGCCGCGGCGGCCGCCCTCCTATGCAAATACACTTCGATCATCATCCTGCCCCGGTTTGACAAGGCTTTGCTCTTCACCCTCTTCACCCTCCGGCAGAACATCTACACCGATCCCCAGAAGCCGATCCAGGTCGATCCCAAAATCTACGCCATCGGTGACCCGACTCCGGATTCGCCCATATTCGTGACGACTAACTTCTCCCTGACCTATTTCATCGTCTCGGGAGAGATCGAAAACTCGGGAACCTCGGCCCATCTTGTGGTCTGCGATACCGAAGGGCAGTCTGTATTGACAGCCTGGGCCGGAGGAAAATTCGTCCCGGAAAAGATCGCCAAGTTCATCAAAGATATCAAGCTCGAGGAGAAGGTCAAAACCCGAAAAATCGTCATCCCCGGGTTTGTGGCTCAGATCTCTGGAGAACTGGAGGAGAAACTTCCGGGCTGGGAAGTCATCGTCGGCTGTCAGGAAGCTGCCGACATCCCCTCTTTTGTGAAAAGCGTGAAGTTGGTGTAGGACGACGATAGAGAGATGAGAAAGGCCTTCAAGGTTGAATTCCTGCCTTTCCGGAGTACCCACTCCTTCGCCCGCGGGACCAATCTTTTGGACGCCATCAGAAAGGCCGGGCTGCCTCTCAAATCGACCTGCGGCGGAAAAGGGACCTGCGGCGAGTGTCTGGTCCGTATCGAAGGCGGGGAGGCCAGGATCCGGACCTCGGCGGCCCTTCCCGAGGAGGTGCGGCGTTTGGGATACGCCTTAGCCTGTCAGACTGAGATCGAGGAAGATCTCACCGTCGAATTGCCGAGGTTTGAAGAGCAGTCGATCCGCACGGTGGCCGGCTCGCGCTTCTTCGAAGAGCACCGCGACCGGATCTCCGGGGTTTTCGAAGTCAACCCGGTTGTCCGGAAGATCCAGGTTTCCGTCCCCGCGGCGACTCTCTCCGACAACTCGAGCGACCTCCGCCGGCTGCAGCGGCAGATCCATAAAGAGAAGGGGCTCCGCTGCCTCCAGGCCGAACATCGCGTCCTGAAAAAGCTGGCCGCAGCGGTGAGGGAAAAGGAGGGAGAGGTGACGGCCATCCTGGTCAAGACCGGGCCCGGCTGGACCCTTGTGGATCTCCAGCCCAACCCGCCCTCTAAGAACCTCTGCGGCCTGGCCTGTGACATCGGCACCACCACGGTTGTCTGCGAGATCGCCGACCTCGAGGACGGCAGGGTTCTGAGCACCACGACGGGGTTTAATCAGCAGCTGCGCTGCGGCGAGGACGTGATCTCGAGGATCGACTATGCCAGAAGGCCGGGCCGACTTCAGGAACTGCAGACCCTCGCCGTCCAGACGATCAACGCCCTGGCCGAGAAATCCTGCCGGGAGGCCGGGATATCGAGCGACGACATCTATTATGTCTCCGTGGCCGGCAACACGACGATGACCCACCTTCTTCTCGGCCTTGACCCCCGATTCATCCGGGAAGAGCCCTACATCCCGACCATGAACCTGGTCCCTATGGTTAAGGCGTCTGACCTCGGCCTGAACGTCAACCCCGAAGCCAGGGTCCACTGTGCTCCGGCCGTCGGCAGCTATGTCGGCGGGGACATTACCGCCGGGCTTCTCTCGACTCCTATCCTCCGGGACGCGGAAAAAACGTCTCTCTTCATCGACGCCGGCACAAATGGCGAACTGGTCATCGGCAACAGAGACTGGCTGGCTACCTGCGCCTGTTCGGCCGGCCCGGCCTTCGAGGGCGGCGGGACCAAGTGCGGCCTTCCGGCCATCGAGGGCGCGATCGAGGCCGTGACCATCTCCAAGAGCGGCGACCTCGCCTACCGGGTCATCGGGGGAGGCAAACCCAAGGGGCTGTGCGGCTCGGGACTCGTCGACCTTCTGGCCGGGCTTTTTGTCCATGGCTATCTCGACCGCAGCGGAAAGCTGGACCAGGAAAGGGCGGGGAAGAGGCTCGTCCGGAACGGGGAGGGGACGGGATTCCTGGTCGAAAAGGCCCCCCGCTCTTATTGGGGCCGGGACCTCATCCTCACTGAAAAAGATATCACCAACCTGATCCGGACCAAGGGCGCGATATTTTCCGCCTGCGCCCTCCTTCTGAAAAACATCGGCCTGACCTTTGACCAGCTGGACGCCGTTTACATCGCGGGAGGCTTCGGACAGCATCTTGACGTGGACAACGCCATCCGCATCGGCCTCTTGCCCGACCTAGACCGGGAGAAATTCCATTATCTGGGGAACACTTCTCTCAGCGGGGCCTATCTCGTCCTGCTCTCGGAAAAGAACCGGGAGTTGGTCAATGCGATCGCCGGAAAGATGACTTACATCGAGTTGAACGCGGAGCCGGGCTATATGAACGAGTACACGGGCTCTCTCTTTTTGCCCCACACGGACATCGGACTTTTCCCTTCGGTAAAAAAGTTCCTCAGGCCCGGTAAGAGGCTTGACGATTGAGAAATCTCAAAGGAGGAAGAGAATGAGCCTGACGATCCTGGAGTTGATCCGGAAACGGAGGGTGCTCCTCGACGGCGGGTTCGGGACCGAGCTCATCCAGAGGGGATTTCCCCAGGGAGCCTGTCCCGAGACCTGGAACGTGGAACGGCCCGAAGTCGTCAAGGAGATCCACAAGAGCTATTTCGATGCCGGCTCGGACGCTGTCCTGACCAACAGCTTCGGGGGGAGCACGATCAAGCTGGCCTCCCACGGCCAGGACAAGAGGTGCTATGAACTGAACAAAGCGGCGGCCACGATCGCCAACGAGGTCAAACCCAAGGGCGGGTTCGTCGGCGGAAGCATCGGGCCCACCGGGAAATTTCTCCAGCCGCAGGGCGAGTTCACGGAACCGATGTTCGAGGCCGCTTTCGCCGAGCAGGCCAGGGGACTGGCCGACGGGAAGGTCGATTTCCTTTTGATTGAAACTCAGTACGACCTGAGAGAAGCGCTCTGCGCTCTCCGGGCAGCCCGGAAGGTCGCGGCCCTGCCGGTTTTTGTGACTATGACCTACAACCGGGTTCCTAGAGGATTCTTCACCCTCATGGGAAACAGCGCCTCCCAATGCCTCCAGGAGCTGGAAAAAGAAGGAGTGCCCGCGGTGGGCGCCAACTGCACCCTGGACAGCTCGGACATGGCGGACCTGGTCAAGGCGATGAGAGAAATAACCCGACTTCCCTTGATCGCCCAGGCCAATGCCGGGAAGCCCTCGCTTTCCAGCGAAGGCGAAGTCTCTTACTCGCAGGGATTGGAGAGTTATCTCCAGCATATTCCCAAGATCATCGCGAACGGAGCGAACGTCGTCGGCGGCTGTTGCGGGACGAACCCCGACTACATTCGCCGCATGGCTTTCATCGTCAAAAAAGAGGGTTGATTTATTCTCTGTGTTGGATATCATGGAGGCTTATAAATCCGGGAAAGGAGCAGTGATGAAGAAAGAGGAATTGTTTGCCAGGATCGAGAAGGCGATCATCGAAGGCCGCAAATCCGAGGCCGAAGACCTCGCCCGGGAGGCGGTCAAGGCCAAAATCGACCTCACCGAAGTCATTGAAAAAGGATATGTTCCAGGTATTCAGAAGGTCGGCGACCTGTGGGAAAAGGGCGATTACTTCCTGCCCGAGCTCATCACCAGCGCCGAGTGCATGAAGGCGGCGATGGCGGTCCTCCAGCCCGAGCTGGACAAGGCGAACATCAAGACAAAGACTAAAGGCAAGGTCGTGATCGGCACGGTCGAAGGAGACATCCACGATATCGGCAAGAACCTCGTCGCCTCGATGCTCTCGGCCAACGGGTTCGACGTCGTCGACCTCGGCGCCGATGTCAAGCTGGAGAAGTTCATCGAGAAGGCCGAGGAGACCAAGGCCGATTTCATCTGCCTTTCGGCCCTGCTGACCACGACCATGCTGGGGCAGAAGAAGGCCATCGAGCTGCTCAGACAGAAGAACCTATACGGGAAATTCAAGGTCCTTGTGGGCGGAGCGCCCGCCAATCAGAAATGGGCCGAGGAGATCGGGGCCGACGGGTATGCGGAAAACGCCATGCTCGCGGTCAAATTGGCCAAGCGGCTGATGGGGGCCTGACGCTGCCGCCGGTGTCCCGACGTCAAGCCAAAGCGAAGGAAAACAGATGATCAAGACAATCAGACCGAAACTCGAATTGTTGAGCCGCCGGTTCATTGAGAAAATCATCGATGAGGCCTATGAGATCCTGGACAAACAGGGGATTTTCGTCGAGAACAAAGAGGCCCTGAAGCTTTTCAGCCAGGCGGGAATGAAGGTGGAGAAAAAAACGCACCGCGTCCATCTGAAGCGCCGCCTGGTCGAAAAATGCCTGACCACAGCCCCGGCCGTCATCAAGCTCTACGACCGGACGGGAGAAAGGGAATACACGGTCGGCGGCGACGAGGTCCATTTCGACCCGGGTTCAGCGGCCGTCACGATCCTCGACCATAAGACGGGAGAAGAAAGAAAGCCGGAGACCAAGGACCTGGTGGATTACTGCCGGCTGACCGAATGCCTGGACAACATCCATTTCCAGAGCACGGGCTTGATCAGCTCCGATGTTCCCCATCCGATCGCCGACATCTACAGGCTTTACTTCGGCCTCGTCTTCTCGCGGAAGCCCGTCGTGACGGGCACCTTCAGGGTGGAGTCCTTCCGGCCGATGAAGGATCTCCTGGCGGCCGTCCGGGGCGGCGACAAAGAGCTGGCCGCGAAGCCCCTGGCCATCTTCGATGCCTGTCCATCCCCGCCGCTCAAGTGGAGCAACCTCACCACCCAGAGCCTCATTGATGCGGCCCGCGCGGGCCTCCCCTCCGAGCTGATTTCAATGGGCATGACCGGCGCCACCTCTCTGGTGACCATCTCGGGCACCCTGGTCCAGCACGTCGCTGAAAACCTCTGCGGCGTCGCCATCGTCCAGCTCGCCAAGAAGGGCGCGCCGGTGATCTTCGGGGGCTCGCCCTCGAGTTTCGACATGAGGCGGGGGACGACCCCCATGGGAGCCATCGAGACAATGATGATCGATGTGGGCTATGCCCAGATCGGGAAATACCTGAACCTCCCGACCCATGCCTATATGGGGTTGAGCGACGCCAAGACAAACGACGCTCAGGCCGGGCTGGAGACCGGGCTCGGGGCCGTGCTCGGCGCCCTGGCCGGAGTCAACGTCATCTCCGGTCCCGGAATGCTCGACTTCGAGAGCTGCCAAAGCCTGGAGAAACTCGTCATCGACGACGAGATCTGCGGCATGGCTTACCGGCTGATCTCCGGGATCGCCCAGCGCGAGGACCCGATCGCCACGGACAAGTTCGAAGGCTTCACCCCTGAGACTCAATTTCTCTCCATGCCCCACACCAAAAAGTGGTACCGGTTGGAGCATTCCTATCCCGTGATCGCGGACAGGGATACCTATGACGCCTGGGTGGCCCTGGGGAAAAAGCCGATCGCGGACAGGGCTTCCGAACACGTAGAAAAGATCCTGCGGTCCAACCCACCCGCTCTCGTGGAGAAGGATGTCCGAAACGAGTTGACCCGGATCTTGACCGCCTACGCTAAAGCCAATGGAATAGCCTCGTTGCCCGCGCTGCCCTAGGCGAGACCCCCGGGACTCGATCTTCCGGACCCGCCGCCTGTGGGAAAGTCATCCGGCGATAACGGGCACGATGATCCGTTTCGGATACCGATGGAGAGTTGGAGAATGAACAGCCATCGTAAGGTTGAAACATCAGCCCAGCCGTTAGTTCCCAGGCACATTCAATTGCTGGAGCCTTACAGGGCGGGAAAATCGATCGAGGAACTGCAGCGCGAGCTGGGTTTGAAAAAGATCGTCAAACTGGCCTCTAATGAAAACCCCCTGGGCGCATCCCCGAAGGCTCTTCAAGCCATGCGGGACGCCCTGCCCAACGTCAACCGCTATCCGAGCCCCGACTTCTATGACCTGCGCCGGGCCTTGGCCAAGCGCTATGATGTCAAGACCGATAACGTCTTCGCCGCGCACGGTTCGGAGGGCATTATCGCCGTCATCATGGGCACCTTTCTTCTGGATGATGAGGAAGCGCTGACATCGGCCAACACTTTCATCAGCTTCCGGATTCAGGCCCAGTCGCGGGGCATAAAGATCAGCGAAGCTCCCCTGAAGGACTACCGTCTTGACCTGCGCGCGATCGCCGATCGCATCCACGACAAGACAAAGGTCATCTACCTGGCCAACCCCAATAACCCGACGGGCACGGTTTTTACGGTGAGTGAATTCCGGGATTTCATGAAACGCGTCCCCGACCGCGTTCTGGTCATCCTGGATGAAGCCTACTTTGAGTTCGCCCATCATGACCCGGTTTTTCCCGACTCCATGCAGTACCGGCTGGACAACGTCATCACCCTCCGCACCTTCTCCAAGGCTTACGGGCTTGCGGGAGTCCGGATCGGCTACGGCTTCGCCGCAGCACCCCTGATCGGCAACCTTATGAAAGTCAAACTCACCTTCGAGCCAAGTCATCTGGCGCAAGCGGCCGGGATCGCGGCCATGAACGACACGGATTTTTTAGAAAAGACACTCCGGCTCAATCGGTTGGGCCTAAAAGTCTATTATGAGCTGTTTAGCCGGCTCGGCATCCCGTACCTCGAGTCGCACGCCAATTTTGTAACCATGATACTGGACTCAGAAAAAACGGTGGACAAGCTGTATGACAAGCTCCTGCACAAGGGCATCATCGTGCGGCCTCTTCGTGCCTTCGGCCTGCCCAACTGCATCCGTGTATCGACCGGGCTCGAAGAAGAGAACGAGTATTTCGCTAAGGCGCTCGAGCAGGCTCTTTAGACTTGGGAAAGACTAAATGCCGACTCCAGCCATGCCCCCCGAACAAAGAAACCCGGACAAGCCAAAACTCCTGAGACGGCTCAACCTTCTGGACACCACCCTTCTGGTCATCGGGGCGGTGGTCGGGTCGGGAATCTTCATGACCTCGGGGTATATCCTTGAATACGTGTCATCGCCGGGATGGCTCTTGCTGGTCTGGCTCGTGGGCGGCCTGTTCACGCTCGGGGGAGCCCTGTCCTGCGCCGAGCTGGGAGCGATGTATCCCCGGGCGGGCGGCCAATATGTCTATATCCGCGAGGCCTACGGATCGTTTGCGGGGTATCTGTATGGCTGGGGTTTTTTCTGGTTCATCATGGGCGGCGGGATAGCCGCCCTGGCCGTCGGTTTTGCCGAGTACTTCGGCTATTTTGCCCCCGGCCTGTCCACCCAGACCTTGCTCCTGAAGACAACCGTCTTTGGGCATCCGTATTCTCTCTCGGCCGGGCAGCTCGTGGCGGCCGCCACGATCGTCTTTTTGACCGGAGTGAACTATTTCGGCGTCAAGAGCGGAGCGATTGTCCAGGACATCTTCACCTTTCTCCGGATCGGCTCAGTCTTGGCCTTGGTCGTCCTCGGCCTAACGGTGGGAAAACGGGCCGGGATCAGCAGCGTCCAGGACCTCTTTCGAGGCGGCTCCGATATCGGTCCTCATGCCGTCACTCTTTTCGGGCTGGCCCTGATCGCCGCCCTCTGGACCTATGATGGTTGGTATGCCGTCAACTGCACGGCAGAGGAGATCAAGAGGCCGGAGCGGAACATCCCGCTCGGGCTTCTCCTGGGAACCTTGAGCATCACCCTTATTTACCTTCTGGTCAACGTGGTCTACGTCCTCGCCCTGCCGGTGGACAGAATGCGCGGAATCGCCCGGGTCGGTGAGCTGGCCTCGAGCCAGCTCTTCGGTCCGACCGCGACCTCGATCATCTCGGGAGCGATCACCATATCCATATTCGGGTGCCTGAGCGCGAATATCCTGTTCGCCCCAAGAGTCTACCTGGCCATGGCCGAGGACAAGCTTTTCTTCCGCAGCATGAGCTATATCCATCCCCGCTATCGTGTTCCGTCCAAGGCCCTCATCGGGCAGGCGGTCTGGTCCTGCCTCCTCTGTCTCTCCGGGACCTACCGGGACCTCTATGAATTTGTCGTTTTTGCTTTGGTCATTTTTTTCGGCGCTACGGGCCTGGCCGTCATCGTCCTCCGCCGCAAGCGGCCCCATCTTCCCCGGCCGTACCGGACCTGGGGCTACCCCGTCGTCCCCATCCTTTTTGCCCTGATCAACCTCTTCATCTTCATCAACACCATTATTTCCCAGCCTCAGAAATCCCTCTTCGGCCTGCTCATGCTGGGCCTGGGAATACCCGCCTATTTCTATTGGAAAGGGAGGGCGAGGGCCGCCGCATCCCCTGGGAAAGGAGTTGAACAGTGAGTGAGAGAGTTAAGTCCATCTCCAATCCCCGGCTGAGCTTGAATATCCTCAGCCCGGAAGATGTTCATGCGATCCATCGGGCCAGCCTGAGGGTGATCGAATCGGTGGGCGTCAGATTCCCTTCGCCGAGGGCCCTGGATATCTGGCGATCCCACGGAGCCGAAGTGGACCCGGGCTCGATGGTCGTCCGGGCCCCCGGGCGGCTGATCGAGGAGGCCCTCCAAAAGGCGCCGCCTGTCTATACTTTGGCGGCCCGCAACTCGGTCCTGGACCTCCCGCTTGACGGAAATCATGTCTACGTCGGAACGGATGGCTGCGGGGTCGAAGTGATTGACATCCACACCGGGGAACGACGCCGGTCGGTCCTCCAGGATGTGGAAAACATCGCTCGCGTTGCCGATTATCTCGAAGAAGTCGCTTTTCACTGGGTTCCTGTCTCGGCTCAGGACTGTCCGCCCGAATCGCGCGGCCTCCACGAGCTTCTGGCCATCTGGAAGAACTCGACCAAGCATGTGCAGACGGAAAGCATCTATTCGGGGAGAGAAGCCCGCGCCGCCGCGGAGATGGCCGCCGTCCTCGCCGGAGGAAAAGACGCGCTGCGGAGGCGTCCTCTGCTCTCGATCATGGAATGCACTGTCTCTCCCCTGGGCCATGATGGCGGCAGCCTCGACGCTGCCCTGGTCGGAGCGGAATACGGCCTCCCCGTGGGTTTCATGAGCATGGCCTCGTCCGCGTCTTCCGCGCCGGCGACCCCGGCCGGAAACCTCGTCGTGGCCAACGCGGAAGTGTTGAGCGGCTTAGCCCTCGTCGAGCTCGCCTATCCCGGAGCACCCGTCTTTTATGCGGCGGCGCAGACGGTGATGGACCTCAGGACGGGCGCCTACACGGGGGGAGGACCCGAGGATTTTCTTTTCGGCGCGGCCAGCAATCGACTGGCCGATTTTTACCGCGTCCCGCTTTCGATGGGGTCCTTCGCCACCGGAGCCAAGGAGCCGAACTGGCAGGCCGGCCTGGAAAATTCCCTGTCCACTTTCATGTCGTCATTGGCCATGTCGGACATGCTCCTGGGCGTTGGTCTGCTGAGCGGGAGCACGGTCTGGTCGTTCGTCCAGATGATCATGGACTGCGAGATCTTCGGGATCATCGCCAAGATGATGGAAGGAATCGCCGTCAATGAGGAAACGTTGGCCGTCGAAGTTATTCGGGAGGTCGGCCCGGGAGGGACGTTCCTGACCCACGGCCATACCAAGCGGCACCTACGTGAGATCTGGCAGAACTCCTTCCTGGACCGCCGGCCGTTCAGCGTCTGGGAAAAAAAGAGGGATGGCGCGCCTGACTGGGCCCGGGACAAGGCCAAGAGCATTCTCGAGACTCACCGACCCGCCCCGCTTAACCCCGAACTCGAACAGGAGCTCCGCCGGATCATCTCGTCGATCAAACCCTGAAGGCCGAGCGATAGTTGCGCAGGGTGATGGCGGCCAGCTCCTCCAGCGTGATCGTCTTGAGCTCAGCCAAGATCTTGGCCGTTTCGATGACGAAAAGCGGCTCATTCCTCTTCTTGATACCGCGCAGCGGCTGGGGCACGAGATAGGGCGAGTCGGTTTCTACGAGGATTTTTTCCAGGGGGAGCCCGGCCGCGATCTCCCTGAGGTTTTGCGCGTTGGGGTAGGTTAGGATTCCCGAAAAGGAGATGAAGAAACCCAGCCCGATCATTCGCTCGGCGGTCTCCTGGTCCTCGGTGAAACAATGGAGCACGCCTCCGCGGCTGAACCCTTCCTCCTCAACTGTCTCCAGAATCTGCTTTCCTGCGTCCCTACTGTGGACGACGACGGGAAGCTCCAACTCCTGGGCCAGGCGGAGCTGAGCCCGAAAGACCTCGGCCTGGACCGGAGCAGGGGAGTAGTTGTAGTGGTGGTCGATCCCGATCTCCCCGACCGCCGCGATCTTCCCGGCCCTCGCCAGCCTGCGGATCGTTTCGAGATGCGACGGGGAAAAATCCTTGGCCTGGTGGGGATGGATTCCGGCCGCGGCCGAGACCCAGGAGAATTCCTGCTTAAGCTTGAGAATTCGGGGAAGGCTCTCCGGAGCCGTCAGGTCGATGGGACAGAGCAGAACTTTGACGCCGCCGGCCCAGGCCCGCCGCACCACCTCTTCGCGGTCCGGGTCGAACTCGGCCATGTCCAGATGGGCATGGGAGTCGGCGATTTCCATCAGGAAACGGTTTCTCCTCCCGGAGATCACGGCCGATCTCCGGCGAGTCAAAGGGCTCTTGTTATTGGGCGAGCTTGGCCTTTAGGTGGCGGATGGGCAGCGCACCGTAGCTCAGCAGCTTCTGCAGGAACTCCTTCTGGCTGAACGCCTCGCCCTTCATCTTCTTGTAGTCTTTCTCTATGTCCCGGATTTCCTGGATGCCGATGTATGGATAGGCCGCATCGCAGGGGTTGAGCAGGATGCGATTCCACTTGGATTCGGCCTCGGCTGGCGTTTGGAATCCGCGCTTGGTCATGTAGGAGATAGCCTGCTCCTTGGTCATCCCCGCCTGATGGATGTTGAGCTCGAGCTGGAAGTCCATAACGATCTTGAGCTGGCTCTTGATCTGGTTGAGCCGCTGGCGGAGGTCGTAGTTGCCGAACCCTCCGTAGATCAACATCTCCTCGACATAGACCGGCCATCCTTTGAGGAGCGGCATGTTGGGATACAACTTTCTCAATAGAGAGCCCGATTTCTGAGTGAAGAATGTGGGCACGAACGAGCCCGGGTAAATGCTCCGCACAGCCCAGAAAGGCGAGTAGAAGTTGTTGTACTCTTCCAATAGATCCTTGGCTTGATCATCCGTCAGGTCGACGGGCAGGGGGCTGATTTCGACGGTGTAGGTGCCGCCCGTCTCATAAGGTCCGGGAGCCAGCAGCCTCGTTAAAGTGAGACCCCGGCAGGCCAGGGGCATTGGTTCGATCATCAGGCCCGTGTCGGGGAGGTCGATGAACTTCGTCTGTTCGAAGAAACTCTTGAGCGCTTCGACGTTCGCTTTGTCCCGGTCGAGGAGGTTCTCCCGCGTCGGATGCTCGACCTTGATCTTGTCGAACACTCCCTGTATGACGGCGTCGCGGACTTCCTCTTCACCGCGCTGGGTGGTTAGCTGCTCGAGGTTGATGTTGGGGTACATGATCCGGTAAAAGGGGATGCCGACGAGGAACATCTCCCGACGGAGGTTTTTATAGTCGGCGTTTGCCCGGGCCACCAGCTCCTGGGCGGGAATGCTGAACTCGCTGGTCAGGGTGAGCAGCCGGGAGTGCGCCTGTTCACCGAGCCGGAAATTGCCCGTGGACTTGGGCAAGAGCTGAGTCTGAAGGAACGACTGGTAGTCTTCCAGTGCGGCCACAACCTTGGTCCATTCGGCTTGGAACCGGGACTTCATCTCGGCCGGCGCCGGTTCGATGAGCTTGGGCACATCAACCTTGTAGAAATCCATGATCCCGGGGAACTGCTTGATGGCCGTTTCTGTATAGATCTGGGGCGGGGTTTGAAGGTTTGCCTTGGCCTGTTTAACCAGGCCGGGGATGGCTTTCGCCCTTTCGATGGCGGCCTTCATCCGGGCGTCAAGGGGACCGAACTCCTTGGTTAAGAGGCTCCTGAGGCTGTCCATGAAGATCTGATTATAAAAAATGGGGTTGTATTGCCAGGGGAGGAGGTTCTCATGGCGCATCAGCTCCAGGTCCAGGGCGTTTCTCAGGATGTCGTAGTCGATCTGGGACTCGGCGCCGAGCTTGGTCTTGTCCGCCTTGGTCACCATATCCTGGCTGAACAAGTCCAGCTCTTCGTGGTGTTTTTCGATGTTATTCTCGCCCAGGTCCTCGAGCTTGTCATTGTATTTGTGATAACCGGCCATGGTGGCCGCAGTCGGGTAGAATTTCCAGTAGGCATCGAGATAGGCGTCCATCACCTTCTGAAACTTGGCTTCTTCCTGATTCTGCTGGGAGAGGAGAAAGCCCAGACCCAGGAAGGCAAAGGCGAAGACGAAGAGGAAAATAGGAACGATCGGTTTTCGCATAGAAGCCTCCTTATTTATACAATCCACGGCCCGAAAAATTCCTTGCCCTGAATCCTATCACAAAAAGGCAAGGGATTCCAAGAAAGTTTTTGCCTCACCATCGCAGGACCGCAGATGCCCAGGTGTAGCCGGACCCGAAGGCCGTCAGTACGATGATATCGCCGGCCTTGACCCGGCCCTCCTGGATGGACTCAGCGAGGGCGATGGGGATGGACGCCGCCGTTGTGTTGCCGTATTTGTGGATGTTGCGGATGACCTTTTCCAGAGGGATCTTGAGGTTGTGAGCGACCATCTGGGTGATCCGGTCGTTGGCCTGGTGGGGGATGAGCAGAGAGACGTCCTCCACCTTAAGGCCGTTGTGCTGGAGAGCGATCCGGACCGCTTCCGGCATTTTTTCAGAGGCGTTCTTGAAAACGTTCTTGCCGTCCATGTAAGGGAAGAACTTCTTGGTCCGGGCCAGCTCTTCGGTGACGCACGGCTTATCCAGGCAGCTCGGCTTTTCCAACCAGAGGTCGGAGGCATGGCGGCCGTCGGCGAAAAGATGGGTGGACAAGATGCCCCGGCCGTCGTTTTGGTCGTGCGGCTCGAGGATGAGGGCGGCCGCCCCGTCTCCGAACAAAACAGCCATGTCCCGGCCGCTGTCCGAGTAATCCAGGTTGGTCGATTGGACTTCGGCGGCCACCAGCAGGATTTTTTTGTGGGCGCCCGTCCGGACGTACTGGTCGGCCACCGAGAGGGCGTAGATGAAACCGGAGCACTGATTCCGGATATCGATGGCACCGATCGGGGCGAGGCCCAGCTTGGCCTGGACCTGGACGCCGATGCCGGGAAAATAGTGGTCGGGGGAGAGGGTGGCGGCGATGATGAGGTCGATCTCGGATTTCTCGATGCCGGCGCTTCGGATCGCCACCCGCGAGGCCTCATAGGCGAGGTCCGAAGTCCCGACTCCGGGCTCGACGTGGCGCCTCTCCACGATGCCCGACCTCTGGCGGATCCATTCGTCCGAGGTGTTCATCAGCTTTTCGAGGTCGAAGTTGGTGACCACGCGGGGGGGAACAAAGTGACCGATTCCGGTGATGATCGTTCGTCTGTTCATGGCAATGGCCCCCATTATAATGGATGAATTTTGAAAAATAAAGGCGAGATTTTGATCCGGGTTGACGGGCTCGGTTTCCGAGAGTACCATAGTCCTCGGGTGGAAAGTGGAATCGGAGCCCCGATGACAAGTCCAATCCGTCGGTTGCCGGGCGCCCTCTGCCTGGCTCTGCTCAGTCTTTTTTCTGTTCAGGAGGACTTTCTCAAGATAGAGGCCTCGATCGTCCCCCGCAAGCTCTCACGGGGGGAGGAGGGAGCGGTTCTCTTGAAGCTCAGTCTCCACGAAGGCATCGCCGTCAGCCCGCAGCCGGATTTCACGATCGAGTTCAAGCCCTGCGCCGAGGTCAACTTCCCCAAGAATTTCTATACCGCCACCGACTTGGAGATCGAAACCGTCGTTCGAGAGGAAGAAGAGTCGCTCGACCTCGAGAAGGCCATCCGGATCCCATTCACCATCAGCCTGGAAGCCAAGAAGGGGAGCCATATACTGGAAGGACGGGTCAGATATTTCGCCCGGTCTCGCGAAGAGGGCTGGTGCGTCAAGAACACGGCCAAGTTTTTCGTCAGCTTTTCCACCCGTCCCGGGGCCGTCCGGAAGGGCCCCTGAGGCCCTTCACAGCCTCCGCTCGGCGAGATACCAGGATATCGTCTCCTCTACCGCCCGGTCCAGGGGATAGCGGGTGCGGAAGGAGAGCAACTCGGCGGCCTTTCTGACGTCCACCAGCCATCCGGGCTGCATCAGGTCACGATACTTATCGCGGTTGAAAAGCCCGGCGTTCCTCGTCACATGATGGCCAGCCTCAAAGAGCAGCGAAACGAGGTAGAGCAGGCTCTTCGGGATCTTCACTATCCGGCATTTTCTTCCCAGCGCAGCGGCCGCCGCCATCCCGAGTTCTTCCAAGGTGTATATCCGAGAGTCGGCGATGTTGAAGATTTCTCCGCTCGGGAGTCCTGTTCGGGCGCAGAGGAAAAGCGCTTCGGCCAGGTCCTTGATATAAATCAGGCTGGCGGCTTTTTTTGTCTTTAGAGTAAGGACGATCCCCCTTGCCGCGAGCCTGAAATAGGTGAGGAAGTCCCGGTCCTGGGGTCCGAAGACTGAGCAGGCCCTGGCGATGACGATGGGGAACTCGTTCCTAAACTTGAGGGCTTCCTGCTCGCCGCGAAGCTTGCTCCATCCGTAGGGCGTGACCGGGCGAGGCGGGTCGCTCTCTTTAACCGGTTGCCCTCCGAGTGACGGGCCGGCCGCGGCTTGGCTGCTGAGGACAATAACCTTGGGACGCTCTTTGAGTCGGCCCAGGGAGCGGAAGAGGCTTGCCGTTCCTTCTTGGTTTACAGTATAATAATCATCCGAATTCAGGGATCGTGTTTTGCCGGCGAGGTGGAACACGATGTCGAGGCCGGCCGGAAGGGCAGGGATAGAGAAAAGGTCCCCCCTCAGCACCCGGACTTCCTTTTCCAGGAGGGCCGGTTCTTTATCCGGGTTCCGGACAAGGACATAGACCTCCACATCCCTGGCCAGCAGGAGATCGATCAGATGAGTTCCGATGAAACCGGTTCCGCCGGTGAGGAAAGCCTTCATCGGCCCGATTGTATAAAAGTTGCCCTTCATGGTCAACGTCGGCCGGTCCTGACAAGGAGAAGCTGAGAATGGACGTTCCTAGGGAGAAGGACCATTAAGCACATCACGGCGCTGGCCGTCATATTGGGGACGTGTCTTGGGCTGATTCAGGCGTCCACCCCCATCATGCCCTTGGAGCAGGTGAAGCCGGGCATGAAAGGGAAGGGCCGGACCGTTTTCTTGGCCGGAGATATCGAGGAGTTCGACGTCGAGATCCTGGGCCTTATCGCCAACAACCAGCCGAAGAGGAATATTATCCTGGCCAGGCTTTCCGGCAAGGGCCTCGAGAGCACCGGCATCATCCAGGGGATGAGCGGAAGTCCCGTCTATATCGACGGCAAACTCATCGGCGCCATCGCCTATTCTTTTCCCTTTTCCAAGGAGCCGATCGCCGGGATCACGCCGATCGGTGAGATGCTGGCCGTGGCCGAGTCGCCCGGGCCAGCCAAGCCTTCCGCCGTCCCTTCGCTCCCGCTCCAGACCAGCCTTTCGCTGGCTGACCTTATAGCCGTGGTCAAAGACCTGGTTGCGACCCGGCCGGCCGTGTTCTCCCGGGGGCAGACGCTGGCCCCGATCGGTGTCCCCCTTGTCTTCGGCGGGTTCTCTCGGGCGGTCGTTGAGGAAGCCCGGCCTCTCTTCGCCCGCTGGGGACTCAACCCGATGGACTCAGGCACCCCGGGGCAGTCCGTAGCCGTTGCGCCCGCGGCTGGGATGACCCTGCGAGAAGGGGACCCCGTCGCCGTCGAGCTGGTCGGCGGAGACCTCCGCTCGGCCGCGGTGGGCACCGTGACCTATGTCGATGGGGAGCGGGTCCTGGCCTTCGGGCATTCCCTCTATAACCTGGGAAAGGTAGACTACACCATGGCCGCGGCCAATGTCGTGGTCATTGTCCCGAGCCTCGAGAACTCGTTCAAGCTGGCCACTGCGGGAATGCGGCTGGGACGTTTCTTGCAGGATCGGACGGCCGGTTTGCTGGGCGAGCTGGGCAGGATGCCTCAGCCCGTCCCGCTGGAGATCCGCCTCAGCGAAGCCGGCGGACGGAGTAAGGAATTCAAGCTCGAACTGACTAACGACAAGATCCTGACCCCATTGCTCGTGAATATGACGGTCGCTTCCGTTCTCTCGAGCGAAGAACGGTCCATCGGCGATCTCTCCTATGCGCTCGACGGCGACGTCTATCTGGACAACGGGGCCGGCGTCCATCTCGAGGACCTCTTCTCGGGTAACCTGGATGCGGCCAAGACTAACCTCAGCGGCCTGCTGACGGCGGTGGTCTATTTCCTGACTAACAACGAGTTCCAGGCCGTCGGCATTCACCGCATCAACCTGAACATCCGCGCCATGGAAGAAGCGAGGTTCTCCTCCCTGGAAAGGGTCTGGCTGGACAAGTACGAAGTTTCGTCCGGCGAGCGGATCCAGGTGAAGATCTACTGCCGTGCCTTCGGCGGCCAGAGCTTCGAGGAGGAGGTTGTCATCGAAGCACCTCCGCTTCCGGCCGGATCCGAGTTCCAGCTGATCATCGCCGATGCCGCTTCCATCCATCAGGTCGAGGCTCTCCAGTACCGGAGTCAGGATTTCGTCCCGCGCAGCCTGGGGCAATTGATTCGTATCCTCAACAGCCTGCGCAAAAATAACCGCATCTACTTTAAGATGATGGCCTCCAAGCCGGGGCTTTTTCTCAAAGGTGAGGAGATGCCGAACCTGCCGCCCTCGATGAAATCCCTATTCGCTTCTCCGCGGGCCGCGGCCTCGGGACCCACCGAACTGACTCGGTCCACCCTGGGGGAATACCAGCTCCCCATCCCTTATGTTTTTCGGGGGATGGTCTCGATTCCGGTCAAGATCAAGAAATAGGAGATTCGGCATGAGAATGAACAGAATCCGGAAGGCTATCTTTATTATAGGAATAGTCGGATTAGTTTCTTCGCTCGAGGCCGTAGTCCCCCGCAAATGGGAACTCCGGACCAAGGACGATTTCCTCAAGGGCAAGCTGGACGGCATCTCCGTGTCCTTCGAGGGCGTCCTGTCCCTCGCTCCGAAAGAAGATAAGCTGGAAGGGCCGGCCGAGGACTTTTATCTCTCTTTTCTCCTCGGAAAGGACGGGATCGGCTATCTCGGCACGGGACATGGGGGGAAGATCTACCGGATCGGCAAGGACGGCAAGGCCGAGCTTTATTACCAGGTTCAGGAGATGGACATCACCTGCCTGGCCATGGACGCCAAGGGCGTACTGTTCGCCGGGACGTCGCCGAACGGTAAGGTCTACAAGATCAGCGGGAAAGACCAGGGAGAGTCTTTCTTCAACCCGGAAGAGAAATACATCTGGGACCTGGCCTTCTCCGACGACGGATTCTTGATGGTTGCGGTCGGAGAGGCGGGGGGCATCTACAAGATTAACCTTCAGGGGGAGGGCCAGCGGGTGCTCAAGGCCGAAGAGAATCACATCCTCTGTCTGCAGAAGTCCGGCGGTGGGGATTTTCTCGCCGGGAGCGGCGGCGTCGGTGTCGTCTACCGGCTCAATGCCGAGGGCCGGACCACGGTCCTGTTCGAATCCTCCTTCGAAGAGATCAAGAGCCTGGCCCTGGACGCGGACGGCAACATCTACGCCGCCTGCGGCGGGACGCCGTCACGGACCAAGAAGGAAGAGGCCGCCGAACCGCCCGTCCGCATCTCCACGGACGTCACCGTCACGGCGAGCGCTTCGGCCCCCTCCGGCGCGCCGATGCCCACGGCTTTGCTTTCCTCCGGAAAAGAACCGGGCGCGCTCATCCGGGTCCGGCCCGATGGCATCGCCAAGAAGCTGTGGGAGTCCGAGGACGAACTCATCTACTCGCTGCTCTGGAAAGAAGGGGAGAAGAGGCTCCTCTTTGGGACGGGAAACAAAGGCCGTATCTACACCATCGACAGCGATGAGAAGGTCTCGCTGCTCATCCAAGGCAGCTCGGAGCAGGTGTATGCGCTCGAGCCCGCCGACACGAAGATCTATGTCCTGGCCGATAATCCCTCTCGGCTGACGGTTTTTTCCTCCGAGCAGAGGTCGAGCGGCGAGTACATCAGCGACGTGCTGAACGCCCGGACCATATCCTCCTGGGGCCGGATGGAGTTCGACGGCCAGTTGCCGGCGGGAGCAACTATCCAGATCCAGACGAGGAGCGGGAATTCCTTCGAGCCGAACAGCATGTGGAGCGATTGGTCTCCTCCCATCCAGAAGAGAGACGAGCAGATCCTGAGTCCGAAGGCCCGCTATCTCCAGCTCAAGGTCCTATTCAGGACTCAGTCCGGCAACGTCTCTCCCTGGCTGCAGCGGGTGGCCCTCTTCTACCTTCAAGCGAACATCGCTCCTCTCATCCAGAAGCTGGACCTGCTCGCCCCCAACGAGGTCTACCTCAAGCCTCCCGACCAGGAGGAGGTCGTCTGGGGAGCGGAAGAGTCGCCGGCGGGCCGGGGACAGAGCCAGAGGGAAGACCGTTCCCTGCACATGGCCAAGAAGGTTGAGCGCCAAGGTTTTCAAACCGTGACCTGGGAGGCGACCGACGAGAACGATGACCGGCTTCTCTACACTATATCGATCAGGAAAGATGGAGAGAACACCTGGCGCGCAGTCAAGGACGGCTGGAGGGATTCCCTCTTTGTGTTCGATACGCTTTCCTATCCCGACGGAGTCTATTTTATCAAGCTCGGGGCCAGCGACCTGGACTCCAACCCTCCGGGCTCAGAGCTCAGGTCGGAAAAAACGAGCTCCCCTCTGGTCATCGATAATTCCCTGCCGGTCGTCAAAAGCTTCACCGCAGCTCGGGATCGGAACTCCCTCGAGGTTGCCTTTCAAGTAGAGGATTCCTTCTCCGCCATCCAGGGGGTCGAGTATCTCATCCGGCCGGGGGAGTGGCGGGTGATCTTTCCGGCCGACGGCGTCTGCGATTCCCGTGTCGAGAGTTTTAAGTTCCGGGTGCCGTTGCCGTCAAACGCCGAGTACTTGGTCACCGTGCGGGTGACCGACAGGCACCATAACATCGGCGTCTACAGACAGACGTTCTGATCGTCAGCCGGTCTTGGCCCGTTCGACATACTTGTCGTCCCGAGTGTCGATGCGGACGACATCTCCCTCGTTGATGAACTGCGGGACGGTGCCGATCAGCCCTGTCTCCAGTGTGGCCGGCTTGCTGCTGGCCGACTGGGTCGCTCCCTTCATGAACGGCTCAGTCTTGATAACCTTCAGCTCGACGGTTAGAGGAGGCCGGACGGCGACCGGCCGGCCTTCATAGAGTTCGATGATGAAGACGATGTTGGGAACGAGATAATTGCCGCCGTCACCGATGATCTCGGGAGAAAGACGGATCTGCTCGTAGTTCTCGAGGTTCATGAAGACGGCGTCCTCTCCGGCCTTGTATAAAAATTCCATTTTCACTTCTTCGAGAAAGGCTTGCTCGACCCGGTCTTCGGAACGAAACCGGTAGTTGAGCAGGCTTCCGTCCTTGATGTTGCGGAGCTTCGTCTGCATCATGGCCTTCCATCGCCCCGGGGTGACATGGATGGCCTCGAGCACGCGGAAGAGCTGGCCTTCCTGGATGATGAGCATCCCTCTGCGGATCTGCGTGGCGTTGATCATGCGTCCTCCTCAGGGCTTCATCCGTCGAACGGCACCCTTCCTTTTAGCTGAACTCCGCCCGGCTGTCAACAAAGAGGCTCGGGAGAACTCGGGAGAGTCCCTGCGAAAGACTCGAATTTTTCCCAGCGTGAAAAATTCGCTCCCTGTCCTCGCTCCGCTCTCCTCTCGGCACGCCGAGAGGAACCATGCCCGCTTCGCTGCGGAGGGCTTTCGCCAGGGACTCCCCCTCGTTCTCCAACAAATAATAAATAGGCCATGCCCGCTCCGACCTTTTCCCGAAACGCCGACCTATTCTAGGTCCCCCTTGATTGGTCAAGGGGGATAAGGGGGATTAATATATAAAGAATCGATTCTTGGGGGCGTTTCGGGTCGGGTTCCTCACCTGAATCCTTCGCCTTGGCAAAAAAAGATTAGATTCAAAGATGATAGTAGCAACGATAACTCGGATCAGATTTGATTTTAGGGATCGACTTGGTTTAAATATGGCTCTTCGCTGAGGGACATGGCCGAAATTTATTTTTTAGGTACAGGCGGCTGGGTAGCCACGCCGCAGAGGGACAATACCTCTGTCCTGCTTCGAGCGGGCGCTAAGCTCATCCTCATCGACTGCCCCGGGAGCGTCGTGGCCAAAATCAGGAGGCTCGATTTCGACCCCCGCAAAGTCTCGACCATCATTCTCACCCATGTCCATCCGGACCATATCTATGGCCTGCCGTCTTTCGTCCATAGCCTGATCCTCGATGATGGTGAGATCGGGCTCCTGGGTTCCGAGGAGACGGTCGGCTTCGCCCGCCGCCTCCTGGACCTTTTCGGGCTGCGGGAAAAAAACGTCAGGACACGGGTTCGCTTTCAGGCTCTCCGGTCTGGACAAATCTTGCGGCTCGACGACGCCTTGTCTCTCCGCGGTTTTCGGGTTCCCCACCACTCCTCGTCTTTGGCCTACCATCTTTATTTGAACGAGGAGAGAAAGGAAATCGTTTTTTCGGGAGACACTCCGGTCCACAGGCCTCTCTTCAAAGACGCCCGAGCGATCGACTACCTTGTCCATGAGGCCAGCGCTCCGTCCCGCTATTTCAAGAAATATCCGAGGCTTTGCGGCATCCACACTTCTTCGCTCGATCTCGGGCGATGGAGCCAGGACGCCGGCGTCAAATGCCTGATTCCCTGTCATTTCCTGGCCGATGTCTGGGCTGTTCCCACCGAAGTTCGAGCCGAGATCCGGCGCCACTTCAAGGGTCGGCTGATCGTCCCGCGGGATCTCCAGCGGATCTCGTTATGAACATGAGATACGCCCTGACTCCATTTCCGAATAAGGCGGGTGAAGGCGATGAAAAAAAGAACCTGGATTCTCTTGGTTTTTCTGGCGGGGACTGCTCTCCTGCCGGCCTGTGCCAGGGTGCGAGCCATGGCTGACCTGGCCCTCCTCGGTGGCTCGGTCTGGACGGGGGACAGCGGTCGGCCCTGGGCCGAGGCCGTGGCCGTCCGGGGCGGAAGGATCGTCGCGGTCGGCACCTCGAAAGATATCCGCCGGCTGGTCGGTCGAGACAGCCGGGTCATCGACCTCGGAGGGGCCCTCGTCGTCCCGGGCTTCATCGACAGCCACACCCATTTCCTGGACGGCGGCTTTGCGCTCCTCAGCATTCGGCTGCGGGAGGCCAGGAGTCGAGACGATTTCGTGGCCCGGATCCAGGACAAGGCTGCAGAGCTGGCCAAAGGCGAATGGATCCTCAACGGCGATTGGGACCACCAGCAGTTCGACCCGCCCGAGCTTCCCCACCGGGAGTGGATTGATGCGGTTACCCCTGAAAATCCCGTGTGCGTGAACCGCCATGACGGACATATGGTCCTGGCTAATTCTTTGGCCTTGAAGTTGGCCGGCGTCACCGCCGGAACCTCTTCCCCTGCTGGGGGAGAGATCCTCAAAGACCCCCGGACAGGAGAACCCACCGGGATCCTCAAGGACGCGGCTATGGAGTTGGTAACCAGGCATATCCCCGAACCGACGTTCGGGATCAGGCTGAAGGCGGCCGGGGCGGCCCTTCGCCTCGCCGCAGAGAACGGGGTCACCTCGACTCACGATATGGCCTACGGCACCGGAAACCTCGCTGTCTACCGGGAGCTGCTCGACTCGGGAAAGCTAACCTGCCGGATCTTCCTCTACGTCCCGATCGTCGAAGTGGACGCTTTCTCGCGCCTCTCGCTGAAGACGCCATTCGGGAACGAATTTATCAAGATCGGCGGTCTTAAGGGGTTCGTCGACGGCTCGCTGGGCTCCTCGACAGCCCTTTTCTTCGAGCCGTATGCCGATGATCCGCAAGTGTCGGGGCTCTTCCACCCCGACATGATTCCCGAGGGCGTCATGGAGCAGCGAATCCGGGCTGCTGACGCGGCGGGCTTGCAGGTGGCCGTCCATGCGATCGGAGATAGGGCCAACGCGGTCCTCCTCGATATCTTCGAAAAAGTGATCGCTCAGAACGGGCCGAGAGACCGGCGCTGGCGAATCGAGCACGCCCAGCACCTGCGGCCGGGGGACATGGAGCGGATGGCGAGGCTGGGCATCATCGCCTCGGTCCAGCCGTACCACGCCATCGACGACGGCCGCTGGGCCGAGCGGAAGATCGGACCGGCGCGCTGCCGGACCACCTATGCTTTCCGCTCCCTCCTCGACAGCGGCGTGAGGCTCGCCGCCGGGTCCGATTGGACGGTGGCGCCGCTCGACCCATTGGCCGGGATCTACGCCGCCGTAACGCGGAGGACGACCGACGGAAAGCACCCTGAGGGCTGGTACCCGGAGCAGAAGATCTCGCTCGAAGAGGCGCTCCGGGCGTACACGACAAATGGCGCCTATGCCGAATTCGCCGAGAAGTCCAAGGGCCTGATCAAGGAGGACTTCCTGGCCGACCTCGTCGTCCTTAACCGGAACATCTTTGAGGTTTCCCCCGAAAAGATAGTTGAGGCTCGAGTCAAGACGACGATCGTCGGCGGCCGCATCGTCTTCCCGAATTGAGGGGGAGATTCAGTTGTTGAATGGTTCTTGTTTTGGTAATATAGGAAGTCTTTTTTAAGGAGGAATAGATGGAAATCGGAATCATCAACGAGAGCGCAAAAATAGAGAACCGGGTCGGTCTCAACCCGAGCGGCGTGTCCTTCTTGGTCGAGAAAGGGCATAAGGTCTATGTCCAAGCCGGGGCCGGTCTGAAGGCCGGATATACCAATGAGGAGTTCATCGCGCAGGGAGCCCACATCGTTTTCACCAAAGAGGAGGTCTTCGGCCGGTCCGACATCGTCCTGAACATCTCTCCTCTCAACCAGGAAGAATGCCGGCTGGTCAAGGCGAACCAGATCCTCCTCGGTTTTCATCATCTGGCTATCGCCAAGAAGGCGATCGTCGAGGAGCTCCTCAAGAAAAATGTCATCATGATCGGCTACGAAATCATCCAGGACGACGACGATGTTCTGCCGTTCTACGAGAGCTTGAGCGAGGTTGCCGGGCAGATGTGCCTGGCCATCGCCGGTCACTACCTCCAGACCAACCAAGGCGGCCGCGGGGCCATCCTGGGCGGTGTCGTCAGCGTTGCCCCGGCGACGGTCGTGATCGTCGGGAGCGGCGTACTGTCCCGGAGCGCCTGCCGGGCGATGCTCGGTGCCGGTGCCCACACCATCGTCGTCGGCCACAACATGGAGAGGTTGAGAAGGATCGAGGAGATGACCGGCGGGCGCGCCGTCACCCTGATGGGGAGCAAGTACAACCTGGCCCGGATGGCCAAGGTGGCCGACGTCCTCATCGGCGCCGTCCTCCGGCCCGGAGAGAGGGCCCCCGTGATGATCACCCGCGAGATGGTCAAGGCCATGAAAAAAGGGTCGGTCATCATCGACCTGGCCATCGATCACGGCGGCTGCATCGAGGCCAGCCGTCCGACCACACTCGAGCATCCGACCTATATCGACGAAGGCGTCATCCACTACTGCGTTCCCAACATCACCGCGGCGGTCAGTCGGACCTCGACTAAGGTCCTCTCCAACCTGATCGTCCATTACCTGCACGCCATCGGCACGCTCGGCATCGATCAAGCCATCCAGGAAAATAAGGCTCTCAGCCGGGGAGTCTACATGGGACGGGGCCATCTCACCAAGAAAAACATCGCCGAGCGTTTCGGCTTGGACTGCCGGGATCTTTTCTCGGCCTGAAGGATCAATGACTGGTGTTGAGATGGATGACCTTCTGCGGGGATTCGGCCGCGAGCAGAAGGACCTGACCCAAATCCTGCACAAGGTTCAGGCCGAGTACGGCTACATCCCCGCCCAGGCCGTCCGCCGCATCGCCGAGCATCTGAACACCACCGAGAATGAAGTGTACGGAGTGCTGACGTTTTATAAAGCTTTTCGACTGCAGCCCCGCGGCAAACACCTGGTGACTGTCTGTCAGGGCACTTCCTGCCATGTCCGCGGAGGCGCCGGGGTCTTCGACGAGATGAAAAAGGAGCTGGGAGTCGAGCCGGGGGGGACGACACCGGACCGGATGTTCACGCTGGATACGGTCAATTGCCTAGGCTGTTGCGCCATCGGGCCGACAGTTGTCATCAACGGCACATATTATTCCCGAGTTTCGGTCGAAGACGTGCACTCCATCATCGCGGAATACAGGAAGCGGAAGTAGGCCCCCGTGAAAATGCTCACCCACCCTTCTCAGTTGACGGCCTGGAAAGCCCGGATCCTCGAGGAACGGTCCGTTCCCAAAAAGACCGTGGTCGTTTCCAACGGGACTTGCGGTCGGGCGAGCGGCTCCCTCGGCATCATCGAAGCCCTTGACCGGGAGCTCGACAGGCGTGGCCTCCGGGATACGGTCGGGATGCAGGTCACGGGCTGTCATGGGTTTTGTGAGCTGGAGCCCAACATCGTCATCTATCCCGAGGGGATCTACTATGGCCGGCTGAAGCCGGAAGATATCCCCTCGATCATCGAGAAGACCATCCTCAAAAATAAAGTGGTCGAGCCCCTGGTTTATGCGGACTCCAAGACCGGCCGCCGGTATGCGCTCCAGAAAGAGATCCCCTTTTACCGGAAGCAGACGCGGCTGCTCACCGAGGACAACCTGCGCATCGATCCAGACCGGATCGAGGACTATATTCTGGCCGATGGATACCAAGCCCTGGCCAAGGTCCTTTTCGACATGACGGCCGAGGAGGTGATCCGTGAGATCGACTCCGCCGGCCTGCGGGGAAGGGGAGGGGCCGGCTTCCCGACGGGAAAGAAATGGCAGTTCTGCCGCAATGAGGTCGCCGACCGGAGATACATCATCTGCAACGCCGATGAAGGGAATCCCGGGACCTACATGGACCGCAGCATCTTGGTGGCCAATCCCCACAGCGTCATCGAGGGTATGATCATCGGTGCCTACGCCATCGGCACGGCCGAAGCGTACATCTATGTCCGGATGGAGGCTCCGCAGGCCGTGCGGCAGGTCACCATCGCCCGGGACCAGGCCCGGAAGCACGGCCTGCTCGGGAAGTCCATCCTTGGTTCGGAGTTCCACTTCGATATCCAGATCGTCGAGGGCGCGGGTGCTTATGTCTGTGGCGAAGAGACCTCACTGATGGCCTCGATCGAGGGGCGGCGGGCCGTCTCCCGGCAGCGTCCTCCGTTCCCGGCCCAGTCCGGTCTGTGGGGTTATCCGACCAACATCAACAACGTCGAGACCTGGGCCAACGTGCCCCTGATCATCAGGCGGGGCGCCGAGTGGTACAGCCAGATCGGGACCCCCAAGAGCAAGGGCACGAAGATCTTTTCCCTTGTCGGGAAAATCCGCCACGGCGGCCAGGTCGAGGTCCCCATGGGGATTAAGCTCCGCGAGATCATCTATGATATCGGCGGCGGCATCAAGGACGGAAAGCAGTTTAAGGCCGTCCAGACCGGCGGTCCGGCAGGAGGATTCCTGCCCGCCGAGTTTCTGGACCTGGCCATCGACTACGACAACCTCGTCCAGGCCGGCTCGACGATGGGCTCGGGCGGGATGATCGTCATGGACGAAACGACCTGCATGGTGGACCTGGCCCGCCACTACATGCACTTTACCCAAGAGGAATCCTGCGGGAAGTGTGTCCCCTGCCGAGTCGGGACACGACAGATGCACGATATTCTGGTCCGGATCACCCGGGGAGAAGGAAAAGAGGAGGATCTGGCTCGGCTTGAGGAACTGGGTGATTCTATTAGGGTGGCCTCGCTCTGCGGGCTGGGACAGTCGGCCCCCAACCCCGTGCTTTCCACACTCCGCCATTTCCGGCAGGAGTACGTCGAGCACATCAAGCAAAGAAAGTGCCCCGCCGGGGTCTGCAAGGAGCTCGTCTCTCTGCCCAGCCCAAAAGCCCCTCCGACCGGACGGAAGACAAAGAAACGCCAACATGATTAAATTGAAGATAAATGGCCGGGAGATCGTCACTGAAACCGGCACCACCGTGCTCGAAGCGGCTCAATCCCACGGGATCAGTATCCCCAACCTGTGTGCGGCCAACGGACTGACTTCCTACGGCGGATGCCGGCTCTGCCTCGTCGAAATCAAGGGCAGGAGGGGGTATGTCCCGGCCTGCTGCACCGCCGTCGAGGAGAACCTGGAGATTACGACCGAAACGCCCCAGCTCCGGGAACTCCGGCGGCTGACGCTGGAGCTCATCCTCTCGGAACATCCGCATGCCTGTCTCATTTGCACCGAAAAGAAGAGCTGCGAGGAATACAAGTCCACCATCCGCAAAGTGGGCGAGGTAACGGGCTGCGTGCTCTGCCCTGAAAACGGCCAGTGCCGGCTCCAGGAGGTCGTTGAGGAGCTCAAGGTCGAGAGGGTCCGGTTCCCGGCCTCCTACCGCAATTTCGAGGTCCGCCGGGAAGATCCCTTCTTTGACCGGAACTACAACCTGTGCATTCTCTGTGCGCGCTGTGTCCGAGTGTGCGCGGAGGTGCGGGGAGCGTCAGCTGTTACCGTCGTTTTCAGGGGTCCCCAGGCGGTCATCGGAACGGCCCTGGACCGGCCGCTTCTCGACTCCGGCTGTCAATTCTGCGGGGCTTGTGTCGATGTCTGCCCGACCGGCTCGCTCACCGAACGCGCTCTGAAGGGCGAGGGTCTTCCCGACGAGACGCGCCGCACGATTTGTCCTCTCTGCAGCGTCGGCTGCACCCTCGAGGTCGGCCTGCGAAAAGGCCGGGTGATCAGTTCCTTTCCCAAAGATGGGGACACGGTCAACAATGGACAGGCCTGTGTCAAGGGCCGGTTCGTGCTCAGGGATGTCGTCCACACTCCGAGGCGGGCCCTTCGGCCGATGTTGCGCCGGCACGGCGAGCTCGCGGAGGTGAGCTGGGACGAGGCTTTGGACCTGGTCGCTCAAAGGTTGACGGCGAAGCCGGAGCGCGGCCCTGCTTTTGTGGTCTCTTCTCAACTCTGTTTGGAGGACCAGTACGTCGCCCGGAAGTTCGCCCGGAGCGTCCTGAATGCCGAACCGGTGCTTGATTCTCCGAGTCCTTCTGCGCCCTCGGCCTATCGGACTGTGCTCCAGGAACAGGGGTTTTCACCCCAGCTCAATTTCGAGCTCGCTTCTCTCTCTGCGGCCGGGGTCATTCTGGCGGTGGGAACTGATATCGCCCTTTCCCACCCCATACTCTGGGTCAACGTCCTCAAGGCGGTCCAGATGGGGGCCAAGCTCATTGTCTGGAATCCGGGCGAGTCATCTCTCGACCGCTGGGCGACGTTTTCCCTGAGGACAAAACCCGGAAGTGAGCCGGCGGTCCTCGGCTATCTCAGCCGCTGGCTCCTCGAGCACCGGCCGAAAGACCAGTGGACCTCCATCCCCGGATACGAAGAGCTGAAGGCCTCGCTGGAGCAGGCGAGATCGTCAGGAGCCATCTCCTCGGCCGGTCTCACGGCGGAGGAAGTCCAAGCTGCAGCCTGTCTTCTCGACGAGGCCCGGCCCGGTGTCTTCCTCTGCGGTCCCGGATTCGTCGGCCGGGCGGACGCCGCCGGGCCTAGCTGGATGCTCTGGAACCTTGCCCAGCTGGTCGGAGCCAGGGTCATTCCGCTGGCCCTTGAGAATAACGAGAGGGGGCTTGTCGAGCTCTGGCCGTCCGGCGCGGCGAACGGTTTGTCCCTTGACCAAGTTGTCCAGGAGGTCGAGAAAGGCCGGATTCAGTCTCTCTACCTGGCCGGGAGGTTTCCCCCGCTGGGCGAAAGCCGCCCTGACTTTCTGATCGTCCAGGACTGCTATCAGGGTGCGAACAACAGGCTGGCCGATGTCGTCCTTCCCGCCGCGACCTGGGCGGAGGCAGAAGGGACCTTCGTCAATGTCGAAGGACGAATCCAGAAATACAAGAGACTGATCGAACCCCTGGGTGAGTCCAGACCGGATTGGTGGATTTTTTGCCGGCTCGCCGAGAAGATGGGGAGCAAGGATTTTGTCTACCAGAGCGCGGCCGAGATCGCCGAGGAGATGAGCAAGATGCTGCCCTCGCTTCACGAGACCTCGTCTCATCATCTCAAGAAAGGCCGGCCGTCGTTTGTGCTGGAGGGCAGGAAAGCCGTCTCCCAACTTATCCCGCTCGCTTCTTCCGGCGGGACGGGGGGGATCGGTTCGGACTCTCCTGCCTCTGAGGGTTGGGTGGACATTCCCGATTACTACCGCGGTCTGAACCTCTGCGAAGAGGTCAAGGGTCTCAGAAGGCTGAGGGAGAAAACCAAAACATCGCGGCCGAAAACAGGAAGGATAGAGAGAGAATCATAATGGCCAAGGTCCTGCGCCGGGAGCGACTGGTGCCCAACATCCATCTACTCGAGGTCCATGCGCCCGAGGTGGCCCGCAAGTGTCGTCCCGGCCAGTTTGTTATTGTGATGTCCGATGAACGGGGGGAGAGGATCCCTCTGACCATCGCCGATTGGGATGCCAAGCGAGGGTCGGTGACTTCGATCTTTATGCTGGTCGGCACCAGCACCCAGAAACTCTCCCTGCTCAAGGCGGGCGATGACCTGCCCGTCTATGTCGGCCCGCTCGGCCGGCCTTCGGATATCCAGAATTTCGGGACGGTGGTCTGCGCCGGCGGGTGTTTCGGGATAGCGGCCATCTATCCCATCGCCCGGGCCCTCAAGAAGGCCGGAAACCGCGTGCTGACGCTCATCGACGTCAAGGCCAGTTACCTTTTCTACTGGGAGGACAAGCTGAAGAAGGTCAGTGACCGGCTCTTTGTCTCGGCGCGGGACAGTCGGTACGATTCCAAGGAATACATCCCCTACAAGCTCGACTCTCTGCTCAAGGAAGAGAAGAAGGTCGACCGGGTCGTGGCCATCGGCTGCACCTATCTGATGTACCGCTGCGCCGAGGCCACCCGGCCGGCCGGAGTGAAGACCATGGTCAGCCTCAACCCGATCATGGTCGATGGGACGGGCATGTGCGGGGCCTGCCGGGTAAGCGCGGACGGGAAGACCAAGTTCGCTTGTGTGGACGGACCCGATTTCGACGGCCACACCATCGACTGGCCGGAGCTTTTCGCCCGCCGCAAGTCCTATTTTGATGATGAAGTGAAATCGCTGTGCGCCTTCGAGAGGGAGCGATTCTCTTGATAGAGACAGGGTGCGACGAGAGCCGGAGATGACGGAAAAACTGGAAATCTCGGCCGAGCTCAAGGAAAGGCTCAAAGCCGGGTACGACAAGGAATGGCGGAAAGAGCTGCGGAAGTCTCTCCCGGTCAAGGAGAGGATGAAGATCCCCCGTCAGAAGATGCCCGAGCGCGAACCCGAGAAGAGAAACCGCGACTTCGGGGAGGTCAACAAGGGCCTGGACGTTGAGGCGGCCGTCCTCGAGGCCCGGCGGTGCTGGGATTGCGCCAACCCCGGGTGCGTGTCCGGCTGCCCTGTGTCCATCGATATCCCGAGCTTTATCAAGCTCATCGAGAAGCGTGACCTTGTGGCCAGCATCCGCAAGATCAAGGAGACGAACAGCCTGCCGGCCATCTGCGGCCGGGTCTGCCCCCAGGAGACGCAGTGCGAGATCGTCTGTAACCTGAGGAAGGCGACCGGCGTTCCCGTGGCCATCGGCAATCTGGAGCGGTTCATCTCGGATTTCGAGCGCTGGGAAGGCCAGGTGTTTCTCCCTGAGATTCCCCCTTCGACGGGCTCGAGGGTGGCCGTTATCGGCGCCGGCCCGGCCGGGCTGACCGTGGCCGGTGAGCTGGCCAAGAAAGGCCACCGGGTGACCATCTTCGAGGCCCTGCACATCGCCGGCGGGGTGCTCGTCTACGGCATTCCCGAGTTCCGGCTCCCCAAGGCCATCCTCAAAGCGGAGGTCGATTACCTCCAGAAACTCGGTGTCGAGCTGAGGATGAGCTTCGTCGTAGGGAAAACAGCTACGCTCGAAGACCTGAAGAAGGACGGCTATGACGCCTTTTTTATCGGCACCGGGGCCGGGCTGCCCAACTTCATGCGCATTCCGGGCGAAAACCTGGTCGGGGTCTACTCGGCCAATGAATACCTGACCCGGGTGAACTTGATGCGTGCCTACGAGTTTCCCTTTTATGACACCCCGGTTGTCCGGGGGAAGCGTGCGGCCGTCATCGGCGGCGGCAACGTGGCCATGGACTCCGTCCGGACCGCCAAGAGGCTGGGGGCGGAGTTGGCGGCGATTATTTACCGACGGTCCCGTCAGGAGATGCCCGCCCGTGAAGAAGAGGTCAAACACGCCGAGGAAGAGGGCATCGAGTTTCACCTTCTGACCACTCCGCTCCGCTATTTCGGCGACGATAAGGGACGGGTTAAGGCTATGGAGTGTTTGAGGATGGAGCTCGGCGAGCCGGATTCTTCGGGACGGCGCAAGCCGGTCCCCATCCCGGGTTCCGAGTTCATCACCGAAGTGGACCTGGTCGTCGTGGCCATCGGCCAGAGCCCCAACCCCCTGATGGCCCAGACGACGCCGGAGCTCCGAGTCGGGAAGTGGGGGAACCTGGAGGTGGACTGGAAGACGATGGCCACGGGGATTCCCGGCGTCTTCGCCGGAGGGGATATCGTCCGGGGCGGGGCCACGGTCATCCTGGCAATGGGAGACGGCCGGCTGGCTGCTGCCGAAATGGATCGATACCTGAAAAACGGCCAGAGGTAAGTCACTTTGGCTTTGGATTGAACGGAGGATTCATATGAGTTGGGTCGATGATTACAAAAAGAAACTGGTGAGCCCGGAAGAGGCTGTTTCGGTCGTCAAGAGCGGGGACCGTGTATACATCAGCGGAAACGCCGCCACTCCCTATGTCCTGATGAAGGCGCTGGCGTCTCAAAAGGACGCGCTCAAGGACGTGGAACTCGTCCATGTCCTTCTCATGGGCGATGATCCCCTTTCCAAACCGGAAATGGAAGGGCACTTCCGGCACAATTCCCTGTTCGTCGGCCCGGCCGACCGCAAGGCCATCAACGATGGACGAGCCGATTATGTGCCCATTTTTCTTCATCAGATCCCCTTACTGTTCTACTCCGGCCAGATGCCCTTGGACGTGGCCGTGCTCCACGTTTCGCCTCCCGATGAGCACGGGTTCATGAGCTTGGGAGTTGAGGTTCTGGCCTCCAAGGCGGCGGCTGAGACGGCCAAGGTCGTGATCGCCCAAGTCAACGACCGCATGCCCCGCGTCCTGGGCGATTCTTTCATCCACGTGTCTCGCTTCCATAAGCTCGTCGAGGTCTCCGAGTCGCTCCCTCAACTCGAGAAGAGTCCGTTCAGCGATGTCGAGCGGATGATTGGAAAATACATCGCCGACCTGATCGAGGATGGGGCGACCCTGCAGCTCGGGATCGGCGGGATCCCGGATGCCGTATTGGCGGCGCTGTCGGGCCGGCGCGACCTGGGCATCCACACCGAGATGGTCTCGGACGGCGTCATGGAGGCGATCGAAAGCGGGATCATCACCGGGTCAAAGAAGACCTTCCATCCTGACAAGGTCGTGATCACCTTTGCCCTCGGCAGCGACCGACTCTACGAGTTCATCGATAACAATCCTGTCATCGAGGCCCATCCCACCGACTACGTCAATCATCCCTTCAATGTCGCCCGCAACGACAACATGATCGCCATCAACTCGGCCATCGAGGTGGATATCACCGGGCAGGTCTGCTCGGACTCCATCGGGACATTCATCTATAGCGGGTTCGGCGGCCAGGTCGATTTCATTCGCGGCGCCGCCCACTCCAAGGGTGGGAAACCGATCATTGCCCTTCCTTCGACGGCCAAAGATGGTGAGATGACCCGGATCGTCCCCTTCCTCAAAAAGGGCGCCGGCGTCGTAACGACGCGAGGCGACGTGCGCCATGTCGTGACCGAATACGGAATCGCCTATCTCTGGGGAAAAAACCTCCAGGAGCGGACCAAGGCGCTGATCAACATCGCCCATCCCAAATTCCGGCCTGACCTCGTCCGGGAAGCCAAGGCCAGGAACCTGATCAGGTAGAATCCCGGCCCATCTAATGGAACAGCCGGAGCTCTTTCCCCCGGAAAAAGGACATATCGGCACCGATGAATCGGGCAAGGGAGATTACTTCGGCCCGATCGTCATCGCGGGCGTGTTTGTGCCGGAGGGGCAGGAGGCTGTGCTCGCCGAGTTCGGCGTAAAAGACAGCAAGAGGACCTCCGACAACCGGGCCCGGGAGTTGGCCGAGATCATCAAACGGGGCTACCTGCATTCCATCGTCAGCATCGGCCCGGAGCGGTATAATGAGCTCTACCTAAAACTCAGGAACTTGAACCGGATCCTGGCCTGGGGGCATTCCCGGGCGATCGAGAACATCCTGGAAAAAGTGAACTGCCGTCTGGCCATCACCGACCAGTTTGGCGATAAAGCCTTTGTCCTCAACGCCTTGATGAAGAAGGGGAAACGCATCGAGCTCATCCAGAAGCCCAAGGCGGAGGAGGACATGGCCGTGGCCGCCGCCTCGCTCCTCGCCCGGGCGGAATTCTTGAAGCGGCTATACTTTCTTTCCCAGGATGTCGGATTGGAATTGCCCAAGGGGGCTTCGACCATCGTCGAAGAGGCCGGAGTGAAACTGGTCAAGCTCCATGGTCCCCAGATCCTCGATAAGGTGGCCAAGACACATTTCAAGATTACCGAGCGGGTTCTGGCACTCGTCTCGTAAGGGGGGAGCATGATGACGCAGCGGCTCTATTTCGAGGATGCTTACCGGAGGGAGTTCGAAGGCCGAGTCCTGGACCGGCTCTTTCACGAGGGCAAGCCGGCCGTGATCCTCGACCGGACCTGCTTCTATCCGGAGTCCGGCGGCCAGCCCTCTGACCGCGGGATGCTCGGCGGGGCCGACGTGCTCCGTGTCTTCGAGGACGGGGAGAGGATCGTCCATGTTCTGGACCGGGAGTTGAGCGGGACAGAAGATGTCCGGGGAGTCGTGGATTGGGTCGGCCGATTCGACCACATGCAGCAGCACTCCGGCCAGCACATCCTTTCCCAGTGCTTCGTCGAAGTCCTGGAAGGGGAGACCCAATCCTTTCATCTGGGAGAGCAGGTTTCGACGCTGGAGATCGGGATAAGGGTGGTCTCGGACGCAGACCTGGAAAAAGTGGAGTCCAGGGCCAACGAAGTCGTCTTCGAAGACCGGGAGATCAGGACCTATTTCGTAGAGGCGGATGAGGTCGAGACCGTCCCGCTGCGGCGGCCCCCCAAGAAAGAGGGGACGATCCGGGTGGTCGAGGTCAGCGGGTTCGATTTCTCCGCCTGCGGCGGCACGCACTGCCGGAGGACAGGGGAGATCGGCCTGATCAAGATCATCCGCTGGGACAAGATTCGGAACAACCTGCGTTTCGAGTTCCTCTGCGGCCGGCGGGCCCGGCAGGACTACAGGGACAAGAACCGGTCTGTTTTAGAGATCAGCCAAAAATTCTCGGTCCACGAAAGAGACGCCGCTGCAGCCGTCGAAAAGACGATCCAGGAAACCAAACAATCCCGGAAGAAACTGAAACAGCTCCAGGAGGCCCTGGCCGGGCTTGAGGCCAGAGAGGCGGTTGAGAAGAGAGCCGGATGGCTGGTCAAAAGGGTCTGGACTGACAAGACGGCCGAAGAAGCAAAGCTCCTGGCGCTCAACATCATCCGCCTGGCCGAGCGGGCGGTCCTGTTTGCGGTCCGGGGCGGGGAGATGGATCACTTCATCTTCGCCTGTTCCGAAAAGATGCCTCTGAACATGCGCGAACTGGGGCCATTGGTGATGGAGCGGGCTAAAGGTAAAGGAGGGGGCGGCTCCTCTTTGGTGGAGATCGTTGTCGAAAAAGGCGTGGACCTAGAAGCCATCCTCACCGTAGCCGAGGAACACCTCAAAACAAGGCTTCACGCTCAGAACGGAAAATAATAATCTCCTTTTCGAGTGGGGACCCTCCGCTACTCATACCGAAGAGAAATGATGGGGTCGAGGCGGGCGGCCTTTCGGGCGGGAAAGATGCCGAAAAAAAGCCCCACTGATACGGACACCACGAACCCGAGGATCACCGACCAGAGAGTAACCGAAGCCGGCAGCGGCGTTGCGGCCTTGACCAGAAGGGCGATCAAGAACCCGATGATGATCCCCAGGACGCCCCCGGTCCCGGTCAGGAAGACGGCTTCGAACAGAAACTGCTTGAGGATATCGCCCGAGCGCGCTCCGAGCGCCTTGCGGATCCCGATTTCCCGAGTCCTCTCCTTGATCGAAACGAGCATGATGTTCATGACGCCGATGCCGCCGACGAGCAGCCCGATCGATGAGATGACGACCATCACCAGGTAGGCGGCGCCGGTGATCTGATTGTACAGGCCGACGATGGCGTCCTGGGTGAAGACCGCGAAGTCGTTCGGCTTGCCGAACCCGACCTTGTGCCTCTTACGGAGAATGTTGGTAATGTCCTCGATGGTTTCTGGGATAGAGTCATGTTTCTTCGGCGTGACGATGACCTGGAGTTGTTCCGGGATATAGGGGAAATATTTCATCAGTGTGGAGATGGGAATGCCCGCGAAATTATCCCGGCTCTGGCCGAACATCGCCCCCCTCTTCTTGAGGACGCCGACGACCTGGAATGATTCGGGTCCGATGCGAATTTCCTTGCCTAAAGGATTGGTGTGGGGGAAAAGGATCTCGGCCAGATCGGCCCCCAGCACACAGACCCTGGCGCTGTGCCGGACATCGGATTCACTCAGGAAGCGGCCCAGGAGGGGCTGATAGACCGAGAGGACCTGAGGATACTGCTCGTTCATCCCCAGGATGAGGGATTCCTCGCTCTTGATGTTCTGGTGCTTGATGGGGATGCCCTGGAAAATATCGGCCAGGAGCTGGACGGCGACGGCTTTGACCAGCGGGCTTTCCTGCTCGAGGGCCAGGGCATCATCGAAGGTCAAGTCTTTTCGCTGCCGATCTTCCTCTGACTTTCTTTCAAACTGGCTGCCCGGCTCGAACTTGGAGACGATTATAAGGTCGGAACCGACCGACTCGAGCTCCTGCAGGACGGACCGGTTCAGTCCCTGGATGATGGAGACCATAGCGATCACCGTCATAACGCCTATGACGATCCCCAGGATCGTCAGAAAAGAGCGCATCTTATGACTTTTCAGGGAATCGACTGCCATATGAACGATATCTCCCAGGATGCCCGCTCTCATGGCTCCGACCTCAGCGCATCGACGGGATTCAGCTTGGCCGCCTTGTTGGCGGGGTAGATGCCAAAAAAGAGGCCGATGGAGGTGGACATGGCAATGGCCATAATGATGGATACCGGGTCGACGGACGAAGGCAGGGAAGTGGCGGCCGAGACGATCTTGGCCAGGGAAAGACCGAGCAGGATGCCGATGAGCCCGCCCGTTCCCGAGAGGACCGCCGACTCGATCAGGAACTGGAATAGGATGTCCTGCCGCCGCGCGCCCACCGCCATGCGGATGCCGATTTCCTTGGTCCTCTCGGACACCGAGACGAGCATGATGTTCATGACCACGATCCCGCCGACCAGGAGGGCGATGGAAGAGACGGCGATCATGGCGAAGTAGATGCCCGAAGTGATGCTTTTATAGAGCTGGATGAAGGACTCCGAAGTGCGGAAGGAAAAGTCATCTTGGTCATCGAAGGAGCGATGGCGGGCGGACCGGAGGAGGGTTCGGACCTCTTCTTGAGCCTCCTTCATCTGCTCCTGGGAGGCCGTATGGATGTTGATATCGATGCTTTGGCGCGAGCCGTAGATCTTCCCGAAGGTCGTGATCGGGATGAGGACGTAGTCATCCTGGCTCATCCCCAGGAGCTTCCCTTTTTTCTTGCCCAAGCCGACGACCAGGAAATTGTCGGCGCCGATCTTAGTCCACTTGCCCACCGGGTCGGTGTAAGGGAAGAGTTTCTCTTTTATATCGAACCCGACGACGCAGACCAGCCGGGAATGGGATTCGTCCTCCTTCTGGAGATGGCGGCCGGCCTCGAGTTCCAGTACCGAGCCGATGTTGTGGTCGACGTAGGTGACACCTCGGATCTCGACATCCCTCAGAGATTGGCTTCCGGCCTTGACCGTCCGCCTTGCATCCGCGCTGGCCCCAACGAGTTCGCAGCTGCGGCATTCCCGGCGCAGGAGCTCCATCTCGTTCAGGGTGAGGTCTTTCCGTTTCATCTGTTCCTTGAGATCCTTGAGCGACATCCCGGGTAGCGAAAATTTGGTCACCGAGAAATCATTGGCGCCGTAAAAGGACATCTTGGTGTAGACGTATTTGTTGAGGCCCTGGATCACCGAGACGACAGCGATGATGGTCAGCACCCCGATGATAATGCCCAGCAAGGTCAGGAAGGTTCGCAGCTTGTTGGCCCAGAGGGATCCCATCGACATGGAAAACGACTCACCCAGGTTGACGCGCGCCATCGGGTTTCTAGCCTTTATCTATTATACTATACGAGGGAGAGAAGGAGCAGTTCAAGACATCCGGCTAAGAAGGGCATGGGGACCTTGACAAAAACGGAGGCACAGGTGAAAATGAACGGGCCGTCCTTGATAAGAGAAAAAGAAATGCCCGGGAAAAAAGCCCCCAGCGGAGACCTGGTCGTCCCCTGCTTTTATTTCGAGAAGCCGGGGCCGCAGAACACGCGCCGGACATTGGAGATCGCCGCAGCCCGGGCTGAAGATCTGGGCGTTCACAGTATCGTTGTGGCTTCGAGCTCGTGTAAGACCGGCGCCCTGGCGGTATCGCTTTTCCCGGGGAGAAACCTGGTCGTGGTCACCCATTCGACGGGTTTCCTGAAGCCTGATTTCCAGGAGCTCAAGCCGACCCTCCGCCGGAAAATTGAAACCCTCGGGGGGAAGGTCCTCACCTGCCAGCATGCCTTCGGAGGAGTGAACCGGGCCGTTCGAAAGAAGCTCGGCACTTACGAGCTTGATGAGATCATCGCCTACACGCTCCGCACCTTCGGCGAGGGGGCCAAGGTGGCCATCGAGGTCAGCCTCATGGCGGCCGACGCCGGCTTCATCTCTACCCTTGAGCCCTGCATCTCTATCGGCGGGTCGGGTTCCGGCGCCGATACCGCACTTCTTCTGCGGCCGGCCAATGCCCAGACCTTTTTTGATCTAAGAGTTCTCGAGGTCCTGGCCAAGCCTCGTTCTTTCGACTAAATCAATGGTGAGATACAGGAGGATAGAATGAAAAAAGACCTCGTTCGTTTGACGATCTGCGGCGTCTTTCTCGTGGCCGTCGCTTCTGTCCCGGCCAACGCGCAGTTCTATCTGGGCGTCCGGGGCGGCCTTTCCAACCAAAACGCGAAGGCGGGAGAGCTCAAGTTCGACAGAAACTCAGCCTTTCTCTACGGAGCTCAGGCCGGGATCAAGTTCCTCGGTTTGGCCGTGGAAGGGCAGTTTTATCGTGCCGACCACAAGCTCCTTGCTGAAACCCTCCCGGCGGACGTCGAGCAGGAGATGGACTATTATTATCTCGGCGTCAGCGGCAAACTGGGAATCTCCCTGGCCATCGTCTACCCCTATGTCACAGTGGGCTACGGAACCTATTCCGTCGACCTGAAAGGCCTCGGCAAGAAATCGGCCGGCGCCTTTAATGTTGGCGCTGGCGCCGAGCTGACCCTGGGCAAGGTCGGGATCTTTGGCGAGCTCCGGTATACGGATTTTTCTGTCGATATCGATAGCCTGAAGTGGGATTTTGGCGGACTGGACCTCCATTTCGGCCTCAATATCCACTTCTGATTTTCCCGGCAATTGAAGGTCAGACTCAATAAGTTCCTCTCGCTGGCCGGGGTAACCTCGCGGCGCGAGGCCGACCGCTGGATCCTGGAAGGCCGCATCTCGGTCAACAACAGGGTCGTCGACGAGCTCGGACTCAAGGTGGACGAAGAGAAGGACGTCGTCCGGGTCGCCGGCCGCAAGATCCAGGTCAAACCCAAACCCGTCTATATCCTTCTCAACAAGCCGGCCGGGTATTTAGTGACCCTCAAGGACCCTTTTCAGCGTCCGACCATCAGGAGCTTGCTCCCGGCCTCGCTCGGCCGGGTTTTTCCGGTCGGCAGGCTCGACCTGGAGAGCGAGGGGCTGCTCCTCCTGACCAACGACGGCGAGCTGGCCTACCGCCTTTCCCATCCCCGTTTCGGAGTTAAGAAAGCCTATCTCGCCAAAGTCCGTGGGGAGCCGAACAGAGATGCCCTCCGCCGCCTGGAGCGCGGCGTCTATCTGGAGGGGGAGAAGACAGCCCCGGCCACGGCAACGCTTCTCGCCCCCGGCCAGAAATCGAGCTGGCTGCGGCTCGAACTCCAGGAAGGCCGAAAAAGGGAGGTCCGGGAGATGTGCCGGGCGGTCGGCCATCCTGTCCTGGAATTGAGGCGGGTCGAGTTCGCCGGGCTGGCCCTCGAGGACCTGAAGCCCGGACAATGGCGGCACCTCGAGCCCCGGGAGGTTCGCCGGCTCAAGGTCCTGGTCGATCTCGCCTGAACTATGTTTCTTTGTCGGCTGGGCCGGCGAAATCCTTCCAGGAGGCGGCTAGCCGGTCGAGCTCCTGGTCGACGAGGAAGTTCACCGTGCCCTTTTCAAACGTGCCTTGCTCTCCGGCCGCGCCGGCCTCGATTCCGGTCAGGATATTCATTCCCTCATCGATGCTCTTTATCGGATAGATGTGGAATTTTCCCTCGGCCACGGCCTGGACCACGTCCTGGCGCAACATCAGGTTTTGAATATTCTGGTAAGGGATGACGACGCCCTGGTTTCCGGTCAGGCCCTTGGCCCGGCAGACATCGAAGAAGCCTTCGATCTTCTCATTAACTCCGCCGATGGGCTGGATCTCCCCCTTCTGGTTGATCGACCCGGTGACGGCGATGTCCTGGCGGAGGGGCAGCCGGGAAAGACTCGAGAGGATAGCGTAGACTTCGGTCGAGGAGGCGCTGTCGCCTTCGACACCGGAATAGGACTGCTCAAAGGCGATGCTGGCGGAGAGAGAAAACGGCTTTCTTTGGGCATATTTACCTCTCATGTAGCCGCCGAGTATAAGGACGCCTTTGTTGTGAGTAGGACCGCTCATATCCGCTTCCCGTTCGATGTTGATGACGCCGGCCCGGCCGACCGCGGTCTTGGCCGTTATGCGGGTCGGCTTGCCGAATGAAAACTGCCCCATGTCGTAGACCGACAGCCCGTTCACCTGGCCGACCTCCCGGCCCTCGGTGTCGATCAGGATTGTGCCCTCCTCGATCATCTCCTGGACCTTGTCCTCGAGCAGGCTGACCCGCTCAAAGCGCTCCAGGACGGCCTTTTCCACGTTCTCCCGGCCGATAACCTTTTTGCCGTCTATTTTGGCCCAATAGCTGGACTCGCGGATCACATCGGCCAGGACGTGGAATCGGGTGGATACCTTTTTCTGCCGGCCGGCGATCCGGGTCCCGTATTCGATCAAGGCCGCTATCCCGCCCTTGTCCATGGGCAAGAGACCGTCCTCGTCGCAGATCTTCTTGATGAAGCGCGCGTAGTCGCGGATCGTGCGCTCATCCTTATTCATCTCGAAGTCGAACTCGGCCTTGATCTTGAAGATTTTCTTGAAGTCCTCATCCTGGAAGTAGAGGAGGTTATAGACGTACGCGTCCCCGATCATGACCACCTTGACGTTACACTTGATGGATTGAGGCTTGAGCCGGGTCGTGGAGATCAGGTAGAGGGAGAGGTAGTTCTGGATCTCGAAGATCTCGTGGCGAAGGGTCCTTTTAAGGGTGGCCCAAACGCCCGGCTCGATCAGGGCGTCCAGGGCGTTGATGACCAGGTAGCCGCCGTTGGCCTTTAGGAACGAGCCCGGCTTGATCTTGGTGAAATCGGTCTGCCAGACGCCGAGCCGGGTGACGCTGGACTCAATCGTCCCGAACAGGTTGATGTAGCTGGGGTTCGTCTCCATGACCACCGGCGCGCCCTTGACCTCGGAGTTGTCGACCAGCAGGTTCACCCGGTATTCCAGGAAGGCATCCCCGAGCTCCTTGTTTTTGTCCTCTCTTTCGTCCTTTTTCTGGGTCTTGAAGAGTTCGATGTTCCCGATCAGGTTTTCTTCGATGTGGGTGAGGTAGTCGGCGATCGGGCTTTGGGAGAACCTCTCCCGGATCCCGGTGACTCCGGCCTTGATGATAGGAGTGATGGCCTCGGCGTCCCAGCTCTTGAGGAGCGTCCGGGTCTCCTCATCGATCTCCCGCAGCTTCTCGAATATCCCCTCCAGCTTGGCCGTCAGCTCCTCGTATTTTTTCTTCAGTCCGTCCAGGTCCTTTTGGGCCAACTTCTTCTCCTTGACCATCGGCTCGAGCTCGCGGAAGGAAACTGGCCGGTCTTCGACGACGGGGACGAGGTCCGGCTTGACGAACAGGCCCATCTGGACTTGGATAACAGAGAACCCCTGCCGGGCGGCCTCTTCCTCGAACCCCCGCAGAATCTCTTTCTGCTTGGCCTGCTGGGCCTCGATGATGCCCTCCCTCTTGTCCGTGTAATACTTGCTCTTGAGCAACTCGGGGATGTTGACTCGGAGCATCTCGATGAGGTTGTCCAGGGCGTCCTTGAAGAGGCGGCCCTGGCCGCTGGACAGCATGATCAGGGTCGGCTCATCGGGATTCTTGAAGTTGTTGACGTAGAGGATGTCGTCCGGCGTCTTCTCTTCCTTTTCCAGCTTCTCCAGGAGTTGCTTGATTGTCGTCGTCCGGCCGGTGCCGACCATGCCGGTGATAAAAATGTTATAGCCGAGGCTCTTGATATCGAGACCGGTCTGGATAGCTTTGAGGGCGCGCTCCTGGCCGATGATTTCCGCGCAGGGATCGCAGTCATCTGTCGTCATGAAGGGAATGGCTTCCGGCTCCAGCCTCCAGTGCAGTTTCTCGGGAGGAAGCTCTTCGAATACCGTCTTGTTTTCCATGTCCAGACTCCTTGGTACATAAATCAAGGCGCGTTTTTCCTTCTTATCATAAAACCCGCCATGAGACAAGAAGTTCCCTGCCGACCGAACCTGGCCCATTAAAAAGCTGGTGAAAAAAAACCCCCGATCTGCTAGAATAGGAAAAAATCTCGGAGAGGGAACGCTATGACATTTAAGAACCTGCTTACAAAAAAGAGCGATGGAATCGGCTGGATCACCATTAACCGTCCGGACAAGCTCAACGCCATGAACATCGATACCATCGAGGAGCTCAAGACCGCCTTCCGAGACTTCGAGCATGATACCGAGGTCAAGGCGGTCATCCTCACGGGGGCCGGAGAAAAGGCCTTTGTGGCGGGCGCGGATATCAGCGAGTTTGTCCGCCTCGACGCCGAGCTGGGCAGTCACTTTTCGCGCCAGGGTCAGGCCTTGACACGGGCGATCGAGAACTACCCTAAGCCCGTCATTGCAGCCGTCAACGGTTATGCCCTTGGCGGCGGCACCGAGATCGCCCTGGCTTGCCACATCCGGCTGGCGTCCGAGAACGCCAAGCTGGGGCAGCCCGAGGTCAAGCTGGGGATCATCCCCGGATACGGCGGAACCCAGCGGCTGGCCCGGCTGGTCGGCAAGGGCAAGGCGATGGAGATGATCCTTTCCGGCCGGATCATCGAAGCCAGGGAAGCCGGAGAGGTCGGGCTTGTCAACAGGGTCGTGCCGGCGGCGGAGCTCCTGTCCGCCGCTGAGGCCATGGCTAAGGAGATCATCAAGAACGCCCCTCTCGCCCTGGCTTACTCCATCGAGGCGATCAACCACGGCCTGGACAGGACTCTGGATGACGGCCTGGAGCTCGAAGCGCAGATTTTTGGCCGCACCTGCGCGACCGAGGACTTCCGGGAGGGGGCGCAGGCCTTCTTGGAAAAAAGAAAGCCGAACTTTTGTGGCCGATAAAAGAGGTGACATATGGAGACATACGAGGGTAAACTTCAAGCCAAAGGACTCAAGATCGGCATCGTGGTCAGCCGGTTCAACAATTTTATCTCCGAACGGCTGCTCGAGGGGGCGCTGGACGCCCTGACCAGGCTGGGTGCCGCGGAGACGGACATCTCCGTCTACAGGGTTCCGGGATCGTTCGAAGTCCCCTTCCTGGTCAAGAAGCTGGCTCGGTCGAAAAAGGTGGATGGCATCATCTGCCTCGGAGCTCTCATCAGAGGCGACACGCCCCATTTTGATTTTCTGAGCGCTGAAGTGACCAAGGGCATCGCCCAGATCACTATGGACGAAGGGATCCCCTGCGCCTTCGGCATCCTCACTGTCGACACCATCGAGCAGGGCATCGAACGGGCCGGCACGAAGTCCGGGAACAAGGGCTGGGATGCCGCCTTTTCCGTCGTCGAGATGCTGAACTTGGTCAAGACCGCCAAGCTGGGCTGAGGACCTGCGCTCCATGGGCCAGAGACGGAAAGCCCGGGAAAGCGCCCTGCAGATTCTTTATCAGCTGGAATTCGACGCCGCCGGCGCTGGCGGGGCCATCGATTCCTTCTGGAAAAAGAAGAAAGGGCCGGCCGAGACCAAAGACTACAGCCGCTGGCTGGTCGAGGGGATCCTGGCCCATCGGGAAGAAATCGATGCGGCCATCCAGTCCATCTCCGAGCACTGGCGCATCCCCCGCATGGCCATCGTCGATCGGAACATCCTGCGTCTGGCCGCCTTTGAGCTCCTCCATGCCGAGCCCATCGCCCCGGCGATCGTCATCAACGAGGCCATCGAGATCGCCAAGAAATACAGCGGTCCGGAGGCCGCGACCTTCGTCAACGGGATCCTGGATGCCCTGAGGAAGAAGATCCAAGCCAAAGCCGCGCCCGAGCGAGAGGTGAGAAATGCCCGACAAGACAAACGAGAAGGAAAAGCCAAGCCCAGTCGAAGACCCCAGAAAAACTGACCAGGACATCTCCCGGGAAGAGAAGATTGCCAGGTTGGCCGAGGCGGGAGTCGATCTTTTTCCCTACCGGGCCGAGCAGACTCACTCCGTTTTCGCGATCGTTCGGGATTTCGCCGCCCTAACGCGGGAAGGGCTGGAGGAGAAGAAAGCCGAAGTCGTCGTCCCCGGCCGGATCCTATCCATCCGCAAGATGGGCCGGGCGACGTTTGCCACTCTATCGGACAGCCGGGCCAAGCTCCAAATCTATCTGAGGGAAGACCAAGTCGGGGAGAAGGCCTACCGGATCTTCTCGCTCCTGGATATAGGCGACATCATCGATGTCCGGGGGACTCTCTTTAAGACTAAGACAGGAGAGCTGACCGTTCTGGTTCAAGCCTATGCTTTTCTGGCCAAGTGTCAACATCCTCTCCCTGAAAAGTGGCATGGCCTCCAGGATGTCGAACTGCGCTACCGCCGCCGTTATCTCGACCTGATCATGAATCCAGACGTGGGCGATGTATTCCGGTTACGAAGCCTCATGATCGCCGAGATCCGCCGCTTCTTCGATGCCCGCGGCTACGTAGAGGTCGAAACGCCGATGATGCAACCGATCCCGGGCGGCGCCCTGGCCAGACCGTTCAAGACGTTTCACAACGCCCTGGGGATCGACCTTTATCTGCGCATCGCTCCCGAGCTCTATCTGAAACGTCTTGTGGTCGGGGGGATGGAGAAGGTCTACGAGATCAACCGCAACTTTCGAAACGAAGGCATCTCCTCCGAACACAACCCGGAATTCACCATGCTCGAATTCTACGAAGCCTACAGCGATTACCATGACATGATGGAGCTGACCGAGGAGCTGCTCCATTCCCTCTGCTTGACCCTTTTCGGCAAGGAGGAATTCCCCTATGGGGACGAGGTCATTTCTTTCAAGAGGCCGTTTGCTCGGCTGAAATACAAGGACGGGCTCTTAAGCCACAGCGGGCTGGCGCCTGCCCGGTTCGACAGCCGCAGCGAAGTGATCGCCTTCGCTGCCACCCTGGCCGCTGAGAATCAGCCTCTTTCCTACGGGAAGGCGCTGGATGCCATCTTCGATAAATTGGTCAAGCCTAAAATCGTCCAGCCGACCTTCATCATCGACCCGCCAAAGGAGATCTCTCCTCTGGCCAAGGCGTCACGCGAAGATCCGGAGCAGGCGGAGCGGTTCGAGTTGGTCGTGGCCGGAATGGAGATCGCCAACGCCTTCAGCGAGCTCTCCGATCCACAGGAGCAGAGAAAGCGCTTTGAACAGCAGGCCGAAGAACTAAAGAAAGGGGACCAGGAATCGCACTGGATCGACCTGGATTATGTCCAAGCCCTGGAATACGGCCTTCCCCCGACGGGCGGGGAGGGGATAGGCATCGACCGTCTGACTATGCTTCTGGCCAACCGGAAATCGATCCGCGAGGTCATCCTTTTTCCCCTGTTGAGGCCAAGATGAGAAACGCCGATGAGTTATGAGCTCTTCATCGCCTCGCGCTACCTTAAAGCAAAGAGGAAGCAGGCCTTCATCTCGGTGATTACTTTCATCTCGACCCTGGGGATCGCCATCGGGGTTATGGCCCTGGTCATCGCCCTGGCCTTGATAACGGGTTTCCAGGAGGATGTGCAGGACAAGATTCTGGGGGCGACCTCGCACATCATGGTCTCCGACCTGAGCGGAGAAGGGCTGGCCGGATATCAGGACCTGATCGCCCAGGTGCGCGGGGTCAGGGGCGTTCAGGTGGTTTCCCCGGTCATCTATGACATGGTTCTCATCAGCGGCCCATACAAGAGCAAGGGAGGGATGCTGAAGGGGATCGATTTCGAGCTCGATAAGGCGCATTCCCCCTGGCTGGCCAAGCTGGAGCAGGGATCGATTCCCTCCGACTCCCCCCGGGAGGGCATCCTCCTCGGCAAGGAGATCGCTTTCTCCATTGGCGCGAGTATAGGGGATGTGGTCACGATTCTGACCTCGTCTTCGCGTCTCTCCCCTATGGGGCTGATCCCCAAGACGAAGAGGTTCCTGGTCAGCGGCCTCTTTTCCACGGGCCTTTATGAGTTCGACTCCACGACGGCCCTGATCTCGCTCCGCTCCGCTCAGAAGTTCTTCGGTTTGGAGGGAAGGATCAACCATCTCCAGATCAAGCTGGCCGACATCTTCCGCGCGCCGGAGGTGGCGGAGGAGCTGCGGCGTGTCCTGCCGCCGACAACCTACGTGACCACCTGGATGGACCTCAACCGCTCCCTGTTCTCCGCCCTTAAGCTCGAGAAAAACATCATGTTCTTGACCATCACCCTGATCGTGGTCGTGGCCGCTTTGAACATCATCGCCACCCTCATCCTGATGGTCATGGAGAAGACGCGGGACATCGGTATCCTGATGGCTATCGGGGTCCCTTCCGGAAGCATCCGGAAGATATTCTTTCTCCAGGGGGCGATGATTGGCTTCATCGGGACGACAGGAGGGACGCTGCTCGGTCTCCTCTGCTGCTGGCTCGCCAATACCTTCCGGCTGATCAAGGTGCCGGTCGATATCTACCAAATCTCCTACGTGCCATTCCATATCAAGCCGATCGATTTAGTGATCATTATCGGGGTCAGCCTGTCCATCAGCCTGCTCTCGACCCTGTTCCCGTCGCACCGCGCTTCCAGGGTCGACCCCGTGGTGGCTTTAAAATATGAATAACCTGGTCGTCACCGAGAACGTCGGCAAGGCTTACCCCTTGCCCAAGGGAATGCTCCGGGTGTTTGAGGGGCTCGATTTCGTGCTCGAGCGGGGCGACCTCGTGGCCGTCATGGGCGCTTCAGGAGTGGGCAAGACGACCTTCCTCAACCTGCTCGGCGCCCTGGACCGTCCGACGGAAGGGACCATCCTCCTTGATGGCGAGGATATCCTCTCCAAGGGCGAGCGGGAAAAGGCCCGCCTCCGGAACGAGAAAATCGGGTTCGTCTTTCAATTCTACCATCTGCTGCCCGAATTTACGGCCTTGGAAAACGTCTTCCTTCCTCTCCTGATCAGGGGCCTGGAACGGCGCGATGCCGCCGGGCGGGCTTTGGCGATCCTGAAAGAGGTCTTCCTGGAGGACAAGGCCCACCAGAAGCCCAGCCTCCTTTCGGGCGGAGAACAACAGCGGGTAGCTGTCGCCCGCGCCCTGGTCAACGACCCGCAGCTCCTCCTGGCCGATGAGCCGACCGGCAACCTGGACTGGAAGACGGGCGAGGCCATCATGGGTCTGATCCAAGACCTGCACGTCCGTCGGGGGCTGTCCTCGATCGTGGTCACCCATAACGAAAAGATCGCCGCCTTTTGCCGGAAGGTCTATATCATGGAGGCCGGGCGGCTGAAACGCATTTAGCCCGGCCGCCGTTCTAAGTAATTGGACAGGTTTCGGGGCGGACCCTCGTCCGCCAGGCCCCGGAACTTGGAAAAATCATGGCGATATGGTATAAGGATAAGGAAATGAAGAAGTTACTCTGGCTTCTGGTGCCACTATTTCTGCCCCTAGCTCTGGCCAGCCAAGAACGCGTCGAGAAGATTGAGATCCTCGGCAACGATCGCGTCACCCGTGAGACCATCCTCTACTATCTGACCTCGCGGGAAGGGGATTATTTCAACGAGGACTCGCTGCGCAAGGATTTCCGGGTGCTCTGGTCCACGGGCTTCTTTTCCAACCTGAAGATCGAGCGAGAGGAGGGGTCGGCGGGCCAGGTCGTCAAGATCATTGTCGAAGAGAACCCGGTGATCAAGACGATCACTTACAAGACTGGGAAGAAGGTTAAAGAGGACGATATCGTCAACAAGCTCAAGGAGAAGGACGAGTACGTCCTGCCGTATTCCTACTACAGCTCCGCCAAGGTTCAGAAGGTCAAGGACACTATCCTGGACCTGCTCCTGGAGAAGGGGCTCTATGCCGCCAAGGTCGATGTCCAGGCGGACAGAAAGGGCAAGAATGAGGTGGAGTTGCTCTTCAAGATCGATGAGGGTCCCAAGGTCCGTGTCGGCGAGGTCCTGTTTGCCGGCAAGCCGAAACTCCCCCAGAGCGAGCTGCAGCTAGCGATGAAGTCGAACCGGCCGCACAGCCTCATCTCCTGGGTGGCCGGCAAGGACGTTTATAAAGAGAACAAGCTCCAGGAAGACCTCGAGAACATCAAGGCCAAGTTCCAGGAAAACGGCTATATGGAGGCCACAGTCGACTCTCCGCGTATCGAGGAAATGACCAAGCGGACGGTCTTCATGAAGAAGCAGAAGATGATGAGGCTCGTCTTCCCGGTGAATGCCGGCTATCGCTATTCCGTAGGAGAAGTGGCCGTGGAAGGCAGCAAGGCTGTCTCCCTTGACTATCTCCGGAGCCTGATCAAGCTCAAAAAAGGCCAGATCTACAGCACCAAGGTCAGGGAGAAGGGTGTCGAGGACATCGGGGAAACCTACCGCAACGTCGGCTATCTCTACATCCAGGTTATGCCCATCGAAAGCCTGGACCCTAAGAATAAGCGGGTCAATGTAACCTACAATATCTATGAGGGCGAGGTGGCCTATCTCCACAGGCTGGAATTCCGGGGCAACAACTACACCAAAGACAAAGTCATCCGCCGCGAGATGCTGCTGCGCGAGGGAGACCGGTTCAGTCTGGCCATGTTCAAGGACAGCATCCTCCGCATCAAGCAGCTCGGCCTGGTGGACCTGGAGAAAGAGCCGGACATCAAGCCCAATCCCGAAGACCCCACCAAGATCGAGGCGGTCGTGAGCGTCAAGGAGCTCCAGAGGAACAATATCCAGTTTACGGCCGGCTACAGCGGCTATGAAGGGTTCTTCGTAATGGCGAGCTACTCCACGGTGAATTTCCTCGGCGCGGGCGAGAACGTGGAGGTAACGGCCCAGTACGGAAAAAGGGTCAAAAACTATGTTTTGGGATTCTCCGAGCCCTATATCTTTGACCTGCCCATAACCGTCGGCTTTAACATCTATGACCGCTACCTCATCCTCCCTTATCTTTATGACCGAAAAGGCCGGGGCGCCGACCTGATCATGGGCGCCAGGATCAAGGGGTATCTCCGCGGCAACCTGACCTACAGCTATGAATTGGTGGACATCCGGCAATCAAGCTACACGGGAGATTACTATCCCTATTATAGCGGCTACGGATCCGGGTATTCCTCGGGGTATTATCCTGGCTATGGCTACGGGTACGGCAGGTACGCGGTCAGCGCCCTCATCCCGACGATATACCGGTCCACCATAGACAGCCCTCTCACGCCGAGCCGCGGCACCATGATCCTCGCTTCGCTGAAATATGCCGGCGGCCCGCTGGGCGGCGAAATCGACTTCGTCAAGCCCAAGCTCGAGTTCACCTTCTGGCACCCCACCCTCTCCAAGCAGGTCTTCGGCTTCCATGCCCTCTACGAGTTTATCAAGCCGGCCGGCGGATCACAGGTCCCCTTCTGGGAGAGGTTCTATCTTGGAGGAGAGCGCGACATCCGCGGCTACGATATCTATTCCATCGGCCCCCGCTCCTCAGAAGGGCAGCTGATGGGGGGGATGAAGACCTTCGTCTTCAACGCCGAGTACCAGTTCCATCTCGCCGAACCCCTCAACCTGATCTTTTTTTATGACATCGGCAACACGTACCTCCAAGAACAGAAGGTCAACTTTCGCAACATGTTCAGCTCGACGGGCATCGAGGCCCGGATCTTCGTCCCGGCCCTGCGTGTTCCTTTTCGGCTGATTTTGGCCTATAATAATCGTTTAATCTACCCCGGCGACACCAACCTCAATTTTCGGTTCGCCATAGGGACAACATTTTGATTAGGAGGAAAACGACCATGAAGAAAACAACCGCCAGAGCGCTCCTGCTCCTAGCTTTTTTCGTCGCCGCCGTCTCCGTGAGCTTCGCTCAGCAGTCTCTCAAGATCGGTGTCATCAACTCCCAGGATGTCCTAGAGAGATCCGCCGAAGGGAAGAGGGTCATCGCCCGCCTGCAGGAAAAGGACAAGTCCAACCAGGCTGTTCTGACCAAGTTTGATGAGGAGATCCGCCAGCTCGAGACCAAGATCAACACCCAGCGTCTGACCCTCGCCGAGGAAGCCCTCTACAACATGAACGCCGACCTCCAGAGGAAGCAGACCGATAGAAAGCGGGTGGCCGAGGACGCCGTCCGCGATTTCCAGGACCTTCAAGTAAAACTGTTTAACAAGGTCCAGAGCGAGCTCATCCCCATCATCGAGGCGTTGGGGAAAGAAAAGGGCATCGACCTCATCTTAGACCTGGCCAAGAGCGGAGCCGTCTATTACAACCCCTCCGTCGACCTGACCGAGGACGTCATCAAGAGATACGACGCTTCTAAGGCCGCGCCGCCGGCCAAATAAGCGCCCTGTGGCGAGGTCCGTGCTCAAAGTCGAAGAGATCCTCAGGTTTCTGCCCCACCGCTATCCTTTTCTCCTCGTGGACCGGGTCATCGCCCTGGAGCCCGGAAAGTCCATTGTGGCCATCAAGAACGTCACTGCGAACGAGTCCTTCTTTGAGGGCCATTTTCCCGAGGTCAAGATCATGCCGGGCGTCCTGATCGTCGAGGCGGTGGCTCAGGCCGGCGGAATCCTGCTCTACCATTCACTCCCCGACGCGGCGAAAAAGCTGGTCGTCCTGAGCAAGCTCAAGAATATCAAGTTCCGGAAGATCGTCGTTCCCGGAGATCAGATGAGACTCGAGGCGGAGATCGTCAAGGTCCGGGCCCGCTTCGCCGTCATTCGGGGACGGGCCATTGTGGACAAGGAAATCGTCGTCGAAGGCGAGATTTCGGCGGCGATCATCGACCTCGAGGAGGCGAATGCGCCCAAGTGAGGTCTTCGTTCATCCGACCTCTGTCGTTCCCTCCCAGGCTCAGCTGGGGAAGGGGGTCTGGGTCGGGCCCCACTGTGTGATCGGCGAGAAGGTCATTATCCACAACAACACGCGCCTCGAGGGAAATATCCAGATCCTCGGAACCACGGAGATCGGAGAGTCCTGCCTGTTCTCGCCCTTTTCGGTCATCGGAGGCGAGCCTCAGGACGTGGGCTATCGCCAGGAAGCGACAGGGGTCCGGATCGGCGACCGGAACGTCTTTCGAGAGTTCATCACCGTCCATCGGGGAACGGTCAAGGGGGGCGGGGAGACGGTGATCGGGAACGACGGCTACTTCATGGCCTATGGCCATATCGCCCACGATTGTCGTGTCGGCAACGGCGTCGTCTTCACCAACGCGGCCACCCTGGGTGGGCATGCCAGCGTCGATGATTTCGCCACGATCAGCGCCTTCAGCGCCGTGCATCAGTTCTGCCGGATCGGCAAGTTCGCCTACGTAGGCGGGTTCACAGTCGTGACCCAGGACGTCGTGCCGTTCGCTAAGGTAGCCGGGATGCGCCCGGTGCTTTTCTACGGTGCAAACGCGATCGGCCTGCGGCGGCAGGGTTTCACCAGAGCGCGCATCCAGGTCATTAAGGAAATCTTTAAGATCCTCTTTTATTCCGACCTCAACACCAGCCAGGCCGTTGAACGGATCCAAGCCCAGATCCCGGCCGGGGAAGACCGCGATGAGGTCATCCGCTTCATCCAATCTTCCAAGAGGGGAATCATCAAGAAACAATCGGGGACATGGGACGAGGAATCGGAATAGTCGCCGGCTCGGGCAGGTTCGTCGCCGGCGCAGTCTCCGAGCTGTGCCGCAGCGGACTCCGCTGCGTCGTGCTCGGAATCGAGGGAGAGTTCGGGCCGGGATTGAAAAGCGTGGCCGATGCCTTTTCCTCGGTTAAGCCGGGAGAACTCGGCAGGGCCCTGGCTTTCTTCAAAGAGCACCAGGTCTCCGAGATCATGCTCCTGGGCAAGGTCCGGCCCGGCGTCGTTTTCCAGCGGGAGAATTTCGACGCCGAGACCTGGAGGCGGTTGGAGGGAGTGAAGGAGAGATCGACCTCGGCTATCCTCGAGGCGGCCTTCTCTTTCCTGGAGGCCCAAGGACTTAAGGTTCTGAGCCCCGGCCCACTTCTTGCGCCCTATTTCTGCGGGCCTGGTGTGCTCACCCGGGCCATCCCGTCCCCGGCCGTGTTGAAGGATATCGATTTCGGGTTGGGGATCGCCCGGCGGGCAGCTGACTTGGAGATCGGCCAGACTCTAGTTGTCAAGGACGGCGCCGTCGTGGCAGTCGAGGGCATGGAGGGAACGGACCGGGCGATTCAAAGGGGAGGGCGGCTGGCCGGGCCCGGGTTTATCGTGGTTAAGGCCGGCCGGACCTCTCAGGACATGAGGCTCGATCTTCCCGCCGTCGGTTTGGACACGATAAAAACGCTATTGCGGGCGGGGGGGGCTGCGCTCGGGATTGAGGCCGTCAAGGTCGCCTTCTTCCAGAGGCAGGCGGCTGTCGGTCTGGCAGACGCCCAAGGTGCCTCCATCGTGGTCCGAGCCATGGGCTAAAAACGGAGGATGGTGATGGATCAAGTCAGAGTCGGGATTATCGGCGTCGGTTATCTGGGCACCCAGCATGCCCGCATCCTTTCTTACCTGGAGGAGGCGGATCTCAAGGGAGTAGCCGACATTGATTTCAAGAAGGCCGTGGAGATTGGGAACCGGCACGGCGTCGCCTACTATCAGAACTATGAGGAGATGATGGGGGAGATCGATGCGGCCATCGTATCCACGCCGACCTCGGAGCACCACCCTATCTCCTTGAACCTGTTGCGCAACGGGAAGTCGGTGCTGGTCGAGAAGCCGATTACCGTAACGGTCGAGCAGGGCGAGGAACTCGTCGCAGAGGCCAAGTCCGGCGGCCTGGTCCTGCAGGTCGGGCACCTGGAGCGTTTCAACCCGGCCGTCGAGGCGGTCGAGACCATGATCCGGGAGCCGCGGTTCATCGAAGTCCAGCGGTTGGGCTCGTTCTCCGCCCGCTCTCTCGACATCGATGTCGTCCTCGATCTTATGATCCATGACCTCGACATCGTCATGGCCTTGATCAAGGATGAGGTCGACATCATCCGGGCGTCGGGGATCCATGTCCTCTCCGACAAGATCGATATCGCCAATGCTCGGCTGGAGTTCAAGGGCGGATGTGTGGCCACTCTGACGGCCAGCCGCGTCCACCAGGGGAAAGTAAGGAAACTGCGGATCTTCGAGCCGACGGTCTACTACTCGATCGACTACATCGACCAGGAGGTCGTCGTCTTTCCCCTGGACCGCCGCCAGACGGACATCAAAACACTGAGGATTCAAAAGGAAGAGCCCTTGAAAAAGGAGCTCCGCAATTTTCTCGATTGTATCCGGCTCGGAAAAACGTCAAAGGTCACGGGTGAAGAAGGGCTGCGGGCGCTCCGGCTCGCCCACGGGGTCCTCAAAGAGGCCGAGGCCTAGCGGACGACCTTGACGAGCTGACCCTGGGGCGGTTTCGCTTCGAGCGCCATCCCGTTGAGAATGGCCACGGAGGCCCAGAGGTCCTTGCCCACTCCGGCACTCGTCAGGATGATCAGGAGGAAGATGAGGATCTTCTTCATCGTGACCTCCGGACAGAAAACAAAAGAAAAAGGAACAGCCTCTTTGGCGATGATAAATCGACTCGGTCTATTTTGCCATCTTGAAGAAGGAGTCCTCCAGGTTGGAGTTGAAGGCGACCTTGGTCACGGTCATCCTCATAAACTCCTGGCCGTCCTGGTATTGGGTCATAGAGTGGGCGAGGAGGAGTCCATCGACCTTCTTATAGTCGGTCGTGATCGTCTCGGCCATGACTTCGACTCCGGCCTGTCCCAGGGCCGTCCCCTTGGTCTTGTAGGTCAGGTAGGTGGCGGGGTCGAGATAGATGGTTGTCTTATGTCCGTCCGACGTAGTCTGTTCCAGGACGAGGTATTCCTTGTCTTCGAGTTTTTCCTTGCCCTTGAAGTCGTATTTGATGCCGTATTTCTCGGGATCGAGGAGGGCGCCGTTGCCGAGGGCCTGCCGTTTGAACTCCTGGCTGGCGTTCTCGGGCATCTGGGTCGTCGCTCCGGTCTGCGGATCGACCATCCAGGCGATCTCGCCGTCATAAGCCTGGGTGATGACCATGCCCATGACCTCGATGTCGAGGCGCATCATGTTGGGCTCTTTCTGATACATGGTGACGGTGCCGTTGATCCCCATCGAAACCATCTCGATACTGCCGGTGATGGTGGTGTCCTTGACGGCTTCTAGGGCCTTTGCCCCGCCCTGGGCTTCGATCCACTTGCCTAGGATTTCTTTCGCCGTCTGGCTGGAAGCCGGAGCGGAGATTAGCGCCAGCAGGAAGAGGCCGCAGATACTGAAAGAAACGATTTTTCTCATAAAGTCCTCCTTGTGACTTTTTATCTCCAACAATTCTATAGAAAAACCCAGACGAGGTCAACACGCCACAATCGCGCTCGCTTAGGGGAAAGCGAAGCCAGGCTTAGCTGTTATAGAGGTTTGATCCCATTGATTTTGCCTCCCCCTTCGGTTAAAAAGGGGGGATGAACGGAACCTCACTCCAGCGAAAGCTCGGCGCCTTCGATGCCGCTATGATCGTCAGTGGGGCGATCATCGGGTCGGGAATCTTTATCAACTCGGCGGAAAGCGCCAAGTTCCTTCAGACGTCATCTCAACTCCTCCTGGTCTGGGTGCTGGGGGGAGTCATTGCCTTCCTGGGCGGACTGTGCTTCGCCGAGCTCGGCGCCATGTTCCCGCAGACCGGAGGGCAGGTGGTCTATCTCGAAAAGGCCTTCTCGCCGTGGGTGGGCTTCCTTTTCGGTTGGACGCTGTTCAGTACCATCCAGACCGGAGCGATCGCCGCTGTCGCCTACACCTGCGCCAGCTTCATCGGCGTCTTCCTGCCGCTCGGCCGGGGGGGAACCGTCCTTCTCGCAGTGGCCATCATCTGGCTACTTTCGCTGGTGAACCTCCTCGGGATCAGACCGGGAAGCATCGTCCAAAATATTTTCACTGCCCTCAAAATCGCCGCCCTCCTGGTCCTCATCGGGTACGGCCTGTTCTGGCAGCGACTGGCGCCCTTGGAATGGGGAGCCCTCTTTCCTCAAGGTATTAATCTGGGCGTCTTGAGCGCCTTCGGCCTGGCCTTGATGCCCGCACTCTTTTCTTACGGCGGCTGGCAAAACCTGAACTTCGTCGGCGGAGAGGTGAAGAACCCTTCCCGGAACATCCCTAGGGCTATCATCTCCGGAGTCACGCTGGTGGTTTTCGTCTATGTGTGTTCGAATATCGTCTATGTCAAGGCGCTCCCGGTCGGAGAGATCGCGGCCTCGGCCCGGCTGGCCTCGGACGCTATGAGGACTATGGCCGGCCCTCTGGGAGCTTCCTTCATCTCCCTGGCTATCATCGTCTCGACGTTCGGCATCACCAACGTGTTCATCATGACCGGCCCGCGGGTGTACTATGTCATGGCCAGGGAAAACATGTTCCTCCCTATCGCCTCCCGCCTCCATCCGCGCTATGGGACACCTCATTATTCGATCCTCCTCCAATCCCTCTGGGCTTCGGCCCTCCTTCTGACAAACAGCTACGGACAGCTGCTCCAATATGTAACGTTCGGCGACTGGATCTTCTTCGGGCTAACCGCCCTCGCGCTGCTCATGCTCAGGAGGAAGATGCCCGCTGTGGAAAGACCCTACCGGACTTGGGGATATCCCGTCGTTCCCCTTCTATTTTCGGCCATCTCGATGGCCGTCGTCCTCAACGTCATGATCTCGGCGCCGCTCAAATCGGCGGTCGGCTCGGTCATCATCCTGGGCGGACTCCCGTTCTATGCCTTTTTCCGGAGAAAGGAGAGATCGGATGCGCATTGATCCAGTCCTTTCTATGCAATGGGCGAAGCGCCACTCCCGGGCCAAGGTCGATTTGAGCAAAAGCAGCCTGGCCGGACCTCATTGAGCCCGCAGTCGCTTGCCCCGAGAAGGCGTGTTGCGCTACAATGCGTCGTCTTTGGATGACTTGAATGGCCTCCTCAGAGATCGAGAACTTCCGCCGCCAGATCAGTCTGAAGCACACGTTTTCGTCGCTTCGCCATCGCAACTACCGGCTCTGGTTTTGGGGACAACTGGTGTCCCTGTTCGGCACCTGGATGCAGATTACGGCCCTGGGCTTTCTTGTCTACGAGCTCACTCGCTCCTCGGCGTATCTCGGTTATGTCGGTTTCGCGGCCGGCCTGCCGAGCTGGTTTTTCATGCCCATGGGCGGAGTAATCGCCGACCGGGTGCGGAGACGCACTCTTCTGCTGATCACCCAGACGTCCATGATGGCCCTGGCCTTCATCTTGGCGGCCTTGGCTTTCCTGAACATTGTCCGACCTTGGGAGATCATCCTGCTGGCTTTTCTCCTGGGCATTGCCAACGCCTTCGATGCCCCGGCCCGGCACGCTTTCGTCCCCGACATGGTCGGCCGCGATGACCTGACCAATGCCATCGCCCTTAACTCGACGATCTTCAACTCGGCGACCGCAATCGGCCCGGCTGTGGCGGGGATCACTTATGCGCTGGTCGGCCCGGCTTGGTGCTTCATGATCAACGGTCTTTCCTTTCTCGCCGTCATCGCCGCCCTCTCGCGAATGAGATTGAAGGCCGGGGAGAGAGAGGCCTCTCACTCTTCGGCCTTCCAGGACCTCAGGGAAGGGTTCCGGTATGTGTTCGGCCATCCGATGATCCGGACGCTCATCAGCTTGATCGTCGTGACCAGCCTCTTTGGAGTTTCCTTCGCCGTGCTGCTGCCTGCTTGGGCGGTCAAGGTCCTCGGCGGTGACGCCACGACGAACGGCTGGCTGCAGTCGGCCCGTGGGGTCGGTGCCCTCATCGGTGCCCTGGTCATCGCCTCTTTGGGCCGTTTCGATTTCAAGGGGCGCCTCCTGACCCTCGGGTCGTTCGTTTTTCCTCTCTTGGTCTTGGCCTTTTCCCTTGTCCGCTGGCTACCGCTCTCGCTGGCTGTCCTGATCGGGACAGGGGTCGCCGTCATCTTCATCTTCAACCTGGCCAATGCCTTGGTCCAGACGCTGGTCAGGGACGAGCTGCGCGGCCGGGTCATGGGCATCTACAGCCTGACCTTTTTCGGGTTTCTGCCGGTCGGAGCGCTCTGGATCGGGACCATGGCCCAGCGCTTCGGAGAGACGGCAGCCGTCCTGATGAACGCCGGCATCATGCTGCTTCTCTGCACGGCCATCGCCATATCCGTTCCGGAGTTGCGACGACTCAAATAGGCTCGAATTCAGGCTCGTCAGCCCGCTCGTTTCCCCAGCGAGGAAACTCGCTCCGCATCCTCCTTCGCTCTTCTCTCCTTTCAGTCGAGAAACCATGCCCGCTCAGTCGTCCACGGACCTCCTCGCCTGAATCCTTCGCCTTGGCAATGAAGAATGATCCGTGCCCGCTCCGCCCTCAAACGGGTTTGTCGCCAACTGGCCCTCGCCTTGGCAAAACAAGAATTCCCCGCCGCGCTGCGGAGGGCTTTCTGAGGGACTCCCCCTCGCTCTGCAACAAATAATAGATAGACCATGCCCGCTCCGACCTTTTGCCGAAACGTCTACCATTTTTTGGCCCCTCATAATTCAATAGGAGGGGTAGGGGTGGTTAATGGCATTCAGTCGGAGTCTTGGGGGCGTTTCGGATCGGTTTCCTCGCCTGAATCCTTCGCCTTGGATAAAATATGGATTTATACTAGAATTGGCGAGGAAGAGAATAGATATGAAGCCAAAGAAATGGTCACTCCTGATGGCCCTATTTATTTTCAGTCCGCTCGTCTCAGCCCCTTGTTCCTGGGGCGCGGATTTGGACAGCCTGAGAAAAGCGGTTAAGGCTGAGATCGCAAGATCAGGAGCAGAGGTCAGCCTGGCCTTTAAAGACCTCCAAACAGGGGAGACCCTTTTCATTAAGGAAAAGGACATGGTCCATGCAGCCAGCACAATGAAGGTGCCGGTGCTTATCGAGGTCTTCAAACAGGCTGAAGATGGGAAATTTGGGTTGGATGATCGGATCGTAATCAAAAACGAGTTTCACAGCATCGTCGACGGAAGCCCCTTTTCTTTGAACAAGGAAGATGACTCCGATCCCGACATCTATGGACTCATCGGAACGTCCTTAACGATCCGGGAACTCGCCGAGAGGATGATCACCGTTAGCAGCAATCTGGCAACCAACATTTTGATCGAGCTCGTCCAGCCGGACAGCGTGATGTCCACTCTGGAGCTCTTGGGCATCCGGCGGATGCGGGTTTTGAGGGGCGTTGAAGACAGCAAGGCTTTTGAGAAAGGCTGGAACAACCAGACTGATGCCTGCGACCTCCTTAGGGTGATGGAGGCGATCGCTTCCGGCAAGGCCGGTTCTTTGCCCTCCTGCCGGGGGATGATCCTCATCCTGGAAAAACAAAAGTTCCGCGCCGGCATCCCGGCAGGGGTTCCAGCCGGGCTCCCGGTCGCCAACAAAACCGGCTCGATTACGGGGGTGGAACATGATGCGGCCATTGTCTTCCCCCCCGGGCGCAGGCCCTATGTCCTGGTGGTATTGACTAGAGGGGTGAAAAGCTCAGAAGAAGGCGAAAAGCTTATTGCGCGCCTTTCGGAACTCATCTATGGTCAGGTCGTCCCCCATTAGAGCCGGGGCGTGTCAAATCATTTATCTAGGTAA
>JAFNEO010000056.1 GCA_017886205.1 Candidatus Aminicenantota bacterium | reverse complement strand
GCCAGGAGGACTTCATGGTCGCGGGCCGCTCCCTCAAATGGCAGGTCATGGTTTTCACCCTGATCTGCACCTGGATCGGGTCGGGCACATTCATCAGCGGAGCCGAGTTCGCCTCGAAGGCGGGGATCTCCGCCCTCTGGCTGGCCGCCGGCGCCTGGGTGGGGATCATCATCATCTATTTCCTGGCGGCCAAAATCCATACCTTCGGCCAGTACACGGTCGGTGACGTGCTGGAGGTCCGCTATGGGCCCGCGGCCCGCGTCTTCGGCGCGATTGCCCTGATCATATCCTTCGTCTCCATCGTTTCCTACCAGTTCGTCGCCGGCGGGTTCATCCTGAACGTGATCACCGATGGGAAGATCTCGGAGTCTCTGGGCACTGTCATCGCCGCCGTTTTCGTCATCCTGTTTACCGCCCTGGGAGGCATGGTGGCCATCGCCTACACGGACCTGCCCAACGGCATCATCATTGTCCTTGCCTGCCTCCTGGCTGTACCGTTCGTCTACGTCGCGGCGGGAGGACTGCAAACCGCCCAGCAAGCCCTTGACCCCGGCTATTTCGCGGTCGTGAACAACCAGTTCGGGGCCCATCCCTGGCTGAAGGCCATCGGCTACTTCCTGTCGACGATGTTCCTGCTCATGGGCGTGCAGAGCATGTACCAGAAGTTCTACAGCGCCCGCTCGGCCAAGGACGCCAAGAAAGCGGTGTTCTGGTGGACGCTGGGCACGATCTTCGTTGAAACCGTCGTCGTCATCATCGCCGTCTTCGCCTACAGCAAGCTCCAGGGCCAGATCGACCTGACCATTCCCAAGGCGGGAGGGAAGGTTGTGCTGATGGCGGCCAGGAACCTGGTTCCGGCTCCGGTCGGTGTCCTTCTCCTTGGCGCGGCCTGCGCTGTGGTCATTTCGACGGGCATGAACTATCTCCTCTCCCCCTCCACGACCATCATGCGGGATATCTATCAAAGGTTCATGAAGAAAGACGCCGGACAAAAAAACATGGTGGCTCTCCAGAAAGTGCTGGTCGTAGTCATCGGGGTCCTGGCCTTTCTCCTGGCCACGCAGCTGAAGAGCGTTCTCGAGATGAGCTTTTTCGCCTATACGATCTATGGTGTCGCCATAACACCGGCCCTTCTCGCCGCCCTGACCTGGAGGCGAGTGACCAAAGCGGGAGGACTGGCCTCGATCATCACCGGGACAACCGTGAGCATCGTCTTCTTCATCCTGTCCAAGTTGCTTCCCGCGGAGAAGGTCCCGGACGGCGATCCCTGGGGCATCCCGTTGATCTATCCGGCCCTCATCGCCTCTCTGGCCGCGCTTATCATCGTCAGCCTGCTGACCAAGAAGCCGAAGCCGGAGGATTTCGAAAAATTCTTCCCGAAGAAAACGACGTGAAGGATGGGTCCTGTCACGACGCGTCCCCGTCCGTCCTCGCTCCACCCATCCCCCCGTGGGGAACCCCTTCCGCTGCGGGCGTTGCGTGGACTGGCGTCGTGCCACCCATCTTATTGATCGTTGGAGGGGAAGCAACTTTTTGCCTGGGATAGGTGAGCAAGATGAAAACCGGAATCGTCAAGGACTGGCGGTATGTCGAGCACAACATGGGCGCCGCTCATCCCGAGAGCCCCGAGAGGATCCGGGCTATCTATGAGATGCTGGAAGCGGAGAAGAGGTTGGCCTCCTTACCCCTTATTGCACCCCGCCCGGCGACGGAAAAAGAGATCGCCCTCATCCACACGCAAGAATATGTCGAGCAGATCAAAGAAACCGCCGGCCGGGAAAGGGTCTATCTCGACCCCGACACCTCGACCTCTCCCCGTTCCTACGAAGTCGCCCTGCTGGCCGCCGGCGGGCTGCTCGAGGCGGCCGACCGGATCATGGCCGGGAAGGTAGGAAGCGCTTTTGCTTTGGTCCGGCCGCCCGGTCATCATGCCGAAGCTTCCCAGGCCAAGGGATTCTGCATTTTCAACAACATCGCCATTGCCGCCCAATACCTGGTCGAGAAGTGGGGTCTCGGGCGCATCCTTATCGTAGACTGGGACCTTCATCACGGCAACGGCACCCAAAACGCCTTTTATTCGCGGGACAACATCCTCTTCTTCTCCACCCACCAGTTTCCTCATTATCCGGGCACAGGCCACTGGAGCGAAGTCGGCGAAGGCAAGGGCTCAGGCTTCACCGTGAACGTTCCCCTGGCACCTGGAAAGACGGACGACGACTTCCTGTTCATCTACCGAAAACTCCTCTCCCCCATCGCCGCGGCCTACAAGCCGGAGTTCATCCTTGTCTCGGCCGGGTTTGATATATTTGCCGGCGATCCTCTGGGCGGGATGGAGGTCAGCGTCAAAGGGTTTGGGGCGATGGCCGGTGAATTGATGAACCTGGCTAATCAGACGGCCCAGGGCCGGTTGCTCCTTACGCTCGAGGGCGGATACAACCTTTTCGGCCTCCAAGACGGGGTCAGGAGCGTGCTTCTGGCCTTGAACGGCCAAAGATCGGAATCTCCGGCCAAACTCAGCATTTCCGCTTCTCTCGAACGGGAACTGGCACCCGTTTTCAAGGTCCAGAAACCGTTTTGGCCGGTTGCCGGCTAACCTGTCCTCTCGGGGGGCAGTCGTCCCCTTTTCAGGACAGAAACCCAGGTGGAATAGGCCCGGGATCAGGGGGAAATCCTGGCATGGTTCTTGCTTTTCTCAAAGGTGAAGAGGAGAAGAGAGATGAAAAAATCTGTCATCATCGCGGCGTTGTTTTTATTCGCCGTTGGGCTTTCCCTCGCTCAGACGGGTGAAGAAGACCCCAAATACACAAACGAATCCTTCGCCCGATTGAGTTCCATTAGCGGCAGCGCCTACATCCAGAAGGGCGCTGAGCAGAGCTTTGAGGACGGAGTTGTCAACATGCCGATCGAGGAAGGAGACCGGCTGGGAACGACCGACGGCCGGGCCGAGCTCTACCTCGGCAAGAAAACCTATGTGCGGCTGGACAACAACACCAAGCTCGAGATCATAAGCCTCCCCAAAAAGGGCTCCGACCTAACCCGGCTGCGCGTTCTCAAGGGCAACATCTATCTCAGCGTTAACCGTCTGGACGAAGAGAAGACGGTCGAAGTCCACACTCCGGATGCGTCCTTCTATGTACTCGATGAAGGCCTCTACCGCATCGATGTGCTCGAGAACCGGAAAACCGATATCTATGTCTTCCGAGGAATCGTCGAAGCGGCCGGCGAGGAGGGCTCCCTCCTCCTGAAGAGCGAGCAGAGCCTCGCCATCGCCGAAGGTCGCTACTCCGGGCGGCCGGTGCGTTTCATGGCCGTGGCCGAGGACAGCTTCGACCGCTGGAGCGAGGACCGGGAATCCGGCCTGGCCGTCCAGGTCGCCACTCGACGTCTGCCCGGAGAGCTCGAGGATTTTGAAGCCGAGCTCGAGGAGAGCGGCGATTGGAATTGGATCAATCCCTACGGCTGGGTTTGGGTGCCGGGGGGTGTCGGCCCGGACTGGCGACCTTACTATAACGGATCTTGGAGGTGGATGTCCCTGGGCGGCTGGACCTGGCTTCCCTATGATCCCTGGGGATGGGCGACTTTCCACTACGGACGATGGGGATGGTATGGGGGGCTTGGGTGGTACTGGATTCCGGGTACTATCTGGGGACCCGGCTGGGTCGGCTGGTGGTGGGGCCCCGATTACTGCGCTTGGGCGCCGCTGGGCTGGTGGAACTATCCGATGGCCATCGTCGACAACTGGTACTATCCCAATTGGACTCGCCCTTATTATCCCTATAACTCCCGCGCCTTGACCGTCATCCATAAGGACCAACTCAGAGCCAAGAATATCTCCCAGGCCGCTTTGCGCGGCGATTCACTCAAGAATTTTGACAAGATCACCCTGAAGGGTCAGGGGCAGACGCTGAAGCCGGCGAGCGGCCAGGGAATCACCAAGAAAACGGGAGGCCCTCCGGCCGCCGGTGCTGAAAGGACTATTAAGGCTCCGGCTGCAAAGGGCTTTGAACCAGCCACTCCGCCGACGGTGCGGGGGGCTGAAAAGAGCGGGCAGGCGGGGGATGCCTCTTCCGGGGAACGAAGGATCCGCAGCCAGGATTCTTCCCAGGCGCAAGGGTCCGGCACTCCGAAAAAGCAAGCGGGCAGCACGGTTCGGAAGAACTCCTTCGGCTATCCTCCGTCGCCCGACATCAGCATCAAGAAATATTCAGATAGAAGCCTGACATCGAGCTCGATCCGCAACCGGTTTTATCAGTCCCTTAGCAAGAGCGGTTCGTCTTCCAAGGGCTCTTCCAAGAGCGGGTCGGTCTCCCGGGGCTCGAGCTCATCGGGGTCCGGAGGTTCTAAAGGGTCAGTATCCTCGGGCTCGAGAAGCTCCTCTTCAGGCTCCCGATCCTCCGGGTCGAGGTCATCCGGAGGAGGCGTCAGGAAGAAAGGCTAGTCGTGCTCTTCGGTCGCTTTCTCTGTGCGGTAGTAATCAAGAATCAACAGGTGATCCTGGTTTGAGCAGTAGCGGAGAGGCTCCGTCCCAGCCAGGAAGGCCTCTCGAATCGGCCACAGGCAATCCGGCGTGGCCAGGAGACCCGTCTTCCGGTCGACTTCTATAAAGCTAATATTCGGGGGGACTATAAAATCCTCGAAAAAGGGCTTACGCCCTTCCGCCTTGGCCTTCTTCGTTTCGTCATCGATAAGCCTTTTAATAAAAGCGACCCAGGCAGGCAGGGCGGCCACGGCGCCGGATTGTCTGTCCCCCAGGGTCACCCGGGATTCGTTGCCGACCCATACCCCGGCACACAGGGAAGGCGAGAAGCCGATGAACCAGGCGTCCGAAAAGTCGCTGGTGGTGCCCGTTTTCCCCCCGAGCGGAATCCCCAGGTTGCCGGCAAAGGGCGCTGCCGTCCCCCTGTGGATGACCCCCTCCAGCAGCGAAGTGATAAGATAGGCGGTCTGGGGAGAGACGACTTCCTCCGCCTCGACCCTCGCTTCTTCCAGGACGTTGCCCTCGCGGTCTTCGATCCTGGAGATGAAGTAGGGCCTGACCCGGACGCCCTTGTTGGGAAAAACCGTGAAGGCGGAGACGAGCTCCAGCAAACTGACTTCGAACGTCCCCAGGGAAAGGGAGAGGTAGGGATAGATCGTCGAGGTGAGGCCGAATTTCCGGCAGTAGTCCACGCCTGTCTGGGGGGAAATATAATCGAGCAGCCGGGCCGTCACGACGTTGCGGGACTCTTCCAGACCCATGCGCACGGTCACGGCGCCCTTGTACTTCCGATCGTAGTTCTTCGGCGACCAGGCTTCGCCCAGCCATTTGTCCGGGAATTCGACAGGCTCATCCCTGATGATCGTGGAGGGCGTGAACCCATTCTCCAACGCTGCGGTGTAGAGGATCGGTTTGATGGCCGACCCGGCCTGCCTTTGAGCCTGAGTTGCCCGGTTCCACTCGCTGCGCTGGAAGGAGTAGCCTCCAACCATGGCCTTGATCTGTCCGGATCGCGGGTCGATGGCCAAGAAGGCGCCTTCGATGACCGGATGCTGATCCAGGGAGGCTTCGAGCTCCTTTGCCTCCGGGTCGATCTTCTTGACCCTAACCTGGATGACGTCCCCGCGCTGGAAGAGTTTCTCCAGGTCGTCGGACCTGGTCCAGCCGATGTCCTTGTTCGGCAGCTTGCCCAGATATCGTTTCACCTTGACCACGGCCTCATTCCGGGTCACATACAGGACAACGGCATCGGTCACCTCGTTCTCTTCCACGTAGGATGTCACCCAGCTATCGAGCCATTCTTCCTCGATCTTCTCTTTTCCTTCTTTGAGAAGGTTCCTCTTGTCTTTGCGCCACCCTTTACGTTTATCCATCTCTCGCAGCCGCGTGAGCAACGCCTCCTCGGCGTATCTCTGGAGCCTCGGGTTGAGAGTGGTGTAGACCTTGAGTCCTCCTCGGTAGAGGACTTCGCTGCCGTATTTTTTCTCGATATATTTCCGGACTTCCTCGAAAAAGTAGGCGGCAAAGTCGGAGGAACCCCTCCGCCAGGGAAGTACCGCCATGGGCCTGGCCTTGGCCTCCTCACCCTGGGCGTTAGTGATGTAGCCCTCCTCGACCATCCGGTTGAGCACATGATTGCGGCGGCGGAGAGTCGTGTCCACATTGGTATAAGGGGAATAAAGGGATGGGCCGCGAAAAATCCCGGCGATGAGGGCCGCTTCCTCTAAGGTCAGGTCGGCGACGCTCTTGCCGAAATAGAAGTTCGACGCCGTCTCTACTCCGTAGACTCCGTGGTTGAGGTAGAACTGGTTGCAGTACATCTCCAAGATCTTTTCTTTGGAGTATTGCTTTTCGATCTGGAGGGAGAGGTACATCTCCTTGAGCTTTCGGCCGATGGTCTGCTGGGGATAGAGGAAAAGGAGGCGGGCCAGCTGCTGAGTAATGGTGCTTCCACCCTGGGGACTTCGAAGGAGACGGCCGGACCGGATGTTCTCTTTGAACGCCCTCAGGACTCCCCGGAGGTCCACCCCGCGGTGATGATAGAAGCGGGGGTCCTCGGTAGCGATAATGGCCTTTTTCAGGACGTCCGGTATTTTGTCCAAGGGGACTTCGACCCGTCTTTCGATGGCGAAATCCCTGATCGCCTGGCCCTCATCCGAATAGACCGAGGTGATGATGTTGGACTCGAACGTCTCGAGCTCAGAAACGGAGGGGAGGTTCTTTTTGACCGCCCGGTAGGCACCGAAGCCGGCCCCGAGCACGGCGGCGGCGCCCAGAAGGATGATAATGCCAAGGACTTTGAGTGCCTTCTGTTTACTGAATTTTTCTATGCGGATCCGGAGGAACGACCTCTTTTTCTTGGGGGAGGAGTTTTTTCGAGCCATCGCGGTGAGTTTTTACTATACCAAAACCGGGGCGAAAAACCAACGTACTCTCAAAGGTTTTTGCGCACCAGCCGGAGGACTCGGGCGGTGATCTCACCGGCCAGTTCCTCTTTCGGCCGGGCAGCATCGAGGTGGATGAACTTGCGCCCCCGAAAGCCGCCAAAGATCTTGCGGACCCGGGCCAGATAGCGCTCGCGCTCGAACAGAAGGTCTTTCCTCTTGCGGCTCCGGATGCGGCCCAGACCCCTGCCGGGCTGGATGTCGAGGATGAAGACCAAGTCGGGTTTGACCGCAAACCTCTCGTTCAGGCGTTTGATGTAACTCGGGTCAATCCCTTTGGCCCCCTGGTAGGCGATGGTCGAAAAATAATAGCGGTCGAGGATCACCACTTTTTCCCCGGACAGGGCCGGCCTGATGTTCTTCCGGACATTCTCCCGCCTGTCCTTGACGAAAAGCTCCAGTTCCTCCTGGGGTGTCAGGCTGCCGGCTGTCTTGGCCATTCTTTTTATCGCCCGCCCCCATTTTCCCCTGGTCGGCTCGCGAAAAGAGACGGCCTCATAGCCGAGCGCCCGGAGCTTCCTCAGCAGACGCCGGGCCTGGGTGGATTTGCCGGTGCCGTCAATCCCTTCGAGGACGATGAGAACGCCTTTTTTAAGACGCATGGATACGAATGATACCGCGGGAGGAAATGTTTGGCAACGTTTTCCTGGGAAACGTTGTTTTGACTAGGTTATGGAGGTTGAGTTTTTCAGGCGGATATGCTAATTTAGAATCTAGTCTTTGGAGGCTGGGAAAAATGAAAAAATTTATTTGGATCGGCATAGTCAGTTTCCTGCTGGGGATTGTCGCCTCGGGATATATCTTCCTGTATCTCCCCGAGAGGCAGGCGGCAAGGAACAGCAATTTCGCGACCCCCGACGTCCCCCTGAGTTCTTCCCTCAATGCCGCCCCCGCGAGTCTTTCGCCAGAAGTCCAGACGAATCTCGACTTCGTCGCCATCGCCGACAAGGTCGGCCCGGCGGTCGTCATGATCGTATCGGAACGGGTGGAAAAGGTGAAAGGGTTCGGGTTTGAGGACCAGATGCCCTTTGATGATTTCTGGGAGAGGTTCTTCGGACGCCCGCAGGAGCGCCAGAGGGAACAGGAATACCGGTCCCAGGCCCAGGGGACTGGCTGTCTTCTCAGCGAGGACGGCTATCTATTAACTAATTATCACATCGTCGAGAACGCCGTCGAGCTCGTCGTGACCGCGCTCAATGGAGAAGAATACAAAGCCAAGGTCATCGGCACGGACCCGCGGACGGACTTGGCCCTCCTCAAGGTGGAGGCGAAGGGCCTCCCCTTTGCCGTGCTGGGTGATTCAGGGCAGCTCAAGGTCGGGGAATGGGTCCTGGCGATCGGCAATCCCTACGGCCTCGAGCACTCCGTCACCTCGGGCATCGTCAGCGCCAAGGGCCGCCAGCTCGGCCTGGGCGGCAACGTCCCCGAGTATCAGGATTTCATCCAGACCGATGCGGCCATCAACCGCGGCAACAGCGGCGGACCGCTGGTCAACATGAAGGGTGAGGTCGTGGGAATCACCAGCAATATTTTCTCCCCGTCCGGAGGAAGCATTGGCCTGGGGTTCGCCATCCCCTCCAACATGGCCAGGAAGGTCGTCACCCAGCTCAAGGAGAAGGGCCGGGTGATCCGGGGAAGAATCGGCGTTAGCATCAAGCCAACACCGCTCACTGAGGACGACAAGGACGCCTTTAAGCTCAAAGATAAAAATGGCGCTTTGATCAGTGGGGTGGAAAAGGGAAGCCCGGCCGAAAGAGCCGGCCTCCAAAAGTATGACGTCGTGGTCGAGGTCAACGGAGAGAAGGTCAAGGACTCCAATGACCTGAAGCTCAAGATCGCTAACATCGAGCCGGGCAAAAAGGTCGACGTCAAGGTCGTCCGGGAGGGCAAAGAACAGACGTTTACTGTGACGGTCGAGGAGCTCGACCCGGCAGAGGCGAAAGTGGAGGCCAAGACCTCAGATAAGGATCTCGGTTTCACTGTCCGTGAGCTGACCCCCACCCTGGCCCGGCGTTACGGTCTCGAGACCCAGGAAGGGCTCATCATCACTCAGGTGAGGCGCTACAGCGAGGCCGACCGCAAAGGACTGGCCGCGGCGGATATTATCCTCGAGGTCAACCGGAAAAAAATCGCCACCGTGGACGAACTGGAGAGGATGATGGCGAAGTTCGAGTCCGGTCAGGCCATTATCCTCCTCGTCCGGAGAGAACAGGACGGAGATTCCATCGACCGGATCGTGACGCTGCGGGTTCCCTGAGTGAGATTCACCAAGGTTCATTCCCTGGGCAACGACTTCATCGTCCTCGACCCGGAGGAGAGCGCCGGGATCGTGGATGTCCCGGGTTTGGCCAGGAGGCTCTGCGACCGCCATCTCGGCGTGGGCGCAGACGGCCTTCTCCTCATTTCCATCAAGGACAGGGAGCTCGGGCTCGTCCATTTCCGGATCTTCAACGCTGATGGTTCCGAGCCCGAAATCTCCGGGAACGGCCTTCGCTGCGCAGCCGCCTATCTCTTCCACCAGAATAAGATCAACCCGCCCGATGTGACCTTCTTAACCAACATCGGAAACCGGCTCTGCAACCTCCTCGAGGTCCAGAACAACCGCTCCCAGATCCGGATCGAGATGGGGACCCCCCGGCTGACCTCGAAGGATATCCCCTTCGATGACGGCGCCTTCCACGAGAAGATCATCGACTACCCTCTATCCATCCACCATAAGATCTATCCCGTCACGGTCGTTTCGCTGGGCAATCCCCACTGCGCCGTCTTCTACGACCGATTTCCGGCGCGGATCGAATGGCACGAGATCGGCCGGGAGATCGAGTATCACCCCTTTTTCCCCAACCGCATCAACGTCGAGTTCATCCGGGTGCTCAGCCGCCGGGAGATCGAGGTGTTATTCTGGGAGAGAGGGGTCGGCGAGACGCTGTCTTCGGGGAGCTGTTCCTCGGCCGCCGCCGTAGCCTCCATCCTTAGAGGCCTGACCGACCGGAAGGTTACGGTCAAGACATTCTTGGGGCAAGTGATCGTCGAATGGGAAAAGGATAAAGTCTATCAGTCGGGACCAGCCGAGATCGTCTTCGACGGCGTCCTACTCCAGTAGGTGCTCGTATCCTTTGACAGCAAGAGCTCGCTTTTTCCCTCTTTCGTTGACCACCTGAACACCCTTGCCCCGCGTCATCCTGCCGATCTGCTGAAGCCGGAATCGCTTGGTGAGTCCGGCGATCTTGCTCGCCTTGCCGCGACTCACGGCAAAAAGGAGCTGGTAATCCTCGCCGCCCTGAAGGGCCAATCGCTCCGGTTTTTTTTCGAACGTTCGGATGGCAGGAGAAAGGGGAAGCCTCTCCAGGTCGATTTCCGCTCCCGTCCCGCTTTCCTCACAGAGGTGGAGGAGGTCGACAGAGAGACCGTCGCTCGTGTCGATCATGGCATTTGCCGCCCTGCGGCGGGATAGCGCCCGGCCCAAGGCGATCTGCGGAGCCGGGTCGAGAAAGGCTCGGAGAAGATGGTCCGCCCTCTTGTCTTGCCCCAACCGGTAGCCTTCCCGAAGCAGCCGCAGGCCGGCCGCCGCATCACCCAGATAGCCGGACACAAAAATCAGGTCGCCGGGTCGGGCGCCGCTCCGGCGGATGAAACTGGCGGCCTCTCCGATGACGGTGATGGAAACGACGATCCTCTTGGCCGCTGAGATATCCCCTCCAACGAGCGTGACGCCCGCTTCCATCGCCGCGGCTTTAAGCCCCGCGAAAAACCCCCGGACCCAGGCCTTTCCCAACCCTTTCCGGAGGGCCAGGCCGAGCAGGGCAAACCTTGGCCTTCCGCCCATGGCGGCGATATCGCTCAGGTTTACGTTGAGGGATTTCCGTCCGAGATAGCGCGGCGGATGGCTAGACACGGTGAAGTGAAGGTCCTCGATGAGAAGGTCTGTCGTAAGAAGGCAGGACGCCTTGGGCCCGCGAATGACGGCTGTGTCATCGCCGATGCCAAGGACCAGGTTCTTCGTTTTGGCGGAAAACTCCTCGCGGATGGAGGAAACGAGCTCTCTCTCGCCAAGGGAGCGGAGCTTCATCCCTCGGCCTTCTTCTCGGGCGCCTTGATCAGCGCGTGCTCGAAGACGTCCTGGATCTCCTCGACGAAGATGAACTCCATTTCCTTCTTGACCTTCTGGGGGATATCGATCAGGTCCTTCTTGTTGGGGGCGGGCAGGATCATCCTGCGTACGCCGGCCCGCTGGGCCGCCAGGACCTTTTCCTTGACGCCGCCGACGGGCAGGACGTTGCCGCGGAGCGTGATCTCCCCGGTCATGGCCACGTCTCTCATGACCTTCATGTCTGTGCAGACCGATAGGAGCGCGGTGGCGATGGTGACGCCGGCCGAGGGACCGTCCTTGGGGATGGCGCCTTCGGGGATGTGGACATGGAAATCGTTCTCGGCGAAGAAGTTGACATTGACCCCGAGCTCTTCGGCATGGGAGCGGGCATAGCTCAGGGCCGCTTGAGCGGACTCTTTCATGACGTCGCCGAGGGAGCCGGTCAGGGACAGGTTCCCCTTGCCCTTCATCTTGCTGACCTCGACGAACAGGATCTCTCCGCCCGTGGCCGTCCAGGCGACGCCGGTGGCGACACCCACCTGGTCCTTCTTCAGAACCTGGTCCTTGAAGATCTTGGCCGGGCCGAGGTAGCTTTCGATGTTCTGGGAGGTGATCCGGTAGAGTTTTTTCCTCCCTTCGGCGACTTTGCGGGCGACCTTGCGACAGACCGAAGCCATCTCCCGCTCCAGGTTGCGGACTCCGGCTTCACGGGTGTAAAGGGCGATGATCTTCTTGATCGCGCCCTCGGTGAAGGCGATCAGCTTTTCGGTCAGGGCGTGTTCTCTGATTTGTTTAGGCACAAGGTGCTGGAGCGCGATCTGGAGCTTTTCCTCCTCCATGTAGCCCGGCAGGTCGAGAATCTCCATCCGGTCCCGGAAGGCGGGCTGGATGGGGTCGAGAAGGTTGGCCGTGGTGATGAACATAACCTTGGAGAGGTCAAAGGGGACGCCGAGATAGTGGTCGCGGAAGGAGTAGTTCTGCTCGGGGTCGAGCACTTCAAGGAGGGCCGAAGAAGGATCTCCCCGGAAATCGGCGCCGATCTTGTCGACCTCGTCCATCATGAAGACGGGGTTCGCTGATCCGGCCCGGCGGACTCCCTGGATAATCCGTCCCGGCATGGCCCCGACATAGGTGCGCCGGTGGCCCCGGATCTCCGCTTCGTCCCGGACGCCGCCGAGCGAGATGCGGATGAACTGCCGGCCCAGGGCGCGGGCGATGCTCCGGCCGAGCGAGGTCTTTCCCACGCCCGGGGGACCAACAAAGCACATGATCGGCCCCTTAATCTTTTTGGAGAGCGAGCGGACGGCTAGGTACTCGAGGATCCTCTCCTTGACCTTTTCCAGGCCGTAGTGGTCTTCGTCCAGGATTTTTTTCGCCTTCCGCAAGTCGAGGTTGTCGACGGTGGTCTTGTCCCAGGGGAGGGTGAACATCCAGTCGAGATACGTCCGGACGACGGCCGTTTCGGCCGACTCGGGGTGCATCTGGGCGAGCCGGCTGATCTGCTTTTCGAGCTCTTCCCGCACCTCTTCAGCCACCTTCAGCTTGGCCAATTTATCCTGGTAAGCCTTGATCTCCTCTTGGAGCTCGGTCCCTTCTCCCAACTCCTTCTGGATGGCCTTCATCTGCTGCCGCAAAAAGTACTGCCTCTGCAGCTTGTCCATCTCCCCCTTGGCCTCGGTGCTGATCCTGGACTGCATGTCCAGGAGTTCGAGCTCTTTAGTCAGAAGCTCGTAGACCCGCTTCAGGCGCTGGGAGGGGTCGACGACCTCAAGAATCTTCTGGGATTCATCCACTTTGAGCTCGAGGTTAGCGGCGGTGAGGTCGGCCAGACGGCCCATCTCCTCGACATTGGCGGCGATGATCAGAACCTCGGGCGGAAGGTTCTTTCCCAGGGAGGTGGCTTTCTCCAGGCCGTTCCGGACGTTTCGGATTAGGGCCTCCGCTTCGATCGTCTTGTCCGTGAGCTCGGGCTCGTGGATGACCGATACCTGGGCCTGGATGAATCCCTGGTCATCTTCAAAGGACTCGATCCTGGCCCGGATCAGGCCCTGGGCCAATATGCGGACCCTCCCGTCGGGGAGCTTAAGCATCCGCATGATTAGGGCGACCGTGCCGACGTCGTAGACATCTTCCCGCTTTGGGTCCTCGACCTCCATATCTTTCTGGGTCAGAAGGAGAATCATGCGGTGGGAGGAGAGCGAATGGTCGATGGCGTTCTTGGACTTCTCCCGGCCGACGAACAGCGGGGCGATCATGTAGGGGAAGATAACGATGTCTCGCAGCAGCAAAACGGGGAGCTTGGACGGGATCTGCAGCTTCTGGTCGCGCTCCTCGACCAGCTCATCCAGCGCTTCGCCGTTCTTGATGTCCTTCTCGGCCATGATTGTCCTCCGGGTTCATTCTTCATCCGTGCGGATGACGACAACGGTCTCCTTGTCCTCTTCGGGCATAAACTTTATCAGATGCAGGGTCAGCACACCGTTCTGCAGAAACGCCTTGGCTCGGTCCGGGAGGACCGTGGCGGGAAGCGCCACCAGACGGCGGAAGCTCCCGAACTCCCTCTCCAGGCGCAGGTAGCGAATCTTCTCCGAGGGGATGTTCTCTTTTTTCATCCCCCTGATTTCCACCCGGCTGCTCTGCAGGGTGATGATGATGTCGGCCTGGGCGACACCGGGGATCTCGGCCTCGACGATGATCTCCCGGGGCTTCTCGTAGACGTCCACCCGGGGGATCCAGTTCTCATCCAGGTCTAAAAACCGGTTTCCCCGGGGAACCGGGGCGCGCTTGATCCGGTCGATCTCGGTGCTGATCTTGATGATGCGGGAGACGGGCTTTATCTTGCGGATCATGGGAGGCGGAAGAGCTATCTTTCCTTGAGAAGGGTTTCCAGCTCTTGCTTAAACTCCATCACGTCCTTGAACTCTCGGTAGACCGAAGCGAACCGGACGTAAGCCACCTTGTCGAGGGCCCTGAGCTTCTCCATCACGTGGTGGCCGATCTCCGAGGCCTTGATCTCCTTGTCCGGCCTCTCCTGGACCTTGTTCTCGATCTCCTCGACGATCTCCTCGAGCTTGCGGACCGGGATCGGCCGCTTCTCGCAGGCCTTCAGCAAGCCGCGCAGCAGCTTCTGGCCGTCGAAGGGCTGGCGGCTGCCGTCCTTCTTGACGACCATATAGGGGATCTCCTCGATCTTTTCATAGGTGGTGAACCGCCTCCGACAGGAGAAGCATTCCCGGCGCCGGCGGATGGACAGGCCTTTTTTGCTTTCACGGGAATCGATGACCTTGCTTTCCGGATGATTGCAGAAGGGGCACTTCATGGCTCGGCCTTTTCTCCTAACCTCTTGAGCTGGAAGAGGGACATGCCCTCTTTCCACAATATAGCATATCCGAGGACGGATGTCACCACAATCTGGAGGGCATGGACAAGGATGGTGACGCCCACAGCCAGGTTGGGGTCGATCCCGTAGAGGGAGGTCATCCCCAGCTTGGAGAAATAGTGGAAGCCTCCGACCATGCCGGGAGTGGGGATGGAGGCGCCGACCATGGTCAGGAAAACATAGGGGACGAGCAGGAAATAGGAGAGCTTGATCCCGAAGGCCAAGAAGAAAACCCAGTAGAAAAAGATGATGCCAAGCCAGACGACGAAGGAGTAAAGCGTGTACATGAGGAGGTTCTGCGCGGAGTGGAAGAACTTAAGGCCGCAGATGAACTCCTCGGACAGGGCCAGAACCTTGTGAGAGATCCTCTCAGGAAAGGGCTTGAGGAGGCGAGCGATGAAGGCCAGGGTCTTTTCCCGGAAAAAATACATCGAGAGGATGAAGACCAGGAGAAAAACGGTTAGGGCGAGGCCGACGATTCCCCAGAGCCGGAGGCTGGCGTTGCCCTCGGCTCCAGCCTGAAATCGGGAGGAAAAGAGCGGCCGGGCCAGCAGGAAGACGCCGAGGAAGAAACACATGGTAAAGGTATCAAAGGCACGTTCGACAACGATCGTCCCGAAGCAGAATCCTTTTTTGATGTTTTCTTTCTGCGCCAGGTAGAGGGGTCGTACAAGTTCGCCGAGCCGGCCCGGAAAGATGGCGTTGACGGTGAAGCCCACGGTGTTGGCGGCGAAGAAGCTGTAAAAGGGAACGCCTTTCTTCTCGTGCCGGATCAGGTAGTCCCAGCGCAGGGACCGGGTGACGAGATGGAGGGGCGCCAGGAATACGCTCAGGATGAAGAGGGGAATGTTGACCGCCCGCAGATAGCGGGCGACCTCCCGCCAATCCACGCTGCGGAAGAAAAAGAACAGGAAGGCGAGCGTGAGGACAGCGATGAGGCCGAACCGGACCCAGTTCTTTCTCATTTTTAGCCGTCCATGTTATCACCGCCCCCCTCCCCTGTCAATTTGGTGAAATTTGGTGACATGAACAAAATTTCTGAATTTTGTATCGTGTCACCAAATTTCAGAAGGGGCCAGCGGATTGAAAAATCGCCTCAAATCAAGTATGATTCTGGCGCCTGCTGGGAAGTCGTCCAAGGGCAGGACACATGACTCTGGATCATGGAATCTTGGTTCGAATCCAGGCTTCCCAGCCAGCCATACCTCCCCCGATAGATCAAAAAAGACAAATTCAAGTCAGGATCAGCGCCTTTTTTTGGGCTTTGGCGAAGTCGAGGATCTCAGCCTATTCCAGAACGCCCGGGGAGAGATAATTTCTAGGTCTTGGAATTGGCCGAGTTTGAGGAGTTCCATATCTCCTGTGATAAACAAATCGGACTTGCCTTTCCAGGCCGCTGATAAGATCTCCAGATCGCCTCTATCCAGGAGAGCAATTCCCGGCAACTTTCCAGAAGCCGAAAGGACGGATTCCTGCTGAATCAGGGCTATGAATTCATTCATCAGTTCCTCAGGAACCCGCATTTTCTCGTGGAGAGCCCGCTCCAACTCAGAAAGCAGGCCTGGTGAGATCATGAGCTGATGAGACTTGAGGACCTCTCTCAGGACATCTGTGCAGAGGCCCCTGGTGGCCACAGCGCTGACCAGGACATTGGTGTCGAGAAAAATTCTCATGAGATCTCGGAGAAGATATCTTCGTCAGTCAGATACCCGCGGGCCTCGGCAAAGGGCATGATTCTTTTGCGCAGTTCTTCAAACTGTTCGAGACACAACTGCCGGCGCAGGGCCTCTCGGGCAATCTCGCTCCGATTCTTCCCCGATAGACGGCTGGCCTTGGTGAGCAGCCGGTCGAGGTCGTTATCCAGTCGGATGGTTAAGGTGGCCGATTTCATGTAATACATTGTAATACGTTGCCCTCGATCTGTCAATAAGATTGCTGCCTATAGAAAAGACGAGGTTATCCTCGGGAATTTCTTAAGGCAAAAATAGTCTAATCATTATAGCTTGTTGACTTGCCCGTGCTACCTCCCTATAATGGAGTCACCGTGCGCAAGAGTCTTTCCTGCACGGAGCAGGAAGCCCTCAAGAGCGGGTTGATTAATCCTGTCGCCAAGAGCGAACGGGACATAGTCAAAATCCGAACAAGGAGGCGAACATGAACTTCCTAACGCCGCCCATCATCATCGTCGGACTGGTGGTCCTTTACATCCTGAGCTCCATCAAGGTCCTCAGGGAATACGAGAGGGGCGTGATCTTCCGGCTGGGCCGGGTGCTTCCCAAACCGAAGGGCCCGGGGATCATCCTGGTGTTCTCCCCCATCGATCGCATGGTCAAGGTCAGCCTCCGGCTGGTGGCCCAGGACATCCCCCCGCAGGACGTCATCACCAAGGACAACGTCTCGGTGAAGGTCAACGCCGTCCTCTACTTCAGGGTCGTGGAGCCGCTTAAGTGTATCATCGACGTCCAGGATTACCTCTACGCAACCTCCCAGCTCGCCCAGACCACGCTCAGGAGCCTCCTCGGGCAGGTCAATCTCGACGACCTCCTTTCGGAGCGGGAGAAGCTCAACGCCCAGCTCCAGGAGATCATCGACAAGAACACCGACCCGTGGGGCATCAAGGTCCAGCTCGTCGAGATGAAGCATGTCGATCTTCCGGAGAACATGGTCCGGGCCATCGCCAAACAGGCCGAGGCCGAGCGCGAACGCCGGGCTAAGGTCATCCACGCCGAAGGCGAGTTCCAGGCAGCGGACAAGCTCACCCAGGCCGCCGATATCATTTCCAGGAATCCCCAGGCCCTCCAGCTCAGGTTCCTGGGGACGCTGGCGGAGATCGCCACCGAGAAGAACTCCACGATCATCTTCCCCCTGCCCCTCGAGCTGCTCAAAGCGTTCACGTACAGTACGTCCCAAGAGAAGAAATAAGCGCGAAAAACTCGGCTGGAGCGACGGGCTTCGGTTCTGGCCTCACCGTCCGTTGGGAGATAGACCACCGGCCCAAAAAACTTTTTTGCCTAGGACCCTAGCATTACAGGTGGTATAATAAACATCAAGGGTTATTCTCGCTATTATCAGGCAGATTGATTGCCGGCCACCCCTGACAGGCAGAGATATTCTAACCGCAATGAAAAAGGCTAAGCCCAACATTTCGTTTGAGGAACCGGGGCGAACATCGGATTCTGTCGGGATTTACATGAGAGAAATGGGCAATATCCCGCTGCTGACAAGAAAAGAAGAAATAGGCCTAGCCGAGGAAATCGAACGGGGAGATCAGATAGTCATTAAAGCCCTTTCCAAAACACGATTTGTCCAGAATGAAATTCTTTCACTGGAAGAGAAACTAGATAAAGATGATGAAATGATCCTTTCTTTGTTCGACTCCATGGAAGAGGAATTCGCAACAGGAATACTCGAGAAGAAAAAGCAGAGGATTCTCGCCATGCTCAGTGGAATAAGAAACTTAAGCACCCGATTAAAAAAAATCCCTGCATCAAAGAAATATGCGGTTGCGCGCGGGCGTCTCATCGTTAATATAAGTCATCTCATCAGGGCATTAAATATCCGCTCTGGTTATAGAGAACAAATTATCGAGAGTCTCAGTGAAAAGCTAAAGGCCGTCGACAAATTAGAAACAAGTCAGCAAGAATTAGATGCCGTTCTAGCCGGAGCTGAGGGCAAGAAAGAAGGAGATGGACTAAAACTGAGAATCAACAAAATCGACACGCTTTTGAGGTTACACAAGAAAGAGAGCGGTCTTGATTCACAGAAATTAAGAAAGACACTTCAAACCATCGCTGAGGGAAGGCAGATCAGCGATCGAGCGAAGAAAAAGCTGGTCAGCTCGAACCTGAGACTCGTGGTTTCCATAGCCAAGAAGTATAGCACTTACGGACTCCAGTTTCTTGATTTGATCCAGGAAGGAAACATCGGCTTGATGACAGCAGTGGATAGATTTGAATACCAAAGAGGGTATAAACTATCAACTTATGCCCATTGGTGGATAAGACAGGGAATAACACGTGCCATTGCTGACCAGGCAAGGACGATCAGGATTCCCGTGCACATGATAGAAGTCATCCACAAATTAAATCGAGTATCCAAAAACATCGTCCAGGAAAAAGGCAGAGAACCAACGGGTGAAGAGATTGCGAAAAAGATGGATTTACCTGTCTATAAAGTTCATAAAATAATGAAAATCGCCCAAATGCCCGTTTCACTCGAGACCCCCATGAGAGAAGGCGAAAAGGGTAAGCTGAGTGATTTTATCGAGGATAAGCACACCCTCTCGCCCGTCGATGAAGTCATCTCTATCGATTTAAGAGAGAAAATTGAGGAAGCGTTGAAAGCTCACACCCAGAGAGAAGTAGGTATTTTAAAAATGAGATTTGGGTTGGGAAACGGCAACGAGCATACCCTTGAAGAAGTCGGGCAGCAATACAAGGTTACACGAGAGAGAATAAGGCAAATCGAAGAAAAAGCGATAAGAAAACTAAAGCATTCTTCACACGGTCGAAAGCTCAAGTCCTTTTTTGAATAGTCAAATCTATATAAATGCTCAAACGTGAGAAAAATAATTTAGGTGTTAAAGGAGATGGCCATGAAAGAACTCGTCGAGCTGATCGTCAAATCATTAGTGGACAACCCGGACAAGGTGAAGGTTACCCAACTCAATGGGGAACAGAGCTCAATCATTGAATTAGCGGTGGCTCCGGAGGATATGGGCAAGGTTATTGGAAAGCAGGGAAGAAACGCGCAGGCTATCCGAGTTATCGTCGCTGCTGCTGGAATGAAACTGAAAAAGAGAGTCAGCCTCGAGATATTAGAAAAAGGATAATAAAGAGGAATCTCAAAAGAATAGGCAAATCGATGACCAAAGAAAAAGAGAAAAGAGATAGAGAAAAAAAAGAAAAGGCGAGAACAAAAAGAGAAAAAAAAGGGAGAGAGAAAAGAAAGATTTTCGGCGTGAACCTAGAAAGCCAGGATCAGGACGTCATTTTTCCGCGAGGCCGGCCGTACTGATAGCTCTGTAATTTTTCCTTGCTCCACTCGGCCCGAAAGGATGGTCTTATAAGGTGCGTTGAGCTTGAAATCCACGTCCCAATCCTTGGGCCAGGCAGGAAGCAGCAATATCTTCCGGCCGTCGGCCTGCATCAGCATGGCCTGGAGCGCCTTGAGCAGGACTCCGCCGTGATCCTGGTCGGGAACCCAGTCGTAGTTCGGGCCCCAGAAGGCCGGGAAGCGCGAGCCCTCATGCTTCGCCTTAGCCCGGCCGACGATGTATTGGCGGGCGTCTTCGGCCAGCCCCAGATAGGCCATGAAGATGTCTTCCTGTCGCCAGCCGAAATTCCCCCTATCCAAGCGGTGGCTGAGGGCTTCCACCGCCAGCTCGATTCCCGGCCTGCCCAACGCCACCCGCCGGTAGGGAAAGACGGCGTAGAGCTCGGGATTTTCGAGGTTGCTCTTGGTGGAAAATTTCTCCGCCGGGGCGAGCATTTTTCTGCCTTCGACCTCCCGGGTGGGAAGGTCCGGCATCTTCATGTGCAGGCGCTCCCAGAGGGCTTTTTCTTCTTCCCCGACTTTATCTCCAGCCAGCGCCAGAAGCCTCTCCGTGACCGCCAGGATGCCGGCGATTTCAGGCATGGGATTCCGGCAGTCCCACCAGGTCTCGAGCGCCTGAACCGGCTCCATCACGATCTTGCCGCTCTCGTCTACGGGATAGTGGACGTCATAGAAAGTCAGGATCTCATGGGCGAAGGGCAGGAGTTTTTCTCCAAGAAGAACCTCATCCAGCGTGTGCTCGTAATGGTCGAGCATCATGTGGAGGAGCTCGATTCCGCCCTGCCATTCCCAGCGGTGCCAGCGGCTCTCGTTCTCGACGACCGTCCGCTTCTCGCGCGGGGTCCAGCCGTAGGATTCATTGAAGGCGGCCCCCCAGAAGTAGACGCACTCGTTGAGATAGGCGCCCGCATGGCCGAAATAGCGCTGCGTCCGGTATTTCGCCATCTCTAGGACATCACCGAGGTACATTTGGTAGAGCGGCTCGAGCAGGTCGAAATCTCCCGAAGTGCACATGCTCATATAGGGAAGACGGGTGTTCTGCCACCAGTAGCCTGGACCCCAGCGGCGGTAATCGGCGTCGCCGGGACTTCCGGGGTTCGGCACCGTGAAGATCGACCCGTTGAACTTGATCGGGTAAGCTCCACGGCCCGCGCAGGCATTGATGAAGCGCTGGAGGTTGTAGGCTCGCGATAGGACATAGGTATCGTCGCTCGGGAGCGTGGAAGCGACATCGATCCAACTGCGCCGCCAGAACTCCTCCCACCGGGAGCGGTGAGCCTGCAGCCGGCGGACAAACGGGGTTTTTCTCAAGGCGGCGGCAGTCTCATCTACAGCCTGAAGCCATTCTTGAGGCGCAGAGGGATGCCGGGTCAGGACATAGATCTCGAAATGGTGGGACCTCGCCATGGGGGAGAGCAGGTTGAGGTCGTCGATTTTCTTCGCTCCATCGGCCGTAATGACGGCGCCGAAGGTCCTGTTGAGTATCGGGTCGGCCTGGGCGAAGCCCTGCATATCCTGGAGCTCGGCGCTCAGGGCAGGCCCGACCGATTTCTTGTTGTGGTGATACCAGCCGATCCGGCCTTCCTGCCCTGTGAGGACGGTGTCCGGCTCGACGATCGTGGGGAAATGCTGACTTCCGGGAATGCCCTGGTCGAAATGGACATCGCTGACTTCGATCGTCGGCAGCTCATATGGCGCAGTACGCCAGACCTCGATCGCCGCGTTCACATCAAGCGGGCGTCCGCCATCCACGACGACATGGATGACCGGATGATAGGCGTCGACCCAGGTCTGGGCGCGGACGAGGCCCTCCCCTTCTCCATAGCGGACCTCGACGGTCGCGTCGCGCAGGCGCAGTGTTTGTAGGAAGCGCCGGCTCTGAAGATAGGGGTTCGGGCTGATCTTGAACCGGACCCGGCCGAGCTTCAAGAGCCGACCGTTGTCGTCCCATAGGTCCGTCTTCCCGATGTAAAACATCAGATCGCCACTCTCCTCCACCCAGACGTTGAGCCCGATGTCGCCGTTTCCCGTGGGCATGGTTCCCCAGGCGTCGCGGCTCGGAGAGTCCCAGATCACGTCGTACTTGGTGAGAGCCTGGAGAGGATCAGGGCCCTTTTTTGCACAGGCAGAAAACATGGCGACGAGTCCGATGAAGAGCAGAATAAATCGATGAGCGCGAGATCCCAGGCTACCTTTCATTGTTTCACTCCATCTTTTCCCTTTTTACCATCAACTTGATACGGCAATCAACTGCCATCCGTCGGACAACTTGACATCGGAGCGTCCGCTCTGAATAATCGGCCCCGGAGGCACCTACGGACTATCCGGCGGGACGACGATGAGGAAATGGCTGTTTGTGCTGCTCGTCCTGGCCATACTCTATGCCCTGTCCACTCTAACCGGGAAGAAACACAAGGCCAAGTATCCCATACTCAAGCGCGTCGATCGGGCTATTACCGTTGCGGTCTGGTTTCTGCTGGCGGCCTACGGGATTGCCTTTTTCTACTGGCTGTTTACCCAGGTCATCCGCTGAGGCGGCACTTCGATCGGGGGGAGGATTGCTTTTAAGGCTCAGAAACTCTATAATTCTTATAGAAAAAATAAGAATAAAGCCGAGAAAACAAGGAGAGTGCAGATGAAAAAAGCTCTGATCTTCGGGACGATCGTCCTGGCCCTAGCCGCGCCCATGTTGGCCGGCGTGGTCAAGAAAACCAAATCCGACGTGACCTTCCGCGGGTTCGGCAAGTTCAGCCTGGCCCAGAGCGAGAAGCTGACGAGCGACCAGAAATGGGCGGATATGAAGTCCGATTTCAAAGGCCAGGGGATCGCCGGCGGGTTGGCTGGAAAAACCATTCTCCGGCCGGGCGATTCCGGAGAGATCATCGACCTGGCTCAATCCTCTGTCTTCAAGCTCGACAATAAGAAAAGGGAATACACTGTAGGCCCGATCGAAAAGGTCAAGCAAGAGACGGAGGGAGAAAAGGCAGAGGCCGGGAGAGAGAAAGAGGAGGAGCCGGCCGAGAGCAATATCAAGATCACCAAGAGCGAGTTCAAAGTCGAAGACACGGGCGAGGAGTCCACGATCAACAACTTCCCCGTCCGGAAGTACCTTGTCCACTGGCTCACCGAGTGGGAAAACACCGAAACCGGCGACAAGGGCAGCAGCCGCCTGGAGTCCCTGGTCTGGACGACGCCGATGAACGAGACTTTCCAAAGAGCCCAGGAAGAAGAAGTCAAGTTCTATCGGGCCTACATGGAAAAGATCGGCCTCGACGTCGAGAAGACCCAGCAGGATATCCTGGGAACGAGCTGGCTCTCTGTCCTCGACTCCTTAGGCAAGGCCAAGGGCCAGCCGGGCCGCGACTACTCCAAGGCGGCCGGGGAGATGCAGAAGATCAAAGGATACCCGATTGTCATCGACGGCAAATACTTTGTCACCGGGCAAAAGGCGACGGGAGAAGGCGCCGAGGGAGGACAGGAGGAAGCCCAGGACGTCAAGGGAAGAATCGGCGGCCTGCTCAAGAAAACCCTGAAAAAGAAGCCGGCGGACACCGCAGCGAGTGCTAACGAGCCGTCTCTCAGCTATCACACGGAAGTGCTGGAGATCTCCACACCTGACCTGGGAGCGGGCGACTTCCAGGTTCCGGCCGGTTATAAGAAAAAATAGCGGGGACGTATCCCAAGGGGACACCCCACCTAGATAGGAGCCTTGCCCGCGGCAAGGAGGCCATTCTGTCTACAGAATCAAACCGCGGCTGAGCGGAAGGGACATCGGCAGAGGAATGAATTCCCGGCATCTCTTGCTGATAACCCTGCTCCTGGAGTCGCTCTGGGGCTTGAGCACCGACACGGTCCCGGATTACGGCGAATGGCCTCAAGCGCAGGTCAGCCCTACCGAACAATATAAGCTTCGCTTTTCACCCCGTCCGCGGCAAACGCTTGTCTACAGCCTCCAGAGCCGGATGGAATCGGAAGGACAGAGCTTCCTGGGGAAAAGTCTGACTTTGAGCGCTCAGGCCGACGGGGAGATCGACGTTTTCATCAGGCATGTGGCCACGGACGGCGTGTTCACGGAACTCTCCAGCCCGGGCATCCGGATCTTTTTTCAGACCTTTGGCCGTCAAGACGAGATCACCATGAAAAATCCTTCCGATTCGCCGGTCCAAATGACTTTCGACCGGGCCGGGCGGATACGGGACATCAAGAACATCGAGACGCTCGAGGACCAGAACCCGATGAATTTTTCGATCCTGGAAGTCCTCCGCAACTACTGGCCGGCCTTCCCGGACAGGCCTATAACGGTCGGCGAATCCTGGCCGGACCACAAACGGCTTGTCGTCCCCTTCCAGGGAATGAGCCTTATCGTCGAGCTCAAGATCAGCTTCACCCTCAACGCCGTTGTCCCTTCGCCAGAAGGCCGGCTGGCGCTGATCACGGCTGCCTACACGGCCACTCTCGCGGGTGACCGGGAGGTCGAGAGCTTCCGGGCATCGTTCGAGGGGAGCGGGACCGGGACCGGAAGCTTGAGCTTTATGATCGACGGCGGCTACTTCAGTGAGTACCGGCTGGATTACGCCATCGACGGCGCGATGGTCATGCGGAAGGCCGAGAGCAGGGTTGTGGAATGGCCTTTCCAACTCACGGCCCAAACGTCCCTTCTTCTCCTCGAATGGCGCTAGCTGGCCCGATTTCTTCACCGCCATTATTTTCTGGAGTGAGTCCTTGACAGACGGCATTTCTTTCAATATGTTTATCCGACTCTAGGAATGACGGGGCGAATAGACCGCGAAACAGGGCTACTACACCTGGAAGGCCTACTGGCTGGACCTGGCTACCGAAGAGGTCCTGGAGATGGATTGGGGTCGGATCAGGGTGGCCGTCGGGTCCAAGGCCGTCATCAACCTCAAGCCCAAGAGCTTCCCCAGGTGAGAATCATGAGAAAATCAAGAAAAGCGATCTTCCTCGCTGGGTTCATCTTCCTCGGCCTGGTCTGCTATGGCCAGGCGCCCCACCAAGTCAAGGTCATCATCGACAATGCCAACATCCGTTCCAAGCCGGAGCTCGACGCCGAGATCCTGGACATCGCCGCCAAGGGCACTCTCCTCGAGGTCATCGAGAAGTCAGGGGGCTGGTACGCCATCAAGATTGGTGAAGATCAGGCGGGCAAGACCGTCTATGGATACATCCACGAAAGCATGGTCGAACCCATCGGAGTTATAGTAACAAACCCGCAGGCTGTCCCCGAGCCCCAGCCGGCCCCGCCGCCGCCTCCTCCCC
>JAFNEO010000055.1 GCA_017886205.1 Candidatus Aminicenantota bacterium | reverse complement strand
TACCTAGATAAATGATTTGACACGCGGCGGCCCGGAAAAGCAACACGCGCGGGTAAAGAGCCCAGCCTTCGGGCCTAAAAAGCGAAGGCCAGGCCGGCGCTGTATTCAAGGCCGCCGAGCTGGATCTGTGTGGCGTTCTGCTCGGCCTTAGCCCAGGTATACTTGAGTCTGAAGTTGACCATCACCGGTACTCTCTTAGCAAAGCGGAGATAGGTCCCGCCCGTTATATGATAGCCATTGGTGTAGTTCAGGACCGTCCCGATGGGATTGTCTTCGTAATAAAAATAGAAATCGAGCCCCGCCCCTAGATAGGGATTGAAGAGGCCGAGAGGATAGATGTACCGGACTCCCAGGTCGATGGGGACCATGTAAAACGTGGTTTTCTCCTTGGAGAACGTCAGGGTGCCTTGGCGGGAGTAGTATTTGATGTCCAGATAGAAATTGACGTTGGAAGCGACTGCGGAAGACAGGGTCAACCCACCCATCAGCCCGCCCGAAGGATAGGCGGCCTCAAAGCGCGGCTCATTCATGTTGTAAGTGCCCAGCGTGAACTCTACCGAGCCTTGAGGGATCGTGCGCTCAGGGGACGAGAAGGCGAGGATATTCAAGGCGAGAAACGCCGTCAGGGAAAGTGCCATTTTTCTTATGGTTATCTGGCTTGTCAACAATGTCATCTTCATCATCTCAGCCGTTATCATACCATGCCCGCTCGCTCCTTGGCAACTTTTTAAACTCGGACAGCCTCGTGACCTTGCTGTTCGATTCCCCGGGGAGGGATGTTTTCCCCGACTGGTACTGACCTCAGGGCATCCGCCGGAATAGGAATTTCCAGAGGTATTCCTTGGGCACCCCCAGGAGCTGGTCCCTCCACAGCCGGTCGCATTGAGAGCAGGTCTCTAGGTCGGTGATGTCCCGGCAGAGGACCTTTTCCCGCAGCCGGACCATCTTCTCATTGTTCCAGATCCGGGCCAGCGTTTCCTTCCGGACGTTTCCCAGGGCGTAATAGCCGTGGAAATCCTGGGTGCAGGGAAGGACGGCACCGTCCCAGAAGATGACGAGCGCCTGCCAGAGGAACGTACAGGGGATGTATTTTTTCTTGGGCCGCGCCTGCCCGAGCTCTCCCGCCCAGTTGTGCATTTCCTTGACTTCGAGCCGGTCGAGGGGCAGTCCTCGGAAGTTCTTCAGGAACTCCTTGCGCCGCCGGCCGCCCTCGTCCTTGTAGAGGTCGGGGAAATTGATGAGCTCGAAGACCGCGTAGGGCTTGCGGGAGCGCATCTCTTTTTTGATCTCGAGGAAGCGGACGATGTTGCGGAGCGTCTTCTCGAACTCGCCGTTGATCCGGATGCTTTCATAGGTCTTCTTGTCATAGCCGTCGAAGGAGAAGGAGATCTGGTCCAAGCCGGCGGCGATGAGCCGCCGGGACATGTCCTCATCCAAGAGGGTGGCGTTGGTGTGGAACTTGGTGCGTATTCCGGACGCATGCGCGTATTCCGCCAGCGAGGGGAAGTCGGGATGGAGCAGGCCCTCGCCGCGGTGGATGAGGTTGGCGTCGAAGGCAAACCCGCGGGCCTCGTCGATAATCTTCCGGAAAAGAACGGGGTCCATAAACCCCTTCTCTTCCTTTTTCAAATCCTTGTTCGGGCACATGACGCAGCGGAGATTACAGATGCTGGTGGTCTCGATCCAGAGGCGGACGGGAAGGTAGGGCAGGACGGTCTTCCCCCTTTTGTAGTTGGAGAACACCTGGAGCAGACGCCGGTAGTAACGGATCGAACTCACGCCGTCACCTTTCTTCCTGAGGACGAATTGTCCGTTGATTTATACCACTCTGCGTAGATTCGATCAACCTTATGCTCTTCTGAGCGTCTCGAAGAGGGCCACGAACTGGCCGATGGAGAGCTGTTCGGCGCGAACGGTGTCCTTGAGGGAGAAGCGGAGGAAAGATTCACGGAGGAGGCCGATAGAGAACGGCGAGGACTTCAGGTTGTTGAGAAGGGTCTTCCTCCTCTGGGCGAAGGCGGTACGGAGGAAGCGGCGGAAGCGGTCTTCGTCGCTGATTTCGAAAAGGGGCTGCGGCCTCTTTTCCAGCGACACGAGGGTGGAACGGACTTTGGGCGGCGGGGAGAACGCCCCTGGCGCCAGCGTGAAGCGAAGGCGGACTTCGAAGTGGAGCTGGAAGAGGATGGACAGGGGAGCGTAGTCCTTGGACCCGGGCTGCGCTCCGAGCCGCTCGGCCACCTCTTTTTGGAGGAGAAAGACACAAGCTGTGAACAGGTCCTTGTCTTTGAGGACCTTGAAAAGGAGGGGCGAGGAGATGGAATAGGGCAGATTCCCGGCCAGTTTCACCTTGCCGAGGAAAGCCGTTTCGCCGGCAACGATATTTCGGAAATCCACACGAAGGACGTCTTGTTCGAGGACGACGATGTTTTCCTTGTTGCCTTCTCTGAGGAAAGGGACGAGGTCTTTGTCCTTTTCGATGGCGATGACCCTGCCGGCCCGGTCGGCCAGGGGAAAGGTCAGCGCCCCTTTGCCGGCGCCGATCTCGATGACGAGCTCGTCCTTCCGGGGCGCGGTGATGTCGACGATCTTCCGCAGGATCGACCGGTCGTTCAGAAAATGCTGGCCGAGGGCTTTGGTTTTGCTCATGTCCGGTCGATGGGCTGAAGATGCCCATAGATCCGCTTGATCCGGATGGCCATGAGAAGAGTCCTCCAGAGAGTCAAGCCGGTCAGTTTGGTCTTGCCCTTTTTCCGGTCGACGAAGACGATCGGGACTTCTTCGATCGAGAACCCCAGGCGGTGGGCTTTGTAGAGGATTTCGAGGACGACGGACGGACCGGTCGAAACGAGTCCGTCGAGGCCGACCCTCTCCAGAACCCCACGCCGGAAGCAGCGGAATCCGGAGGAGACGTCATTGGCCGGGACCGAGAAAAGACGGCGGATGAAGTGGCGCACCAGGAAGGTGACGAGGCGCCGGTGCGGAGGCCGGTCGGCGTCTTTCCCGCCCGGGACAAACCTCGACCCAAGGGCGAAATCCTGCCTTCGCGCAGCGTCGAGAAGCGAGGGTATGAAGACCGGCTGGTGGGACCCATCGCCATCCATCTCCACGATATAGTCGGCGCCGAGGTCGAGCGCCTCCCTGAAGCCCGCGATGCCGGCCAGCCCACGCCCCCTCTTTTCCGTGCGGAGGAGAAGACGAACACGCGGGTCCTGGCCGCTGATGTCCGTCACCTCCCCGGCCGTGCCGTCGGGGGAGTCGTCGTCCACGACGAGGACCGAGAGATCATGCTCGATTGGGAGGGCCAGGATATCCCGGATCAGGCCGCCGATGTTCTCCCGCTCGTTGTAGGTCGGGATCATAGCGATGACCTTAGGTTTGGGCTCGGGCATGGGCGGGTCAGAAGAACTTAACGATCTCGGCGAAGACCCGCTCGGGCGTGATCTCTCTCATGCATACGGCGTCCGGACAGGTTTGCTTGTAGCAGGGTGAGCAGCCGGAACCTTGGAAGAGTTTCGTACCGCGGCCGTAGAGGTCGATCTCCTGCGGGCAGGTCGGCCCGAAGAGGGCGATGACCGGTTTCTTCAGGGCGATGGCCAGGTGCATGCCCAGCGTGTCCGAAGTGACGACGAGGTCCAGGAGAGAGATAAAACCGGCGAATTCGAGAAGGGAATTATCGGTTCCAGTATCATAAACCCGGGCCCGGCTCTTCCGGACCAGGAGGTGGTTGAGCTCTTTCTCCCTCGGGCCCCCGAGCAGGAAGACGTTGGGCTTCATCTTTTGGGTAAGAAGCGAGATAAGCTCGAGGTAATGGCGGGCCGGCCACTGTTTGGTCTCGAACTTGGTCCCGGCGCCTGTGTTCAGCCCGATGCAGGGCCGGCGGCCGGGAATTCGGCGGCGCTTTAAGAAACGCCGGGCTTTCTCCGTGGCCTCATCGGGGAGGCCGAAGACATATTCATCGCGGGCGTAGGGGACCTCGGCGGCTTCGTGGATAATCTCCTGGTAGGTTTTCTGGTTCTTGAAGAACTTCAACTCATCGTCGACACCCAGACGGTGGGCGTACTCGGCGGCCGGGTTGAAGGTCGTCAGGTTCCCGAATTCGTTCATCCCGAAACCGCGTTTCTGAGGGGCCTTGATCTGGGTGGCCAGTGCGGTGAGGCCGGGCTCCTTGTCCAGAGAGATGAGGATGTCGAATTTGGTGATCTCCAGGGTGAGGACGCTTTCTAGGTCGTAGCCGAGCAGCCGATGGACATACGGATTGTAAAGAAGGAGGTCCAGGCTCTCGCGGTCCACCAGCCAGGTGACGTGGCTCAGGGGGTATTTTTTTTTCAGGGCAGGAAGGAGCGGGGTCGTCCTCAGCACGTCTCCCTGGGCGCGGCACTTGATGATCAGAATCCGGGTGGGGAAGGGGGTGAATTGAGGGCAGTCCCGGCAGACGCGCTTAAAGGCGCAGGGCTTATCGCCTCGAAAATGGACGCAGTCAGGTCGCAGCCGCATAGACGATCTCTTGTCGGTCCGATTCCGCGCCCTATTTATGCCACAAGTGATGGCCGAAGACAATGCCTAGTGATTCCCGGAGTGTTTTATGGTATATCTAAGACGGCATCCGATGAGCACCGAATTTCAGAGCAGCATCCAGAAAGAGCTGTCATCGGAGAATAAGTCCCTGTCCGCTAAGTATTCTGCACTCGTCGTCGGCGAGAAGGGACTCTGGAAGCTCCTCCGCTTTGAGTTTGTCAACCTCCTTTTCTCCTGGGTCCCGGGAGCGCTCGGCCTGGCCCTGCGGAAGGTTTTCTACCCCTGCCTTTTTCGGAAGGTCGGAAAAGGTGTCGTCTTCGGCCGGAACATCACGCTGCGCCACCCGCACAAGATCGTCCTCGGGACCAGCTGTGTCATCGATGACAACGTCGTCCTCGACGCCAAAGGGGAGAAGAACGATGGGCTCCGGCTCGGCGAAAATGTCTACATCGGCCGTAACACCATCCTGAGCTGCAAAGAGGGATCGATCTCGATCGGGGACCACACGAACATCTCGGCCAACTGCAGCCTGCTCTCGGAGACCGAAATCACCCTGGGCCGGTACTGCTTCCTGGCCGGTCACTGCTATCTCGTGGCCGGAGGTAACCACAGCTTCGACGATGTCTCCCGGCCGATTATGTTCCAGCCTTCGGTGAGCAAAGGCGGGATCCGGATCAGTGACGATGTCTGGCTGGGTGCTGGTGTGATCGTCCTCGACGGTGCCGCTATCGGGCAGGGAACCGTGGTCGGGGCGGGTGCGGTGGTGACCGGTCCGCTTCCCGAGTATGCGGTCGCGGTCGGCAGCCGCCGCCTGGTGATCCGGGACCGCCGGGATAAGAACTAGGGAATTCCTTCGGCTGCCCGGAAAATCCGGGATCCAAAAATACACAAACCGATACAATCTATAGGTTTTCTATAGATTGCGAGCTCGGGATCAGCCGTGGCCGGGTGCGGGCGGGAGCCAGCCCTGGCTCCTGTACCAGGAGACGGTTCGCGCCATCCCACTCCGGTAGTCGACCTCCGGAGCGTAGCCCAGCTCTTTCCTCGCCCGCTCGATGGACAGCGGCTTGGAATGGATGAAGAAACTGAGCTTCGACCGGCTGAGCGGCGGCTCCCGGCGCAGCGGGGCGAAGGCCTTTTCCAGGAGAAGCGCGGCCAGGCGCGCGGGCAGAAGCGGGAGGTAAAGCCGCGATATTTTTCTTCCGCAGGCTGCGGCAATCTCACCTACCATGTCCCGCACAGTCATGAACTCTCCACCGGCCAGGTTATAGACCTGTCCCTTCTGTCCTTTTTCCCCGGCCAGCAGAGTGCCTTTAACCAGATCGTCGATATAGACGGGAGTTTGAAAGCCCTTACCCCGGGTGGCCATAATGAACCGGCCGCTGCACACGGCCTTGATGAGCTTGAAGGTCCGCCTGTCGCCCGGTCCGTAAGCCCATCCCGGCCGGACGACGACCACATCCAATCCTTCGCGGGCAAAGCGGAGCGCGGCCTCCTCTCCCTCGAGCTTGGTTCTGTCATAAACAGTGATGGGTTTGGGCGGAGAGGATTCGGCAGCGACCGTGTCCCTCTTGACCGCGCCAAAGACACCGGCGGAACTGAAATGGACAACCCGGCCGACACCAGCCGAGCGCGCCGATTCGAGCACATTTTCCGTGCCCAGCGCGTTGATTCTACGGAATTCGTTCCGGCCAACGGCCGACGACCCGAGCGCAGAGGCGAGGTGGAAAAGGAGGTCCGTTCCCTTCAGGGCTTTGCTCAACAGCTCTTTATCACAGATATCTCCCTGCACTGTTTCGATGTTGTCGTGACGGCGAAGCGGGCTGCGGTGGACGAGCGTCCGGACCTCGAAGCCGCGGCCGACGAGCGACTCGACGAGATGGCCACCGATGAACCCTGATCCTCCTGTGACAAAGGCGCGCATTTGCCTGTCCGCCCTCAGCCCGAATGATTGCGCCGAGCGAGCGCTAAGACCTGGCTGATCTTTTCCAGGTACCGGGACGGCGCGTATTCTTTCTCCGCCCATTCCCTGGCCGCCTGGGCCCGTGTTCGGGCTTCATCGCTGTGCAGGGCGAACTCGATCCCCCGGGCAAAACCTTCGGCGTCCGGGTCGGAAAGGACGGCGTGGCGTTCATTCAGGACCTGGGTATGAGTCCAGAGCCGCGTGGCCACGAGCGGCTTCCCGGACTTGAGGCAGGAGTAGACCTTGAGCGGTGTGTTGGTCCCGGAGATACGGGGAGAGACCAGGACGTCGGCCAGCTCGAGGAAAAGGGGGACCTTCGAGGGAGAGACCTTGTCCACGAAGACGACCTTATCCGAGATCCCGAGATCGCCGGCCAGCGCTTTCATCTCGATGAGCGACCGCCCGGTTCCACCGACCAGGACAAACACGACTCCCGGCCCGACCTTCTGAGCGGCCCGGAGGAGCAACGGAATCCCCTGGTAGGGCTCGAAGTTGCCGGTATAAAGAACGATTTTTTCTCGGGCCGGAGCATATTCCCTTTTCTTCAATGCGACCGCTTCGGCCGTGGGTTTCTCGGCCGGGAAGTCGAGGAAGTTTTCGACTTGGACCGCTTTCTGTCCGTAGCCCAGGCCAGCGACCGTATCCATCAATTCCCGGCAGATGACGATGACGGAGTGAGAGTTCCTGAGGACGAAATGCTCCATCCTCCGGAAGAGCCGAACCAAGAGCGGGGAGCGCGTGAACTCAAAGTTCTCGAGCTGCTGGGGCAGGCTGGAGTGCATGTCATAGATGTGGGGCTTCCGCCAGATCCGAGCTACCCAGACGCCCAGGAAGGCGGCCTCTTCATGGGAAAAAACCAGGTCATAGCGATTTCCGATGATCTCCAGCGTCGCCTGGAGTAGGAGCAGGAAGTCCAGCGGGAGCTTGGCCAAGGAGGGGCCGATTTTGATCCGGCGCATCCCCAGCAGGTTGGGCGGCCGGACGATCTTCAGGCCTTTGATGGCGACGTCCTTTCCTATGGGGTAGGTGACGAGGGTGACTCTGTGGCCGAGCTCTCCCAAGGCCAGGATCCGGAAATAGACGCTGATCGGCGTTCCCCGCGGCTCGAAGAACGGCTCGGGGGCGAGCATCAAGATGTTCATCGCGGTGTTATCGGGGCGCCGCCGTCCGTCTCGGAATCGATGACCTCGCGGACGACGTAGATCGTCTTGCCCGAGGACTCGTGGTAGGCCCGGACCATGATCTCGGCCAACAGACCGAGCATGATGAACTGGAACCCGATGACGATCAGGATCACACCGAGAAGGAGTAGCGGTCGGTTGGCCAGGCTCTGTGCGAAGAACAGCCGCTCGATGCTCAGCCAGATGGAGATAATGAACCCCACGATCATGCTGCCGAAGCCGATAAGGCCGAAGATCTGAAGAGGCCGGGTGGAGTAGCTCAGCAGGAACTTAACCGTCACCATGTCCAGGATGACCTTGGTGAAGCGGAAGATGGAGTATTTGGATTTCCCGTGCTTGCGGGGCCGGTGGTTGACCTCCACCTCGGAGATTCGGACTCCCAGCTGGCTGGCGATGGCCGGGATGAAGCGGTGGAGTTCGCCGTAGAGCTTGACGCTCTTGATGACCTCGCTCCGGAACGCCTTGAGCGTGCAGCCGTAATCGTGGAGCCGGACACGCGTCAACCACGAAATGAGCCTGTTGGCGATGTTCGATGGCAGCCGGCGGGTGAGGAACTTGTCTTTGCGTCTCCTCCGCCAGCCGCTGACGATGTCATAGCCTTCCTCGATCTTCTGGATGAGCGCGAGGATGTCATTGGGATCGTTCTGGAGATCGCCGTCCAAGCTGATGATGATCTCGCCGCGGGCATAGTCGAAGCCGGCGGCCAGGGCCGCGGTCTGGCCGAAGTTTCTCCTCAGGCGGATGAGCTTGACCCGGCCGTCCTTCTGCTGAAGGCTTCTGAGAACCGTCCAGGACGAATCGGTGCTTCCGTCGTCGATGAGGATGACCTCGAAAGGCCGGCCGGTCTTTTCCATCGCCCCTATGAGCTCCCGATGGAGTTCCTCCAGGTCCTCGGTCTCGTTGAAAACGGGGATGACAAGGGAGATATCGGGCCGCTGGGTGGTTTTCATTGCGGCCAATATATCACAAAGGAAAAACGCCGGCAACAGACGGAAAAAGGAGCTTTAGACTTAGCCGGATGTACGCGGGTCCTGTCGAGTGAGCATCCTCCGGCTCAGTGCAGCGCTTCGACCGCATCGATGCCGATATAGTAATCTCCGACGATTTCTTTCGTCTGCTTAAACCCGGCCTGGGGCTCATTATAGTATCTAAAGATGATCATGATTCTATTGACCGAAGCTAAGCTGCCCAGGTCGAATTTCTCCGGGCTGTTGACACCGGACCCCCGGCCGATGGATTCCCATTCTCCACCCGCGCCTAAGCCGAGGACACCGTACGTCATCAGATCGGTCCACAGGGGTTCATCCTCCTCACCAGGCAACACCGATTCCAATGATGTGGCTCTTTGATTGGCATAAATAGCGATATCGTCTCCCGGTCCGTTTTTGGCGCTGAATTCCAGGATCAGAAAACCATAGAGGGGAATCTCTGCGAACCTCCCGTCCGGCGGACTCAGCGCGAACTCGGGGTTTTCGACTAAAGAAGTATCCGGTAGGACTCCGGTTGCGAACGGTGAGCCCATGCCTTCATCATAAGCCCTCTCTGCTTCCTGCGCTTCCGGCACATCCCCCTCCTCCGGCTCGGCAGCTGCTATTTCGGCGGGCGGCGCGGCGGGTGTCGTCACGGCCGGCGTCCTCTTGACCGTCTTCAGGTCGGCGTTGGTGACGACCCTGGCGTTCTTTCCCTTGAGCTTTTCTCTCCGTTCCTGCTCCTTTTTAGCGACATCGACAAGGCTTTGGGAGACGAGAAGCGTTGAGAGGACAAAGAAAACAATAAAACGCGCAATTTTCTTCATTTTCTGCCCCTTTCTATATTATAAACTAAACAGCATTTAAATCAAATCTTTCGCCCTCCGCAGCGGCGCGGGCAGGGATCTCCTCCGGAGGAGGAGAGAGCGGAGCCCGAAAGCGAGCTGCTTTTGGCTCGCCGGGACAAAAGCGGCGTGGTTTGGAGCCAATTGGCCCGAGCCTTCCTTGACGACGGGAAGGGGTTTGGGCTACAATCTGTCCATCTCAGATGACCGACAAGAAAATCCTGATTGTGGACTATGACGCCGCCAGCCTGGAGTCTCTAGCCGCAATCTTCGAGCCCTACCGCTTCCAGGTCATCCGGGCGGCCGACGGCCAGTCGGCTTACGAGAAATTCAAGGAAGAAAAGCCCGACGTCGTCGTCCTCGAGGCCATCCTGCCCAAGATCCACGGGTTCGACCTGACCAAGAGGATCTCCGAGGAGACCCACGGCCGGGTGCCGGTCATCATCGTCACCGGGCTCTATCGGGGACCTCAGTACAGGATGGAGGCCCTCTCCACATTCGGCGCGGCCGATTATCTGGAGAAGCCGGTGGACAAGGAAAAGCTCCTCCGGTCGGTGATGAACTTGCTGTCAGAGGAAGAGGAGATCGAAGAAGACCTGCCCAGTTCCGATCATGTCATCGAGGCTCTCTCTCGGCGCGTCAAGACCCAGGCTCTGGGGACGCCTAAGGATTAGCGCCCGGCCGTCCCCGGCCGAAATCGCGAAAAGCGTTGTGATTTGAGATCAGACGATGGAAAACCTGTGGACACGCTGCAATAACTGCCAGCGCATCCTGTACAAGCAGGACATCCTGGAAAACAAATATGTCTGCCCCTCCTGCGGCTTCCATTTCCGGCTCTCGGCTCGGGAACGGCTGGAGACTCTGTTCGATGAAGGGAAGTACGAACTCCTGGACGAGGGGATCTTTCCCGTGGACGCGCTCCATTTCGAGGACACCCGGAAGTACGCCGACCGGCTAAAAGAGAACCAGAAGAAAACCGGGCTGGCCGAAGCCGTGCTCAACGCCCGGGGAAAGATCGGTGAGATCGAGACGATCGTCTCGGCCATGGAGTTTTCCTTCATGGGCGGGAGTATGGGCTCGGTGGTCGGCGAAAAAATCACCCGGGCCATCGAACGGGCGACTCAAGAGAGACTGCCCCTGGTCATCGTCTCCACTTCCGGCGGCGCCCGGATGCAAGAAGGGGCTCTGTCGCTGATGCAGCTGATGAAGACCAGTGCCGCGCTGTCGCGGCTGGGTCAGGCCCGGCTCCCCTTTATTTCCGTCATCGCCGACCCGACGACGGGCGGAACGACGGCCAGCTATGCTATGCTCGGTGACATCAATATCGGCGAGCCCAATGCCCTGATCGGGTTTGCCGGTCCGCGGGTCATCGAACAGACCATCAAGGAGAAGCTTCCCAAGGGATTCCAGCGCTCGGAGTTCCTTCTCCAGCATGGCCTCCTGGACGATGTCGTCGAACGCAAGGCCCTCCGGAACTACATCGTCCGGGCCCTCTGCCTCTTCCTCAACAAGCATCTATGAACTATGGGCAGTGCCAAGGATATCTCCAGGAGATTCTCGATTCCGGGGTCAAGTTCGGCCTGGATAACGTCGGCACGGTCCTGACCGCGCTCGGCGAACCGCACCTTGCCTATCCTTCGGTCCTGGTGGCCGGCACCAACGGCAAAGGCTCGGTCTGCGCCATGCTGGCCCGGGTTCTCTCCCGGCACGGCTTCCGCTCCGGACTGTACACATCGCCCCACCTGGTCAGTGTCGAGGAGAGGATCAGGATTGGGGATACGCCCATCCCCCGGCGGGATTTTTGCCGCCTGCTCAGCCGCCTGAAGACCGTGGTCCTTGGGCTCATCGCTTCCGGGAAGCTGGGATCCCCGCCGACCTACTTCGAGATTCTGACTATTCTGGCCTTGCTCTATTTCCGCGAACGGAATGTGGACATTGCCGTCCTCGAGGTCGGAATGGGCGGACGGCTGGACGCCACGAACGTCGTCACGCCCCTCGTTTCGGTCATCACGACGGTGGGGCGAGATCATCAAGAATTTCTCGGCGGGACTCTGGCTGAAATTGCCTTTGAGAAAGCCGGAATCATCAAGCCGGGCGTTCCCGTGGTCTGCGGCCTGGCGCCGGGGACAGCGCAGCAAGTCATCAAGCGGCGGGCCAGGGAATTGGGTTCGGCTTTTTGGGGCGTCTTTGAAGAACCTGGGGCTCTGCAGGCTCAGAGACAGAAAGATCGCTACCGGTTTTCTTTCCGCTTCGAAGGCGAGGACTATGTTTTTTATCCCGGATTGCGAGGGGAACACCAGGGGCGGAACGCGGCCGTGGCCATCGCCGCCGCAGTCGAGGTCGGCCGCCGCTGGAGGCGGCTAAAAAAACGCTGGATCGTTCAGGGGGTCCGGGAAGCCCGCTGGGAAGGGCGGCTGGAGTTTGTCCACCGCTGTCCGCGGGTCGTCCTGGACGGAGCTCATAACGAGGCGGGAGCCCGGGTGGTCGCCGCCTATGCCCGGGATTTCCTTCCCCGTCCGCTCACCCTTGTCTTGGGCATCATGAAGGACAAAAATATCCGCCGGGTCTCCGCGCTCCTTTTTCCATTGGCCGAGACGATCATCTTGACATCTGTCCCATTGCCCCGCGCCGCCAGCCCTGAGAAGATCTTTTCTCTGGCGCCGGCCCGGGGAAAAAGGATCTTCCTGGAGCCCGACCCGAAAAGGGCCGTTCAAAAAGCGCTCGAAATGACTCCTCCTCGAGGCTCCGTCCTCATCACCGGCTCTCTGTTCCTGGTGGGCGAAGTGAAAAGGCTGTTCCCCTCGTGGTCGGGAAACCCGACGATTTGATTTATTATGGGGAACATGGTAAATTTTGGCATTCAATTTATCGGCTGAGCCGCAATAGAATGCTCTCTCTCGATGGCAACGTCATCGTCGTCTTCCTGATCGTCTGGGTCCTTTTTTTCGCCCTTACCAAGCTTTTTTTCAACCCCGTCCGGCGGGTTCGCGACGCCCGGGAAAAAGCCATCCGGGGAAGCAAGGAGGCTTTTGAGAAGGCCGTCGGATCTTATGAGGAGAGCACCCGGCGGGTTGATCAGGCGCTCAAGGAGGCCAGGTCCGCCGCTGAGAACGTCCGGGCCTCGCTCGAAGCGGACGCCCTGAAGGAGAAAAGCCGCCTGATCGCGGATCTCAATGCCGAGTGCCGCCGCCAAGTTGACCGGGCGAAGGCCGACCTGGACAAAAGCGTCGGCGAACTCAAGGAAAAGCTCGAGTCCGAAGCGGCTGGACTGGCGGAGCAGATCGAAAAGAAGTTCTTGAACTGATGATTGGAACAAAACGAACCCTCGCTCTCTTCATTTTCTTTTTGCCCCTATGGCTGGGCTTTTCTCCGGCTGAAGAATCCCACGTTTCGCCGCTCATCGACCTCCTGGGAAAAACCGTCAACTTCATCATCCTATTCGGAGGCCTGGGCTTTTTGCTGGCTAGGCCGCTCCGAAAATTCCTGGCGGAGATCGGCCTTTCCGTGGAGAAGACTATCCAAGAGACCGAGAGGGCCAAGACGGAGGCCGAGGAAAGGCTCGGATCGCTCCAGGAGAGGATGCTGAGCTTGGAGCAGGAAGTCCGGAAAATCAAGAGTGAGGGAGAAGAAGCAGGGGAGCGGGAGAAGGCACGCGTCCTGACTCTGGCCCGGCAGGAGTCCGAGAAGATCAGGTCTTTTGCGGCCCAGGAGATCGAAATGCTCTCCCAATCCGCCCGGGCTGAGCTCAAGGAACATGCGGCCGAGATGGCCGTCTCACTGGCCAGAGTGAACATCGAGCGGCGCCTGACGCCGGAACTCCATTCCCGTCTCATCGACGAATCCATCCTCAGGCTGGAAACGCTGCATGAAAAACCGCATTCTCGTTAAGCGATATACTCAGGGATTGGTGGGCGCCCTCCAAGATGAACCCGAGTTCATCGCCGTGCACCGCGAGCTGACCAAGTTCCGGGAGCTCGTCTCCACCCATGGCGCCCTTAAAGGAGCCCTGGCCAGTCCCTTTGTGGCCACGCGGAAGAAGACGCAGGTTATCAAGGACGTCCTGGCCGTCTCGGGTTTCAGGGACAAGACCTCGCGTATCGTCCTCCTCCTCCTCGGTCACAATCGGCTGAGCCTTCTGGGGGACATCCTGGAAGCGCTCCCGGCCCTCTGGAACGAACGCCGCGGCGTGGCCACGTTCGAGGTCAGTTCGGTCGTCACCCTCGCCGACGCTCAAAAGAAAAGGCTCAAGGCCGAGCTCGAACGATTGGAAGGCCGGCCGGTCTTTCTCCGCTACTCGATCGACCCGGGACTCGTGGCCGGGTTTTCAATGCAAAGAGGGAACGTCATCTACGACGCCTCCCTCAAGGGACATTTGGCGAAAATTAAAGAGAGAATTTCAGAAGGGTAGGACGCGTCATGGACATCAAGGCCGACGAAATCACCAGGATCATTCAACAGCAGATCGAGGGCTATGAGACCGAGATCGACATCCGCGAGGTCGGGACCGTCACTTCGGTCGGTGACGGGATCGCCCGCATCCACGGCCTCGACCGGGTCATGTACAACGAGCTGCTCGAGTTCCCGCGTGACCTCTTCGGTCTCGCCCTGAACCTTGAGGAGGAGAGTGTCGGCGCCGTGCTCCTCGGGGAAAGCCACCTGGTCAAGGAGGGGGACCTTGTCCGCCGAACCCACCGTATCACGCAGGTTCCCGCCGGTCCCGCTCTCATCGGCCGCGTCGTCAACCCGCTTGGCCAGCCCCTCGATGGCAAGGGACCGGTCCGGACCGATGTCCATATGTTCGTCGAGTGCTTGGCTCCAGGGGTCGTGGACCGCCTCCCGGTCCGGGAGCCCCTGCAGACGGGGATTAAGGCCATCGACGCCATGATCCCGATCGGCCGNNGACCGCCAGACCGGCAAGACCGCCATCGCTGTCGACACCATCATCAACCAGAAGAATGCCGGCGTCACCTGCATTTACGTGGCCATCGGGCAGAAAAACTCGACCGTCGCTTATATCATCAAGATCCTGGAGGATCATGGGGCGATGGACTACACCATCGTCGTGGCGTCCTCGGCCAGCGATCCATCGCCGCTCCAGTATCTGGCTCCCTACAGCGGCTGCGCCATGGGAGAATATTTCCGCGACAAGGGACAGCACGCTCTGCTCGTCTACGACGACCTGTCCAAACACGCCGCGGCCTACCGGGAGATCTCCCTGCTGCTGCGCCGGCCGCCGGGGCGCG
>JAFNEO010000054.1 GCA_017886205.1 Candidatus Aminicenantota bacterium | reverse complement strand
TGACGGTGAACGCAAACACGTCCAGGGGCGCCTTGCCGGCCCACTCGATGTCCTGGGCGACTTTCACTTTTCCGTGCGAGCGGAAGAGCATCCACATGAGCTTATCGCCGACGGGGAGAGATTTCTCCTCGAACGCAGCACTCTTCACCTGGTCCATAAAGGGAAGGTAGAGATCGCCGGCGCCGGCCAGGTCAAAGCCGTATTTGATGTCCGCCGCGTAGCGGTCCACCAGCATCTTCATGACATCCTGGGTTGGGACTTGGCCCCGGATCCTCACCAGGGTGTACTGTCCGATGCTCTTGAGCTTTGTGGTCTCTGCATAAGTGCTCAGGGCAAAAACGGCGAGCAGTAGAACAAAAATGACGACGACTTTCCTCTTTCTCATATACGCCTCCTTTTAAGTTCATACGGCGAGGGATAGATATATCCCTGCTTTTTCATATGTTTATTAATAGAAAAAAGGCCTTTTGTCAAGGGAAAAAACGCGATTGTCAACCACGGGTCACACCCAGAAAATGCCGGACAATCCTGCGGATGAGTCCCGAGTCCTGCGGGTTCATGCTCAGGGCTTCCGCGAACAGGTCCGAAGTCTTGAGGCCGAGGTCGGCAAGATTCCGCAGGAACTCCCGGGCGGCCGGGATGTCGATCTCCGGATGGAACTGGATACCCCAGACCGGCCGGCCCTTGAGCTCGAAGGCCTGGACCGGACAGTTCGGTGTCGAGGCCAGAATCCGGAAATCCTCATCCAGGTTGATGGCCTCGTCGAAATGACTTGAGAAAGCATAGGCTGTACCTTCTTTCCCCAAGAGTCCGCTTTTTATGCGGATGTCGATCGGATACCAGCCGATCTCCGGCCGCGGGCACCTCCGCACGTGGGCAGGGCCGCGCAGGGCGAGGGCCAGGAGCTGATGGCCGTAGCAGCTCCCGAGGATGGGGAAATCCAGGTTCAAGGCTTCCTGGACGAAATCGACCTCGGCGTCCACCCAGCCTTCCCGCTCTACGATCGAGACCTCGGACCCCGTCAGGATGAGGTGGGTAAAGTCGTTCTTTAGGTCCGGGAGCCGCCCTTCGGGCGCCCGGAAAGAAGTAAACGGAACTTGGAGAAACGCCGCCCAGTGTTCGACCGGCTTGTAGACGGAGGGGGTGATTGAATTATCGACAATCGCCACTCGGATATCTTTATTTGCCGCCGGATTCATTTTTTATACCAAGCGAGACATCCATTATAGCGAAGGTGACTAAAAACTCAAACCCGGCTCTTTTGTGCAGCCCCGGATTTTGGTATAATTATCCATCATGGAAGGAGAGCGCGCCGTGCATAAAGTCGAAGAAGCCACCGAACTTCATGTGATTACGCCCAACGAGCCCGGCATCCTGGGCGTGGTTCTGGGAACCCTGGCCAACGCCGGAGTCAACCTCAAGGCGCTCTGCGCCTATTCGGATGAGGGCCAAGGACACTTCCTGCTGATCACCGCCGATAACAAGAAAGCGGAGAAATCGCTAAGGGCGCTCGGCTATAAGGTCAAGACAAACAGAGTCATCACAGTCGAAATCGGCGATCGCATCGGAGCCGGAGCGGAAATCGGCGCCCTTCTAGGGAATGCCATCGTCGACATCGATCATTGCTACGGGACATCGGCCGGTCTGGGCCGCGCCCTGCTCGTATTCAAAACGAACAAACATAGAGAAGCGCTGGAAACCCTGAAATAACGTTCCCGCCGGCCTGCCTTTTCCTACTTCAGCAGGATGATTTTGAAGATGACTCCCTTGGGATCGGGGCAGGTCAGGAAATCTGTCTCCGCGATCCAGTCGTCGTCGGGGAGTTCATCCTCCCGCTGCTTGGCGGCCAGAAAAGGAAAGAGGCTGTTCAGGGCGAAAATGCAGACGCGCTTGCCGGCGGGGATCTCGATAGTCCCTTCTCCCCGGATATAGAATGTATCGCCGACCTTATGCCTGGCCCCGCAGCGCTCCTTGACCTCGACGACCTCAACCTTCAAATCTCTCATCGTTCCTCCTCTTGGCTTTCACTATACAGAGTCCCGCAATCAATTGCAAATGAGGCCCGGCGTTAATTCTGGAAATGCGTTGACAAAGCGGAATTGTTTGGAATAAAATAGCCGTCCGAGTGTAGAGGATAATTAGGAGGCCCATATGGCGACGAAAGCCGAACCCAATGTCGTCCCGCTGTGTGATGTCCTGCTCGTTCTCCTGATCATTTTCATGGTCATCACTCCGATCGTGCAGAAGGGGATCGACGTCAAACTGCCGGAGACCTCGACCGATACCGGCGGAGGGATGCCGACCGGCCTGATCGTTTTGACGATGAAGAAAGACCTGTCAGTGCTGATCAACCAGCAGGCCGTCGAGCTCAAGCTTCTCCAGGACGAGCTCAGGCGTATCTATTCGGCCCGTCAGGATAAGACGATCTTCATCAGGGCAGACGCCAAGCTCCCCTACAGCCGCATCATGGAGATGATCGACATCGCCAAGGGAGCGGGAGTCGAAGTCCTCGGAATCATCCCCGAGTACTTCACCGAAGAGGAATCCCAATAAGCGGATTCCGTCCTCACTCTTTGTCCCCATGACCGGTAAGAAGAATCAGTTTTTTTTATTGGGCCTGCTTTTGCTTGTCATACCGACGTCCGCCCAGGTCGAACTCGTGGGCCCGCTTACTCCCGAAGTGATCCTGCAGAAAATCCCGGAGTGGAAGCCTTTCGTCGATGGGTACTCCCCCCAACTCGATATCATCAGCCGGCTCCAGGCCGTCCCGGAAGAGGTCCGGGTCGAAATCTTCCTGGGGACCTGGTGTCCCGATTGTCGCCAGCATGTCAGCGCCTACTTCAAGATCATGGACATGGTCCGGAACCCGATGATCCGGACAACCTACACCGGGGTGCCGCGCGACCGGGCGGCCCGGGGGCCCTACATTGAGGGAAAGAACGTCGAGCGGCTCCCAACCTTCATCGTCTTTTTCCGGGATGCGGAGGCCGGGCGCATTATCGAAACGCCCCGGAAATCGGTCGAAGAAGATCTCTGGGAAATCCTGGGGCCGAAGCTCGGCGGGCGCTGAAACTCGCTATCCCTTATTTAATCGATCCGATCACTTCCCGCGAGATTACAAGCCTCTGGATCTCGTTTGTCCCTTCGTAGATCTGGAGGAGCTTGGCGTCCCGCATCAGCTTCTCCATCGGATAGTCCTTCATGTAGCCATAGCCGCCGAAAATCTGCAGGGCTTCGACCGCCGTCCGCATGGCCACATCCGAACCGAAGCACTTGGCCATGGCGGACTCCTTGCCGCACGGCTTTCCCTGATCCGTGAGCCAGGCGGAGTGCCAGACAAGATGGCGGGCGGCGTTCACTTCCATGGCCATCTGGGCAATCTTGAAGGCGGTGTTCTGGAAGAGGGCGATCGGCTTACCGAACTGCTGGCGCGTCTTGGCATAGTCAATGGCGTATTCCAGGGCCGTCCGGGCGACTCCGACGCCGGCGGCGCCGACCGAGCCGCGCGTCACGTCCAGAGTCTTCATGGCCACGATAAAGCCCATGCCCTCCCTGGCCAGCAGGTTCTCGACAGGCACCCGCACGTCCTCGAAAAAGAGTTCGGTGGTGTTGGAAGCCCGGTGCCCCAGCTTGTCCTCTTCCTTGCCGATGGTAATTCCCGGTGTCTCCCGCGGCACGACGATGGCGCTCACGCCGCGGATCCCCTTATCCGGGTCGGTCAGGGCGAAGACAACATACAGACCGGCGATCCCGCCGTTGGTGATGAAGCACTTGGAGCCGTTGATGACGTAGTGGTCGCCGTCACGCAGAGCCCGCGTCTTGGTCGCGCCGGCGTCCGAACCCGCCTCCCGCTCGGTCAGGCAGAAGGCGGCAAAGCCCATCTTCTTGGTGAAGGGCGTCAGGAATCTCCTCTTCTGCTCGTCCGTGCCGAAGAGGATGATGGGCGTGAAAGCCAGAGAGCTGGCCATGATGGTGGTGAACATCCCGGCGCAGCCCGCGGCCAGTTCCTCGCTGATGATGGCTATCTCCAGCTCCTTCAGCCCGCCGCCGTCGTATTCCTGCGGGATGTTGCAGGTGATGAACCCGGCCTCGAAGGCCTTCTTCATGATCTCCTCGGGAAAGTCGTCCCCCCTGTCATACTTAGCGGCGTTTGGACGCATTTCCTTGACCGCAAACTCGCGGGCCATATTCTGCAGAGCCTGCTGTTCTTCGCTCAAGCTGAAATCGATCATGGTCTCCTCCTCTTCCGTTTCTTTGAGATCCGGCCAACTTTATATACTGGATGGGAAGTCAAAGTCAACTCGGAGGGGAAGACCCCTTCCGACGGGCGTCGAACTCCATCCAACGCCCTGCCTCCCCTTCTCGGGCGGGGCCTGAAACCCCGCCCTGCGACCAAGGGGGCGGCTCCCCCTTGGAACCCTCTACGACCGGCTCCCCGTGGCAAGCCACGGGGAGCCGGTCGTCAATCCGCCGCCAGCAGGGACGGTTGGTCTCCAGCCTGCCCAAAAACCAGTCGCTCCCGAGTCAGGCGGACAGAGGCGTTCTCCAGGCCGAACACGGCGCTGACAACATCCTGCGGCCGGAGGCCACGGCGGGAGAGGGCCGGGAGTTCGAGGTACAGCCTCATCTCGCTCCTATCCACCCGGAAAGCTATCGGGAATCCTGGATTCCCCTCGATTAGGCGCCCCAGTTCATTCTGGATGAAGTCGATGTCATCGATAGGACGGGCCCCGAGCGAGGTTTTCCTAGCCTCCAGGGCCGCACGAACATCTAGGTCCTTAAGGTCCAGGGAGTAGATCGTCCCCTTGATCCGCTCGTTGAGAGAGGCCTCGGAATCGCTGACCCTGCGGACGCGCAGAAAACGGATCCCCGAGCGCGCTGACCGGTTGAGACGCCGGAGGAGGGCCCTCTCCTCGAATCGATAATAAGACCGGAACTCGAAGCACTCCTCTTTGGCTTCCATGCCCAACGGGAGGGCGGGCACATAGGAGACGAGCATCTTGGGATGGAATCCGGCCGAGTGGGCGACCTCCACCCCCGCCCGGCGCAGGGACCTCTGGAGGTGATTGGTCAGGTCGCGGTGCGACAGGAAGCGGGCCAGACCGCGCTTTTCATAGAAGGCCTCGTAGCGGAGCGCCTGGTCCGTCCTCCTGCCAAAAGAGGCGGGCCTGGCGGCCCTGGTCTCGGCCGGGGGTGGGTGCGCCTTTTGGGGCCGCAGGAGGGAATCGCAGCCCCGGCACCGGCCACAATCGCTGTCCAGGCAGGAGGCCGTTCTTTCCTCCCCGATGGCCTTATCGAGCTCGGACAGAAGAAACTCTTTCTTGATCCCGGTTTCGATGTGGTCCCAGGGAAGCACGGCGTCCTTGTCCAGAAGGCCGAGATAGCTCCGGTAGTCCATCCTCTCGGCAATAAACGCCTCTTCCCAACGAGAAAAATCAAACCGGTCCTTCCAGCTGTCGAACCGGGCGCCTCTCTTCCAAGCCTGGACAAGGACCGGTCCTAACCTCCGGTCGCCCCGGGAAAAGACGGCTTCCAGGACAGAGCTCCCTGTCGGGTGGGCCTTGATCGCCACCGACCGGAGCCGGCTTAGCCGCGAGCGGATGAATCTCTGTTTTTCTCCGAGCGTCTGCTCCTCCTCCATGGACAGCCATTGGAAAGGAGTATGCGGCTTAGGGATGAAGGAGGAGAGGCTGAGGTTGATCCGGGGCGGCGCCTTCATGACGCTCTTCCCCAACCGAAGGATCTCCTCGACGAGGCGAACGATCCCTTCGAGGTCCTCCTCTTTTTCGGTGGGCAGCCCGACCATGAAATAGAGCTTAAGGAGCCGCCAGCCTCTTCCAAACGCCGTGGCCGCGGCCTCAAGGATATCTTGATTGTCGAGTTCTTTGTTGATGACCCGCCGCAGCCGGTCAGTGCCCGCCTCCGGGACAAGGGTGAAGCCCGTTTTGCGGACCTTGAGGATGTTCTCGGCCACCGCCGCTGACAGTCCCTTTGGCCGGAGAGAAGACAGCGACAGCGAGATCTTCTTGCCGGCGAGCTCGTCCATGAGAGCGGTCACCGTTTCTTCGAGAAAGGGATAATCACTGATGGAGAGCGCAGATAGGGAAACATCCTCGAACCCAGTTGCCGCGAGGCTCCGCCGGACCTTCTTCCGGACCAGCGCCGGCTCCATGACACGAAAAGGGAAATAGATGCCGGTCGCTTGACAGAAACGGCAGCGCTGGGGACAACCCCTGGCCACCTCGATGGTCACCCGATCGAAGACGGCTTGGATATCGGGCACGACGATCGCTTCGGGATAGGAGGGCCTGCCCAGGTGCATCTTGATCCTTTTCCTGATCCTGGCCGGCGCGCCCGTCTTGGGCCGTCGGGCCAATAGGGCGGAGCCGCGAGGAGCGTAGCTTTCATAAAGGCCGGGCACGTAAACCCCGGGGATTTCCGCTAGGCTGCTCAGGATATGCTCCCTTCTTGCCCCGCTCTTGCGGAGAGTGATGAATCTTTCGATGATCTCTAGGAAGGCGTCTTCGCCGTCCCCGAGCAGAAAGGCATCAAAGATGTCGGACACAGGCTCCGGGTTGAAGGCCGCAGGGCCTCCGGCGAGCAACAGCGGCGAGCCCTCTCCCCTGTCCGCCGAAAGGAAGGGAATACCCCCGAGGTCAAGGACGGTCAGGATGTTTGAATAATTGAGCTCATAGAGGAGCGAGAACCCGAGGATGTCAAAACGGCCGAGGGGCAGCCGGCTCTCCAGGGAAAAAAGGGGGAGCCGATTCGAGCGCAGGCCCTCTTCCAGGTCCGGCCAGGGCGCGAACACCCGCTCCGCCGCGAGAGAAGGCTGGCTGTTAAGGATGTCGTAGAGTATTTTTTGCCCGAGGTAGGACATCCCGATTTCATAGACATCGGGAAAGACCAGGGCGATCCGGGCCTCTATCCCCGCAGGGTCCTTGTGGACGGCGTTCCATTCCCCCCCGATGTACCGGCCCGGCTTTTCCACCCTCTCCAGGACGGCCTCCAGACTGCCTTTCACGCTCATGCTCTTACCATTATGAAAGGGCCTTCTCAAGGAAAGGTATCATTGAAGCTCCCGCACTTTCTTCACGCTAGATATTGACGAACCGCCTCATCTTGACATTCAACACCAGGCCCACCCCAAGATAGTTGGCCAGGAGCGAGGACCCGCCGTAGCTGAGCAACGGGAGCGGGATGCCGACGATCGGGAAGATACCGATAACCATGGCCACGTTGACGAGAAGCTGGAAGGCGATCATCAGGCTGACCATGAATGTGATGTAGACTCCCGCCCGGTCCCTGGATTTTCCGGCCGACCGGAACAGCCTCCAAAGAAAAAGGTAGTATAAAAGCAAAACTCCGACGACTCCGATGAACCCGAATTCCTCGCCGATTACGGAGAAGACGAAGTCGGTGTGCCGGGCCGGAAGGAACTTGAGCTGGCTTTGGCTCCCTCTGGCAAAGCCCTTTCCCAGAAAGCCGCCCGAGCCGATGGCGATCTTGGACTGGAGGATGTGATAGCCGGCGCCCTGCGGGTCCCGGCTGGGGAAGACGACAGTGGCCAGCCTCTTCTTCTGGTAGTCCTTGAGGTAAAAATTCCAGCCGGCGATTCCGGCCAGGAACGCCAGAAGGAGGATCCAGATTATCGCATTTCGCCTCAACCCCGCCAGGATCAGGGACCCGATGAGCAGAGGGAGGAAGCTCACCGCCGTCCCCAGGTCCGGCTGCACGGCGACGAGAAGAAATGGCAGAGCGACGAGCCCGGAGCTGATCAGCACAGCAGTGGCAGAAACATGATTCCTTTTATATTCAGCGAAGAGATGGGCAAGGACCAGAATGATCGCGATCTTGGCCAGCTCCGAGGGCTGGATCTGAAAATAGCGCAGCTTGATCCAGCTCCCCTTGCTGATGAACCGGCTGAAGACGAGCATCATCAAGAGGACGAAGACCACCGCCCCATAAAAATACAAGGAGAAGGTCATCAGGACCTGATAATCGACGAGCAAAAGAACGAATAGCGCAAGGAGGCTCGCGCCGATAAAGAAGAGCTGTCTCCAGTGATAGTTGCCCGGTACGTAATGGGAGGCGCTGTAGATCACGACGACGCCGAGGAGAGAATTCAGGACGAGAAGGCCGATGAGGAACCAGTCGATATTCTCAATCAATCGCCGATCAATCATGTTTTTCTCTAAAGAGTGAGAAGAGTTCTTTGGCCAAAGGAGCAGCGGTGGCACCCCCCATCCCGCCGTACTCGACCAACACGGTGACCACCACCTGCGGGTTGTCCCGCGGCGCGAAACCCGCGAACCAGGAATGGGTCTTGATCTGCTTGCCGAGCTTTTCGGCCCGTTCCCGGCTGATGAGCTGGGTTGAGCCGGTCTTGCCGCAGACATCGAAACTGTCAACTTTGGCTCCGCGGCCGGTCCCCTCCTCGTTGACGGATTTCCACATTCCCCGGATGACCGTCTCGAAGAATTCGGCCCTGACTTTCTCGGCGGCAGCATCGCCCGGGGCCGGTCCCGATGTCCGCCCTTGGGACAAAGAGGAAGACATGAGGAGATGGGGGACGACACCGCGGCCGCGGTTGGCCAGGATCGCCACTTGGACGGCCACCTGGAGGGGAGTCACCACCAGCGGTCCCTGGCCGATGGCCACAGAGATCGTCTCCCCGGCGTACCAGTCTGTCTTACGGACGCTCCGGCTCCACTCCGGCGTCGGCACCAGGCCCTCCTTCTCCCCTGGAAGGTCGATCCCGGTCCTCTCTCCGAAGCCCAACAGCTCGGCGGACTCGGCGATCCGGTCGATGCCCATCCGGCGGCCGACATTGTAGAAATAAACATTGCAGGAACGCTGGATGGCTTCGGTCAGGGTGAGCGCGCCGTGTCCTCCCCTCTGCCAGCAATTAAAGGGACGACCGTAGAAATTCACGGCGCCGGCGCAGAAGAAGGTGGTCTGTTCGGTGATCACCCCAGCATTCAGGGCTCCGAGGGCCATCGTCATTTTGAAAATAGAGCCCGGCGCGTACAGGCCCCGGATGGCCCTATTCTCCAGGGGATGATCCTCCCGGTTGATGAGTTCCATCCACTCTTGGGGAGAGAAGCGGGTGATGAACTTGTTGGGGTCATACGTGGGAAAGCTCGCCAGCGCCAGCACCTCACCGCTCCGTGGGTTGAGGACGATGATGGCCCCTTCCTTGCCCTCGAGGAGCTGGGTCGCCTTTCGCTGCAGGTCGAAATCCAGGGTCAGCTGGATGTCTCGCCCCGGAGTGGGCTCTGACCGGGACGTCTCGCCCCGGCTGCGTCCCTGGCTGTCCACGATCTCCAGCCGCCGGCCGTCGGTTCCCACGAGAATAGACTCATACTGCCTTTCTACTCCGGTCCGGCCGACCATGTCCCCTAAGCTCCTTTCGGGATAGGCCTCGTTCTTCAGCTCCAGAGCAGAGAGCTCCTGCATATAGCCGATGACATGGGCGGCCATGTTGCCAAAAAGGTAGTATCGGCGGGGGTCGGTCTCGACGATGAGCTCGGGGAGCTCAAGGCGACGGGACTCGATCCGGGAGACGTCCTTCAAGTCCAGGTTGTCCTTGACCACGATCGGCCGGAAAAGAGGCAGGGATTCGTATTTATTTATCCGTGCCGTCAGGTCTCCCGGGGCGATCTCCAGCAGCCGACCGACCTCTGCCAGGGACCAGTCGTAGTCCCGGCAGTTCTCCCGGATGATCGAGGCCTTGAAGGAGGCCGTGTTTTCGGCCAAGATGATATCGTTCCGGTCCGTGATCAAACCACGGGGCGCTATGATGACGCTCTCCCTAGTGCGGTTGGCTTCGGCCAGGGTCCAGTATTTCTTGTGATCGAGGATCTGAACCTTCCAGCAGAAGAAGACCAGGAAAAGAAGGAGAAGGCCGATGACGATAGAAACCTTATGCGTCCGGCTCAGGATGAGCGAGAGGTCTTCGTAGAACCTATCTTTTTCCATCGCCGATGCCTATGACCTCCCGTCTTCCGTCCTCCGGTGGACCTGAAACGAGACGGTGACAAACAGGGCCGTAAACAGGGGCTGCAGGAAAATAAGCCCGCCGGCCGCAGAGAAGCGCTCGCCGAAGAGAAAGAGGACCAGGGATTTCCAAAGGAAAAGCTCAACGGCCGCCATGACGAGGGCGAAGATAAAAGTCCGGGTCACGGGGGTGACATTGATCTTCCGGGAGATGTATCCCGCGCCGAACCCCAGTAGCGTTTTGGTCAGGCCTCCCACTCCGAAGACCCCCAAAGAGAACGAATCCTGGAGGAGGCCGCAGACCGTTCCCATGACGGCCCCGAAGACCTCATGACGAGTCAGGCCAAAATAAAGGACGACCCAGGAAAAAACATTGAAGACGATAAGGAGGGGCGCCGAGACCTTGCCCAAAACAGTGTGCAGCACGACGGCCAGGACGATCCCGACGACGCCCTCAACAAAATGCTTCATCACCAGCTGTCCTCAGGACAGGTCCCTCAAGTCGGCGGTGAATACCGCCACTTGGTCCAGGTCCGAAAGGTCAAAATAGGGCTCGACGACGATCTTCTTGAACAGTTCGGTGTCCTCGGTGATGGACACGATCCTCCCAACCGGGATGCCGGACGGGTAGATGCCGTCCAGCCCCGAAGTCAAGACTTCCTCGTCCACCATGACCTCCTTGTTTGTCTTGACGATGTACTTGAGCCGGCACTTTCCTCCGGCGTCTCCCTGCAGGATGCCGACCACCCGGAAACGCTCGGTTAAAACCCCCACCCCGCTGTCCTCATCCGAGATGAGCTGGACGCGCGATTCTCCCAAGGAGACGGGTTCGACCACACGGCCAACCAAACGGCCCTTCCTGTCCAGGACCACCATGTTCTTGCGAACGCCATCGGTCGATCCCTTGTTCAGATGGATGGATTTGTAGATTTGACCGGAATCGATCCCGATGACCGAGGCCACCAGGATCGACCGGGAGACCGTTGACAGCAGGTCTTGGATTCCTTTGCCCCCCTGGAACTTCAGGAGCAAGTTCTTGAGCGCCAGGTTTTCCTGCCGGAGCCGGAACGCTTCGTCCCTCAAAGACTGGTTCTGCCGCTGGACGTCCCGGAAATAAAAATAGTTCCGCCAGAAATTCTTCAAACCTCGGAAAAAGGAGACGACGCCGTGCTCGACTGGAGTGAAGACGGAGAAGACCACCCGTTCAAAATAGGTCGGCTCGCTCCCTTTGGGCACCTGAATGGAGATGAGCAGGAGATGAACGAAGATCAACCCCAGCAAAAGAAGGAACCGTTTTTTTTCTTTCACGCTCCGCTAGTCGAGAGCGATCTTCCTCAACAGATCGAGGTCATCCAGCAGTTTGCCCGCTCCGAGGACCACGCTGGTCAGGGGGTCGTCGGTGACGAAGACCGGAAGCTGCGTCTCCTCGCGGAGTCGCTTGTCCAGGTTTTTGAGGAGCGCCCCGCCTCCGGTGAGGACGATGCCCCGGTCGATGATATCGGCCGAAAGCTCGGGCGGGGTTTTCTCCAAGGCGATGCGCACGGCGTTGACGATCGCGGCGACGACATCTTCCAGGGCCTCCCGGATCTCTTGGTCATCGACGACGATCGTTTTGGGGATGCCCTCCCTCAGGTCCCGGCCTTTGATTTCCATGGTCAAGGGCTCGTCCAACGGATAGGCCGAACCGATCTGCATCTTGAGCGTCTCGGCCGAGCGTTCGCCGATCAGCAGGTTGTACTTCTTCTTCAGGTAGGAGATGATCTCATCATCCATCTCATTCCCGGCGATACGGATGGAATGGTTGAAGACGATGCCGTCTAGGGAGATGACGGCGATGTCGGTGGTCCCGCCGCCGATGTCGACGATCATGTTGCCGGTCGGATCGGAGATGGGAAGGTCGGCGCCGACCGCGGCGGTTATCGGCTGCTCCACGAGATAGACTTCGGACGCCTTGGCCCGCATGGCCACGTCCTTGACGGCGCGGCGTTCGACCTGGGTGATGCCCGTGGGGATGCCGATGACGATGCGCGGCCGCAGCCAGAAGCCGCGGTTATTGGTCGCCTTCTTGATGAAGTAGTCGAGCATCTTTTCGGCGATCTCGAAATCGGCGATGACGCCGTCCCGCATCGGCTTTATGGCCATGACCGAGGTCGGCGTCTTGCCCAGCATATCCTTGGCCCGGCCTCCGACGGCCTCGACCTTGCCGGAGATCTTGTTGACGACGACGATCGAGGGTTCCTGGACGATGATCCCTCTCCCCTTGAGAAAGACAAGTGTGTTGGCCGTGCCCAGGTCGATGGCCAGGTCACAAAACAATCGGTTCTTGAACCAGCTGACGATGCTCATGGTCTTCCTTCAGAGTGCTCTATTGTATTCCAGACGAATCCTCATTTGCAAGCACCGGGGATGTTCCCCGAGGTGCCACCCTAAATAGGGTGGTTCCGCAGGGGACGTCCCCCAGATGACTCCCCCTATTTATTGACTTGACTAAAGGAGGAGAATTTTAATATACATTAAGGCACTGCTGGAAGAAAGGAGCGAGGGATGAGTTACAAGCCTTACGTCCCGGAAAAAACCGATCTCCGCGAGTTCACGCTGAGAGCCCTGATCTTGGGCGTGATCATGACCGTCATCCTCGGCGCCGCCAACGCCTACCTGGGGCTCCGGGCCGGGATGACCATTGCCGCCACCTATCCGGCGGCGGTCATCGGCATGGCCATCCTGAAGCTTATGAGAGGGTCCATCCTGGAAGAAAACATAGCCCGGACGGTGGGTTCGATCGGCGAGTCGGTCGCCGCCGGAGCGATCTTCACCATCCCGGCGTTCATCATCTCCGGCGCCTGGCTCAAGTTCGACACCCTCGATGCCTACCTCAAATCGACGGCCCTGATGTTCGTGGGCGGCCTCCTCGGCATCATGTTCGTGACGTTCCTGAGAAGAGTCATGGTGACCGATCCCGAGCTCCGCTTTCCCGAATCGGTGGCCGCTTCGGAGATCCACAAGGCCGGCCAGAAAGGCAGTCAGGGCGCAAAGTTCCTTTTTCAAGCGATGGGTTTGGGAGCGCTGATATACGCACTGGGCGTCGTCAGGATATTCTCGGCGACCAAGGAGTTCATCATCAAGGTGGGAACGGTCGGAGCCAGCTTTGTCCGGCTGGGGACCGCTCAGGATGCTCCGAAAGTGGTCGGCGGAGGGTCCGTCGCGGTTGCCGGTCCGGGAATCTATCCGGCCTACATCGGCGTCGGCTACATCATCGGCCCGCGGCTGGCGTCGCTCAACTTCGCGGGCGGTGTGCTGGCCTGGGGGCTCTTCGCTCCGCTCCTGATGTTCTTCCTGGGGCCCCAGCTCGTCGAAAAATTCTACGGCCCCGGCATCGCCATGGCCGACGTCGGCTGGCCCGACATGATGGTCAATGTCTGGAAATTCATCATCCGGCCGATCGCCGTCGGCGGGATGCTGGTGGGAGCCGGCTACACTCTTTTCCGCATGCGCAAGAACCTGGCAGCCGGCATGAAGCGTTCGATCAGCGATGTCAAGAAGGCGACCGGACAGGCCGAAGTCACGTCCCGTATCGAAAAAGACCTGAACATTCGCCTGGTCCTCGGCATACTGGGCATCACCTTTGTGATGATGATCTTCGTCTACAAGATATTCTCCGGCTCTTTCAGTTCAGCGATCCTGGCGGCTCTGGTCATGGCGGTAGCGGGGTTCTTCTTCGCCGCCGTATCCGGCAACCTCGTCGGCCAGATCGGGTCGTCGAATAACCCCGTCTCTGGTCTAACGCTGTCCACCCTTATCATCGCCGCCTTGCTCATGGTCGTCGTGGGGGCCACCGGGGTCAGCGGCGTAGCCGCCGTACTCGGCGTCGCCGCTGTGGTCTGCGTCTCCTCGGCCGTGGCCGGAGAGATGCTCCAGGACCTGAAGGTCGGACACATCCTCGGCGGAACGCCCTGGAAAATGCAGGTCGGGAATATCTTCGGCGTCCTGCTGGCCTCCCTGGTTCTCTATTTTCCCCTACTGGTCCTCCATGGCGCCTTCACCTTCGGCAGCAAGGAGCTCTCCGCACCTCAGGCAGGGCTGATGGCCGCACTGGCTCAGGGCATCGTCGGCAAAGAGATGGCCTGGCCGCTGGTCATCGTCGGGATGCTGATGGGGTTCGCCTTCATCCTGGTCCAGCTCAAGTCACCCATGCTGGTGGCCGTCGGAATGTATCTTCCGCTGGAAACGACCTTTGCCATTTTCTGCGGCGGAATGATCAAGGGGATCGTAGAACGGATGGCCAACCGCCGAAGCCTTAATCCCGCCCAGAAGATACGCGTGGAGAACGTTGGCATCCTGCTGGCCTCCGGTCTCATTGCCGGAGAAGCCCTTACCGGACTCGTGCACGCCACCTGGAAGTTCCTGTTCTTCCAGAAGGTTCTCGGCGCCGATATCCCGGAGATCTTCGCCAACGCCAGCTACTATGTCGGTCTGGGCGTGCTCGTCCTGATCGCAGCCTATCTTGTTTTCATTCCGCTCCGTAACGCCGGCAAAGCCGACGAGCCACCTCCGCCCTCGGCCGTCGTATAGCTCGGGAGAGTCCCTGCGACCTTTTCCCGAAACGCCAACCTTATTCAGGCCCCTCCTAATTCGCTAGGAGGGGAAGGGGAGGTTAATGAGGTTCAGACAGAGTCTTGGGGGGTGTTTCGGAAAGCGAGCTAATCCCGAAACGCCAACCTGTTCCAGGTCCCCCTTGGTTGGTTGTACAGTTTTCCTTAACACAGAAAAGAACAGCTGCCCTTGAAAAATGCTTTGGGAAGGCTGAAACTGGGAGATCACTTCTCCATACCCAAATTATCCATCATAACAACCAAAAGCAAATGCTTGTAAGTAGACAAATTGCAAAAAAAGCGGCCATCTCTTAAAATAAAACCCGAGAGAATATGCCGGTACGTAAGATCGTCACATTCGGACATCCTGTACTTCACAGAGCGGCTTTTCCCGTCCGGGAGATAGACGACGAGATTCTGGACCTCGCCCGCGATATGGTGCTCACTATGCACGCCGCTCCCGGGATCGGCCTGGCCGCTCCCCAGGTCGCAGCCGGCAAGCGCCTCATCACCGTTGACCTGTCGGTGGGCGAAAAGCCGGATGAACTGATCGTCCTGATCAACCCGGAGTTCCTGGAGACGGATGGCGAGGCCATCTCCGAGGAGGGCTGCCTCTCTGTCCCCGGGGTACACGAAAATGTCAAGCGGCCGGCCCGGGTTCTGGTCAAGGGAATTGACCTCAAAGGAAAAGAAAAGGTCATCGAAGCCAGGGGAATCTTGGCCCGGGTATTCTGCCACGAGATCGACCACATCAACGGACGTCTCTTCATCGAACACCTCTCCCCACTGAAAAAAGCGCTGGTCAAGAAAAACCTGAAAAAAACCCAGGAAAGCGGCGGAGGGGAATGAGGATCGTCTATTTCGGCAGCCCCGGGGCCGCCATTCCGTCCCTCGAACGGCTGCTCCAATCCGGCCACAGCATCGAGCTCGTCATCACCCAGCCCGACAAGCCGGCCGGCCGGGGAAAAGCGCCGACCCCTCCCCCGGTCAAAGAAGCGGCCCGCCGGCATGGGATTCCCGTCCTGCAGCCCGAAAAGATCAGCAAAGACCCGGCGGTGTTGGCAGCGCTCGAGAAAATCGCACCGGACATCATCGTGGTCGTCGCCTACGGACAAATCATCCCCTCCGCGATCATCGGCTTCCCCCGCCGGAAATCAGTGAACGTCCACTTCTCTCTTCTCCCCAAGTATCGGGGCGCCGCTCCCGTCCAATGGGCCATCCTCAGCGGCGACGAAAAGACGGGGGTGACCATCTTCGAGCTCAACGAAAAGATGGACGAAGGGGATATCCTCAGCCAGCTGGAAACAGACATCGGACCACGAGAGAACGCTCGGGAACTCGAACAGCGGCTGTCCCGGTTGGGGGCTGAGTTCCTTGTTAGGACCTTGGAAAAGATCGACAAGCTTTCCCATCTTCCCCAGGACCAGGCTCGGGCCACGTTGGCGCCGCGACTCCATAAGGACCAGGCCAGGATCGATTGGGGGAAGGATGCTGTTTCCATAGACCGCATGGTCAGGGCTTTCTCCTCCTGGCCGGGAGCGTTCACGTTTTTCCGCGGCCAGAGAATTATCATCCACGCCGGGAGCCCGCTGGCGGTTTCGGCCTCGCCTCCGGAGCCCGGCCGGATCGTCGAGGTTCGCAGGGAAGGACCGGTTGTTGGCTGCGGAGGCGGGAGCGCCTACCTCATCGAGCGCTTGCAGCGGGAAAACCGGAAGGAGATGGCGGCGGCCGATTTCCTGCGCGGGACGAAGATCGAAACCGGAGATTGTCTGGGATAAGCGCAGAAAATAAGGCTATCGCTCTTCTTCGAGGATATAATTGTAGGGGTTGGTCGGCTTATTGTTGATGCGGACCTCATAGTGGAGATGCGGTCCCAGTGCCTTCCCTGTCTTACCGACGAGCCCGATGACGTCTCCTCTCTTGACCCTCTGGCCGGACTTGACCAGGAATTTGCTCAAGTGGAGGTAGTGGGTGGTAATGCCGTTGCCGTGGCTGATGATGATATTTTTGCCCCCCATCTTGTCATTGTCCATGGAGATGACGATTCCGTCCGCCGTGGCCACGATCGGGTTCCCAAAATTAGTGGCGATGTCAACCCCGTAATGGAACTGCCTCTTGCCGGTGAACGGATCATCCCGAAAGGTGAAGGGTGAGCTCACCCAGCCGATGGTCGGCCAGATGGTGGGCGTCGAGGCCAACTTGATGATTTGAGACTCAAAATAGCTCGCCAGGACGTCCAGGTTCTTCCCGACATCCTCGGCTTTCTGGGCGAGCGCCTTGGCCTCCTGGAGAGAAACGGTCTGACCCTCAGGGGGGATAGAAGGCCCGCCGCCGGTATCTGGGGGCTCGATGCCGGTCGTGTCGCCGCCGCCGATGCCCAGCTCTTCCATGACCTCCGGCGAGCGGAAGCCGGCCATGACGTTGAGCTTCTTCGCGTAGTTCTCGAAGTTTTTGACCGTGTCCCGGAGCCTATTGATCGACTCCTCGTACTCCGCCAGAAGCCGCTTCTGCTGGCTGCTCTCGCTGAGCAGAATTTTGTACTTGCCCCGGGTCACGTTCATGGCGAAATAGTCGACCAGGAAACCGACCAGGGCAACGAACCCGAAAATGGCGATCGCACCCAGGAGCTTGAGGGTTTTCTGGGACAGAGTGATGGTTTTGAACCTCTGGGCGCAGTGGGGGACAATGATCAGGGAAAGAAATTTCTTGGCCATAGCGCGTCCCCTTGATTACCAGGTTCAGAGCGGCATGTCAAGGGATTTCAGCGTTTTTTTTCGCCCTTCTCGATCTGCTCCCGGATCCACCCGACGATATCCTGGGTGGAGGTCCCGGGCAGAAAAATCTCCCGGATTCCTAGTTTTTTCATTCGCGGGACATCTTTTTCCGGGATGATTCCTCCGGCGATCACGGGGATGTCCTCTGCTCCCTTCTCCTTCAACAGCTTGATGATCCTCGGAAACAGGATGGGGTGGGCGCCGGAGAGGATGCTCAGACCGATGAGGTCGGCGTCCTCCTGGATGGCGGCGCTGACGATCTCCTCGGGAGTGCGTCTCAGCCCCGTGTAGATAACCTCCATGCCGGCGTCCCGGAGCGCCCGGCAGATGACCTTGGCCCCGCGGTCATGGCCGTCCAGGCCGGGTTTGGCGATCAGGACCCTGATTTTCTTTTCTGGCACGTCCTCCTCCTTCACCCGGCCGCGCTCAAAATGTCACCGGCTCCTCGTATTCTCCGTAGATGTCTTTCAAGGCGTCCATGATCTCTCCCAAGGTGGCATAGGTCTTGACGCATTTCAGGAGATAGGGCATGAGGTTTTGGTCGTCGCGGGCGGCCTTCTTGAGGTCGGCGAGAGTCCTTTTCACAACCGCCAGTTCCCGGTTTTTTTTGACTGACCGAAGGCGGGCCAGCTGCTGCCCGGCCACGGCCTCGTCGATCTCCAAGAGCGGGATCGGCTCATGCTCCATCTCGAAGGCATTCACCCCGACGATGATCTTCTCCTTGGCGTCGACCGCTTTCTGGTACCAATAGGCGCTGTCCGCGATCTCCTTCTGGGGGAAGCCGAGTTCGATGGCCCTGACCATCCCGCCCATGTCATCGATCTTCCTGATGTAGTCCTTGGCATCTCTTTCCATGTCCCTGGTCAGGGCTTCGATGAAATAGGACCCGCCGAGGGGGTCGATGGTGTTGGCCACGCCGCTCTCGTGGGCCAGGATCTGCTGGGTCCGAAGGGCGATGGTGACAGCATCCTCGGAAGGCAGGGCGTAAGTTTCATCGAGGGAGTTGGTGTGCAGGGATTGGGTCCCGCCCAGGACCGCCGCCAGAGCCTGGATGGCCACCCGGACGACGTTGTTGTAGGGCTGCTGGGCCACGAGCGAGACGCCCGAAGTCTGGGTGTGGAAGCGGAGCCACCAGGAGCGGGGATCGCGGGCGCCGAAGCGGTCGCGCATGACCTCGGCCCAGATCTTGCGGGCGGCCCGGAACTTGGCGATCTCCTCGAAGAAGTCGTTGTGGGAGTTGAAAAAATAAGAAAGCCGCGGGGCGAACTCGTCGATCGCGAGGCCGCGCTCGAGCCCCCAGATCACATATTCGATGCCGTCCCGGAGGGTAAAGGCCAGCTCCTGAACCGCCGTCGCCCCGGCCTCGCGGATATGGTACCCGGAGATCGAGATGGTGTTCCAGCGGGGGACTTCCTTGGCCCCATACTCGAAGGTATCGACGATGAGCTTCATCGAGGGCCGCGGCGGGAAGACGAATGTTTTCTGGGCGATATACTCCTTGAGGATGTCGTTCTGGATGGTGCCCGAGATGACCTTGGGCGAGACGCCCTGTTTCTCGGCGACTGCAATGTACATGGCCCAGAGGATGGCGGCGGGCGCGTTGATGGTCATCGAGGTCGTAATCTTGTCGAGCGGGAGGCCGCTGAACAGCACCTCCATGTCGGCCAGGGAGTCGATGGCTACGCCGCACCTCCCTACTTCACCCTTGGCCAGCGGATAATCGGAGTCGATACCCATCAGGGTGGGCAGATGAAAGGCGACGCTCAGGCCGGTTTGGCCATGGGCAAGGAGGTATTTATAGCGCTTGTTGGTATCCTCGGCCGTCCCGAACCCGCTGAACTGGCGCATGGTCCAGAGTCGGCCCCGGTGCATTGTCGGATGGATGCCCCGGGTGAACGGGTACTCACCGGGGAAATTCAGGTCGCGGAAAAAGTCGAAGCGCGGCAGGTCAGCGGGGGTGTAGAGCTCCTTGATCTTGCGTCCGGAGACGGTGGTGAAGGCTCTCGGGAAAGCGCAGGCTTCCAGGGCTTTAGCGTACTTGTTTCTCTTCCAGCTCTCATACGCTTTCTTGATCTCAGGGGCTTTCTGCTGTCTCTCCCTCACCTTCGACTTCTCCTTCCGACGGCCGGTCCGCAAAAAGCCTGGCACCTTATTTGATCGGAAAACCCGTCCTCACTCCGGCGCCTTGGGCCGCTCAATCCTCCGTCACCTTAAAGACGAGGTCGTGCTCGCGGACCTGAGTATCGACGTGGAGACCGAAGGACTCTCCCTTCTTGACAGCCTGTACGGGAGCGTGCTCCATCTGCATGGAATCGACCTTCTGGTAAAGGTCGCTCGTGTGGCCCTTGATGTGGATCGTCTCGCCAACCTTGAGGTCTCCCTTGGTCAGCTCGACGACGCCGACGCCGATCTTGGAAAAATAGTGTGTGACCCGGCCGATTTCTTCCTCCATCCTGTCCTCCTACTTGAATGCGTAAGCCCAAGGTAGCAAAAAAGATCCCTTTTGGCAACAGATATTAGGAGCTTATCCGGAAAGTACAGAGCCGCCGTTGACGTTGATGATGGCGCCGGTGATGTGGCGGGCCAGGTCGGAAGCAAGGAAAAGGATGGGTCCGGCGATGTCCTCGGGCGGCGGAATCCTCTTGAGCGGGATGGACTGCCGGACGCTCTCCTTGAAAGCCGGGTCGCTGAAGACCTCGGTGCACATGTCGGTTTCCACCCAGCCGGGGGCGACGAGGTTGACGCGGATGTTGTGCGGCGCGAACTCCACGGCCCAGGACTTGGTCAGAGCGTTGAGCGCGCCTTTGGTGGCGGCATAATGGGAATGGAGCGCCTCGCCACGGATGCCGGCCGTCGAGCCGACATTGATGATTGCGCCCCGCTTCTGCTTTTTCATATGAGGCACGACGGCGTCGGTGAAATAGTAAACGCTGTCGAGGTTGACAGCCATCGTCTCCTCCCAGGCTTTGGTGTCTCCGGAGCCGATTTCGAGGTAGGTCCAGATGCCGGCGTTGTTGATGAGGATGTCGATCCGGCCCCAGGCTCGGATGATTTCTTCGACCGCGCGCCTGACCTCGGTTTCAGCCGAGATCTCTGCCCTGACGGCCAGGCACCGGCGTCCCAGCGCTTCGACCGCGGCCTTAACTTCGAGGGCGGTTTTCTCCTGAAGCTGGTAGGTGATGGCGACATCGGCGCCCGCCTTAGCCAACAGGATCGCCGTGGCCCGGCCGATCCCCCGCGAGCCTCCCGTAATCAATGCCTTTTTTCCGGTCAGGTCGATCATCATGCCTCCTGTTCACTAGAACCGGGCACCGGTGTAGTGCAGAGTGAAGTCGCCCATTTCATCAAAATACAGATAGCGGTGGATCTCGGCGCTCACCGGCTCGACCTTCTCCTTCATCACGGCCATGTACTCCTCGACAGTCGGGAGCTTCCCCTTCAGAGCGGAGACGGCCGCCAGGACCGCCGAACCGAGATAGACGCGGGCGCGATCTCCCATCCGGTCATCAAAGTTTCGGGTGGACGTCGAGAAGACCGTTGTCTGCGGCCGGACCCGCGCCTGGTTGCCCATGCAGAGTGAGCAGCCGGGAATCTCCATCCTCGCTCCGACAGAATTGTAGATCGAGTAATAGCCCTCTTTCATGAGCTGGGCAGAATCCATCTTGGTGGGCGGCGTCAGCCAGACCCGCGTCGCGAGATACCCGGCGCCCTGGAAGATCTTGCCGATGGCCCGGAAATGGCTGATGTTGGTCATGCAGGAGCCCACGAACACCTCGTCGATCCGGTCGCCCGCCACCTCCGAGAGAAGCTTGACGTCATCTGGGTCATTGGGGCAGGCCAGTATTGGTTCTTTGATCTCCGACAGGTCGACCTCGAGCTCGGCGGCGTACTTCGCCGTCTTATCGCGCCTGAGAAGCCGCGGCTTGCGCAGCCATTTCTCGCAGGCCTTAATCCGCCGCTTCAATGTCTGAACATCCTGGTAGCCTTCGGCGATCATCCGCCTCATCAAAGCGATGTTGCTCTTGAGGTATTTGGCCACCTGCTCCTCGCTCAGGTCGATGACGCTCCCGGCGGCCGACCGTTCGGCCGAGGCGTTGGTCAGCTCGTAGGCCTGATCGACGGTGAGTTCCGGCAGGCCTTCCATCTCCAGGATACGGCCGTTGAAGATATTCTTTTTGCCCTTCTTAGCGACCGTGAGCAGGCCTTCCTTGATGGCCAAATAAGGAATAGCGTTCACGATGTCGCGGATCGTGATGCCCGGATTGCGGCTGCCCTTAAAGCGGACGAGCACGGACTCCGGCATGTCCAGAGGCATGAAACCGAGGGCGCCGGCGAAGGCGACCAGCCCGGAGCCGGCCGGGAAGCTCAGCCCGATGGGAAAGCGGGTATGGGAATCGCCGCCGGTACCGAGTGTGTCTGGGAGGATGAGCCGGTTCAACCAGGAATGAATGATCCCGTCGCCCGGCTTGAGGGCCACTCCCTTGCGGGCGATGACGAACTTGGGCAGGTTCTGGTGCATCTTCACGTCGGCCGGCTTGGGGTAGGCCGCGGTATGGCAAAACGACTGCATGAAAAGGTCGGTCTGGAACTCGAGGCAGGCCAGCTCTTTGAGCTCGTCGGCGGTCATCGGGCCCGTCGTGTCCTGAGAGCCGACGGTCGTCATCCTGGGCTCGCAAGCCGTGCCTGGAAGAGCACCTTTGAGGCCGCACGCTTTCCCGACAATCTTCTGGGCTTGCGAATAACCCTGGCGGGCTTGCGGCTGGGGATTATCGGAGGCGACAAGGAACGGCGCTTCGCCCAGGCCGAGCTCCTGGCGCGCCTTGCTGGTTAGGTTGCGGCCGATGATGAGGTTCAGCCGCCCTCCGGCGCGGAACTCATCGCGCAGGGTCGGCGGTTTGAATTCGAACCGGGCGATGACCTCGCCGGCTTCATTTCGGACCTCGCCCGTCTTTGTGTCGAGGGTGATGATGTCGCCGGTCTTCATCCGGCCGACCTCAGCCAGGAGCGGCAGGCCGCCCGAGTCCTCAGTCGTATTGAAGAAAATCGGGGCGATCAGCCCTCCGATGACGACTCCGGCACGGCGCTTGTTGGGGATGAAGGGGATGTCCTCACCGATGTGCCACATCACCGAGTTGCAGGCCGACTTGCGCGAGGATCCGGTCCCGACCACATCGCCGACGAAGACGACGCGATGTCCCTCCTCGCGGAATTTCCGGATGGTCTCGATGCCCCCGGGAAAGCGGGTCTCCCCCATCGCCTGGGCGTGGAGGGGGATGTCGGGGCGGGTAGACGCGTGCTTGGCCGGCGAAAAGTCATCCGTGTTGATCTCTCCGTCCACTTTGAAGACCTTGAAGGTCATTTTTTCGGGGAAGTCCGGCCGTTTCAAGAACCAATCCCCGTTGGCCCAAGACTCGAGCACGCTCTTGGCGTGGACATTGCTCTTGGATTTCTCGATGATCTTGTCGAAGGCGCCATAGACGAGGGTGGTGTGTTTCAAGGCTTCGGCTGCGTCCGGGCCCAGCTCCGGATCGTCCAGCAACTCGGCCAGCGGGTCAACGTTGTAGCCCCCGAGCATGGTGCCGAGGAGAAAGACGGCATCTTTCTTAGAAACGACGGGAGAGTGGGCTTCTCCCCTGGCGACGCGGGCGAGCCACCCGGCCTTGACCTTAGCCGCCGGGTCAACGCCCGGCGAAACGCGGTTCTTGATGAGGTCGAGCAGGAGTCCTTCTTTTCCCGCCGGCGGGCTTTCGAGCAGCTGACAGACCTCCGCCGTCTGTTCGGGGTTGAGCGGCAGCGGCGGGATTCCCAGCTTCTGCCTTTCGGCTTCTTGTTTAAGGTATGATTCCAACATGTCGCACTCCATTCAGCGATAAAATCTGGCGCCAACATAGAATGTATAAGGTTTTTCAGGCCGGTTTGTCAAAATCAATTTGGCGGACATGGAATTATGGGGACACGAAACTTAATTCGTGCCGCTTCAGAGGAGGGGTTAAGGGGACGGAATTAAGTTTCGTGTCCCCATAATTTCCCCGAATTCAATTTCCTCACCCCTGCACGTTCTCTAGCGTTTGACATCCTACGGTGTTTTAGATAGAAAGAGATATCCCTTCTTAAAGAACCGCTGGGCAAGGGACCTATGCCATCGAATTCGAATAACCAAGGCCTGCTGAGCTCCTGGAAAGAGATCGCCGACTATCTCGGCTGCGATGAACGCACCTGCCGGCGATGGGAGCTGGATTATGGGCTCCCGGTGCATCGGATGGAGGGAGCCGCCAAGTCCCGGGTTTGCGCCTATAAAGATGAGCTCGATGCCTGGCGGAAATCAAGGCTCAACGGCAATGGAGCCGCCACAGGAGCCGCTGCCTCGGCGGCAAGTCACGGGGTGCAAGCAGACGCCCTCGCCCCAAGGGACCATCCCCATACAGGGAAGTCAAAGAGGATTGTCCTTTGGTTAATTCCCCTGGCCGCAATCATCGTGACAACGGCTGTCCTCTTGATTCGGTCATCACCCGGCCAGCCGGCAGACTTTAAGATCAAGGGTTCCACCCTCCTCATTCTGGACAAAAAAGGAAAAGAGCTCTGGGATTTTGATACCAAGCTCGAGGATTTGTCCGGACAGAAATATCAACGGCGTTTTCAAAACCGAGAACGGGATCCGGCGGGCACACTCGTGCTCCCCTATCTCGTTATCAAAGATATCAATCGATGCGGCAGGAATGAGGTCCTTTTTTGCCCGAAAACCCAGGATGAACTCTATGAGACGGGCCTCTTTTGTTTTGATCACAGAGGCAAGGAGCGATGGCACTACAGACCAGGGAGTGAACTCAGATTCGGCGAACATATCTACTCGGAGGATTATCGAATTTTCGGTATAGAGCCTTTCGATATCAACAACGATGGATTTCTCGAGGTTTTTTTGGTCACACGCCATCAGCCTCATTCTCCGAGTGGACTCGTCGTCCTCGACTGCCGGGGGAAGGTCCTAGGGGAATTTATCAACTGGGGACAAATTCATGACTTCGCTTATGCCGACCGCCATGCCGACGGAAAAATGGAAGTCATTATCGTAGGCCTTAATGACGAGTATGGGAAAGGCTTTCTCGCCGTCTTCGATTCATCCCGGATCAGCGGATCGTCTCCGCAAAGCGAAAGATACGAGTGCAAGAACTGCGTTCCAGGTTCAGAAAAATATTATATCCTTTTTCCCAGGACCGACGTCGACATAATCTTGAAGCCGGATAAAGTAGCTATCGAGGAGATCCACCTCCTCAAGAACAATCGAATTGAGCTACAAACCCAGATATCTCATATCTTCTTTGAATTGGACTTTAACTTTCAAGTTCAGGATGTTAAGGGCAGCGACATTTTCCGCCTCCAACACCGCGACCTAAAAGCGGCCGGCAAAATCAGCAGCGAGCTGAACGACGCCTATTACGAGAATCTCAAAAAGGGCGTTCTCTACTGGGACGGCACTCAGTGGACCTCGACGCCCACGATGAACCGGAATTCGGATAGGTGAGCAGAATAAGGTCCACTTCTTGATTAAAGGTCAACCCTTTTGTCTTTTGCCGGGATTGACTTCAATTTGTACTGGTTCTTTAAACGAAGCTTCTATTTCGGTGTCCTTATGAAAAGAATCTCGTAGGCGATGTGAGCTCGTGCCCATGAGGACTGCCGGATATTTTTTGTCAGGACGTTCCCTTTCCCGACTTTCTCCTTGACGCATTCACAATAGGACTCCCAAATCTTATCGGCCCCCCAACTGAATAGCTCAGACCACCGGTCCTGCCTATCAGGATTATCAAAGTCTGTATTGACGACGACCTTCCACGTATTCTCGTCAATTCTGGTCAAATAGATATCGTATGGGCTCCCGATCCCGGGTTTCGTCCAGCCTTGCGCATCCCCATCGACCTGGTGGTAGTTTGTTGGATTGCATTGGTCGCAACTCCCCATGATCTCCTGGCCCTGTATAACCAAGTTAAAGTTCATAACCCTGGTTTCTCCAAACTGCATCTTAGTAAAATCCGCTTCTTCCCTGGTAATAAAACATTCGCCGTCGTGCATGAAACTCGCCCGTTGATAGCCATCTTTAGGATGGGAACCATTTAAGAATAACTCCCAACATGATGGGAATGTTCCTCCTTCTGGAAATCCGCAGTGATTGAAGTCCAAATTAGATCCCCAGGAATTAACGGCAATTCCCCGCAGGTCGATCTGCATTGGGCTCAAAACTTCGAGCCAAAAGACGGGTCTGTAGGTTTTCACACCTGCACGGCCGCTATATTCGCGGATGAAAACCATCACATTCGCGAATTCATCGCTGTCGTTATAAACCCCCGGAACCATGTTCTGTGATGAATCTAGAACAACGGCTTTCCAGGTGTACTGGACGGGCTTAGGTGCGCCCACAAGAAGAGCTAGACCAACAACGGTGATAAGCGAAAGTCCAAGAATGCCAAGCAAAATACTTTTCTTCATATATTCCTCCTTTCATTATCATATAGGCTCCCAGAATCCCCCTGTCAATAGGTTCCGACGCCATGTCCGGTTTTGTCCTGTTTTGTCCGATTATGCCCGTTCCCGACGGGCTCTTTTTGAAGAAGAACCGCTCGAGAATCCCGGCCGAGCGAGCCGCGACCATTAGGGCTGCGCCCTGGCCCATCTTTGACTGAGATAAATTATGCTGATATGCCGTCTCTCTCTTCGGATCCTCAAAACCGAGATCATATTGGACCTTGACAATGTGGCCACGTTATATTAATATGTAGCTACATAGCGGAGACAAGAATGCCGGTTGGTATCAGAGAATTGAAAAACAACCTGAGTCAGTACCTGGATAAGGTCAAACAGGGAGATAGTCTGGCCATCACGGACCGCGGCACAATCATCGCTTATATTCTCCCGGCCGAAAAAAGCCCGGACTACGAGGAACTGATCCGGATGGTCAGGGAAGACAAGGCCGCCTGGAAGGGAGGAAAACCCGCCGGCTCATCGAAACCCACTGTGGCAAAAGGAAAACCGATTTCTGAGATCGTGGTCGAAGAACGGCGATGATCCTCTATCTAGAAACCAGCAACCTCGTCAAACTCTACGTCCAGGAAAAAGATTCAGGGGACGTCGCCAAACTTGTCTCCGACGCGGAGGCGGTCGCAACTTCGATCATTGCCTATGCGGAAGCGCGGGCAGCTTTCGCCCGGAAATTTAGGGAAAAAGGCATATCCGATGAGGATCACAAGAGAATCAAGAATGACCTGGACCGCGATTGGGAGAACATATTTGTCATCAAGCTGACCGATGCCGTCGTCCGATCCGCCGGCGACCTGGCTGAAAAACGCAGCCTGCGCGGGTTCGACGCCCTCCATCTGGCCTCGGCGCTCGAGCTCCGAAAGGCCGTCCCGCTTCCCGTCCTATTCTCCTCATCCGATGCCCGGCTGCGGGAATCGGCAAAAGAGGAAGGGCTTCAATAGGTATTTCTTGTTGATTTTCCATCCCGAAAATTATAAAATTCGTTTCCGTTTTTTCTGATCCGAATACATATCGAGGGAGGAATCATCATGGATAAGGCTGCCATTGAAAGAGCCAAAGAACATTTTGGCAAGATACTCGAAGCCCAGATGCTGCGGATGGAGAGAGTAAAATCCGCACCCGACTGGATCGACTACGGCAAGGTCTCGCCGATCAAGGTCGGCATCATCGGCGGGGACGGCATCGGCCCCTTCATCGCCAAGGACGCCAGCCGCGTCCTCCACTTCATGCTCAAGGACGAGGTCAAATCCGGCAAGGTCATCATCAACGACATCCAGGGCCTGACCATCGAGAACCGGGCAGCCTGCAACAAGCCCATCCCGGACGACGTCCTGGCCGATATCAAGAAATACCACGTCACCCTCAAGGGCCCGACGACCACACCACGCAAGGGCGACCCCTGGCCAAATATCGAGAGCTGCAACGTCGCCGTACGAAAAGAGCTCGACCTCTTCGCTAACGTCCGGCCCGTCCGTGTTCCTAAGCAGGGGATCGACTGGATCTTCTTCCGAGAGAATACCGAGGATCTGTACGCCCTCGGACCCTACGGCATTGAAGTGGACAAGGACATCGCCATCGATTTCCGGCTGATCAGCGCGCCGGGTGCCGACCGCATCTGCCGCCTGGCCTTCGAGCACGCCAAAAAGAACGGACGAACCCGCGTGACCTGCGTCACCAAGGCCAACGTCGTCAAGACGACCGACGGCCGCTTCCTGGAGAACTTCTACCGGATCGCCAAGGAATACGCGGGCATCGAAATCGACGACTGGTACATCGACATCATGACCGCCAAACTTATCGACGAGAAGCGCCGCCGCGATTTCCAGGTCATGGTGCTGCCCAACCTTTACGGCGACATCCTCACCGACGAGGCTGCCGAATTCCAGGGTGGCGTCGGAACGGCCGGGAGTGCCAATATCGGGAAGCAGTACGCCATGTTCGAGGCCATCCACGGCTCGGCCCCCCGCATGGTCAAGGAAGGACGCGCACCATACGCCGACCCGGCCAGCATGATCCGTGCCGCCTCGATGCTCCTCGGCCACATCGGGTATGCCGAGAAAGGCAAGAACCTGGAGATGGCACTCGACATCTGCGGCCAGTACGAGAAAAAGCTTATCGTCACCGGCCGCCCGACCGGCGCCACCGGAGAGGCTTTCACGGACTACCTGATGGAGACGATCCGGGATCCGAAGCTCAAGAGCCGCTGGGAAGGGTACGTCAAGGGCTGATCGCCCTCCGGCCACCCGGCTCCTTGTCCGGCTTGACTCGCCTCCGGAATTCCGATATATAGCACGGAGCGCCATAAAATTGCGGGAGCGGCGGGGCCCCTCCGGCGACCGCACCCGGGCAATTTTAAATAGGAATAACGAGGAGGTACATATGGGTTTCGCAAGAAAGAAGATTGCTCTCATCGGCGGCGGACAGATCGGCCAGAACCTAGCTATGCTGGCCGCGATGAAAGAGCTGGGTGACATCGTCGTCCTCGACATCGGCGACTTTGTGAACCCCATCAAAGGCAAGGCTCTTGACCTGATGGAGATGGCGCCGCACGGCAACTACGACGCCAACATCGTCGGCACCGGCGATTACGCGGACATCGCGGGCGCCGACGTGGTCATCATCACCGCCGGCAAGCCCCGCGTCGCCGGGATGACCCGCGAGGACTTGCTCGCCACCAACATCGCCATCATTAAGGACGTAGCTAACGGCATCAAGACCCATGCCCCCAAGGCCTTCTGCATCGTCGTCACCAACCCCCTGGACGCCATGGTCTATGCCTTCTACAAGCTGACCGGGTTCCCCAAGCACCAGGTCGTCGGCATGGCCGGGACCCTGGACACGGCCCGCTGGCGTGCTTTCATCGCTATGGAACTCGGCGTGTCGGTGAGCGACGTGGCCGGCACGGTCCTCGGCGGACACGGTCCCGACATGGTTCCCCTGCCCCGGTTAACTACGGTCGGCGGCGTGCCCCTGGCCGAGATCGCCACCAAAGAACAGATCGACAAGCTCGTGCTCCGCACCCGCGAAGCAGGAACCGAGATCGTCAAGCTCTTCGGCAGAGGCTCGGCCTTCTTCAGCCCGGCCTGGAGCGCCATTATCATGGCCGAATCATTCCTCAAGGACAAAAAGCGGATTCTCCCGGGCGCCGCGCTCTGCGAGGGCGAATACGGGATCAACGGCCTGTTCATCGGCGTGCCCCTCATGATCGGCGCCAAGGGCATCGAGAAGATCTTCCAGATCAAGCTCACCGACGAAGAGAATGCCATGCTCCAGAAGACGGCCGGGGTCGTTAAGAACACCGTCGCCGAGACCAAGCTGTAAGCGATGGCCGAGCACAGAATCACCACCCCGGTCTCAGACGAGGTCATCGCCAAGCTCCACGCCGGGGACAAAGTCTTCATCAGCGGGTATATCCTCACCGGACGGGACGCCGCCCACAAGAAGCTCATCGACCTGATCAAGGAGGGGAAAGAGCTGCCCATCGATATCAAAGGGCAGCTTATCTACTATGTCGGCCCGACGCCCGCCCGGCCGGGGAAGCCCATCGGCTCGGCCGGTCCGACCACGAGCTACCGGATGGACTCTTACGCTCCGACCCTGCACGGCCTCGGCCTCAAGGGATCGATCGGCAAGGGCCAGAGGTCGAAAGAGGTCAAAGAAGCGCTGAAGAAGAACAAGGCGGTCTACCTGGCCACGTCGGGAGGGACGGGTGCGCTCATCTCCAAGAGCATCGTGGCCTCGGAAGTCGTGGCCTATCCAGAGCTGGGACCGGAGGCCATCATCCGGCTCAAGGTCCAGGATTTCCCTTGCATCGTCATCAACGACATGTACGGCGGCGACCTCTACGAGGAAGGCAAGAAGAAGTACCGGATCGAATAGGAAACGCAAACGGGTTTTTCGCGGGGCCTGTCACGGCCACGTTTTCGGGTCATTGCGAGGAGCGAAGCGACGAAGCAATCCGACGTAGTCGCCGCGAGCGAAGCGTGGCGGTCTCATTGAATCTACGAGATCGCCACGGCATCTTTGATGCCTCGCGATGGGCATAATTGCCAAAAAATG
>JAFNEO010000053.1 GCA_017886205.1 Candidatus Aminicenantota bacterium | reverse complement strand
TTTTGGGCGGATGGGTATTTTGCCGAGACGGTAGGAAAGGTAGACGAAGAGGTGGTAAGGAGGTACATCCGCCAGCAACGAGGCAACCCATAGACAGATTATGCCACAAGGCTGAAACCCCGGGCTTTAGCCCGGGGAGTTTTCATTGATAGAGCGCCTTTGCTTTCAAGCTCAAGTCCGCGTACTCCTCGGAATTAACGCATTCTTTGTGAAGTCCGATATAAGTCCTCCGGTCAGGTTTTTTTCTCATAGTTGCCCTTTGGACAAAGGCGGACGGAGTCACCGTCACGGGAAAGGGCAACTGACCCGCCGCAACCCCGCCGCCTTTGTTTTTTCCTCTTTGATTGAGAAGGCGGACGGGACCCCGGACATGGGGGGAGAAACCATGGAGCCGGAGCCCGCCGCTTTCGTTTCATGATTGATTGAGGAGGGGGCCGGAGTCGTTTGGAGGAAAGCTAAGGGACGCTCCGACTCGGAGGACCGGCCCCCGCCGTTTATCTCTGGACCTGGGGCCGATTCTCGAAAAGCTTTTCCCGCGCGGACCCGGCCATGAACTTTTCGAGCCAGAGCTTGTCAATTCGGATAAGAGTCCGGAGCCGCGAAGCTTGGAGGACCCCCTCCTTAATGTAGCGGTAGCAAGTAACGGTTGAAATTCCGAGAAAGGCGGACGCTTCCTCGACGGTGATATACCGCTTCTCGAATGGCTTATTTTTTGCCGCGCTCATCGTTCCTCCTGTCCCCTTAACGATGTACGCGGTTTGGGGTCTGATTACCGCCGGGCTCCCCGGAGCACCTCAAGGTCTCCTTGACGGCGGGGCATCGTTGCGCCCGGTTTCGCCGTTCAATTATAAGATAACGGGGGTATCTTCATTTGTCAAGTCCCCTTTTTGACCTCCGCAAAATTCAATCCTTACTTTTCTGATAAGGATTGCCCGCAACTTGTCGTCTTACTTGTCGTCTTGTGTGACGGCTCCAGGGGAAGCTTGATAACGATTGACAAAGGCCTCCGGAGGGTCTCAAGGCCTTGATTTGGCCTCACTTATATGGGGGATATGGGGAATGCGCCCGGACGGGCTCGAACCGCCGACCTACTGATTCGTAGTCAGTCGCTCTATCCAGCTGAGCTACGGGCGCACGGAGAAGATTAGACTATACCCCAATCCCAGGTGATTTTCAACGGAATGCCGGCGGCTTCGGAAAACATGAACGGAGTCCTCTGACAGACCACACGAGGACCGGCCTGATCAGTTGGTTAGCTATCGTTGGGAGCTCTGTTCCGGACTGCCGACCTTTCCGCCCGCTCCCGCCCTGGCTGCGATCGCCCCGATGATGCCTCCAGCCAGGGCAGGCAAAACCCAGGGAAAACCCGATTTGGCAAACGGAATATTCAAGATCAGCTGATTGATCGATGGAATCGGGACTCCCGCCGCCGTCAGGGCATCGAACAGGCTTGTGGCAAACGCCCCGACCACGGCTCCGATGTAGACCGCTCGGCTTCTGGCCAGCCGTCCCATCATCGTCAGGATCACCAGCACGATCACCACCGGATAGACGGTGACAAGGAGAGGCACGGCCACCTTGATGATCGTCGTGACGCCGAACGTGGCAAAAACGGCGCTGAAAACGCAGGTAGCGAGGCAGATGGCTTTATAGCCGAGTTTGCCCTTGGATAGAGTGCTGAAGTAATCCCCCACCGTTGCAGTTAGGCCGATCGAGGTGGTGAGGCAGGCCAGGGCGACGGCCAGGCCTAGGGCGATCTTGCCTGCACTCCCCAGAAGGCCCTGGGTGATGCGGATGAGAAGGTCCGTTCTCTCAATGTCTCCAGGAAAGAGCCGGACCGAACTGGCCCCGAGATACATCAGCCCTCCATAGACCAGCCCCAGTCCGATCGCTGAAACCAGGCCGGCCAACGAAGTCATTTTCACCTGATCGGAAGTCCGGCTGTAGCCTTTGAAGACCATCGCGGCGATGATGATTTCGGCAAACACAACGGAAGCCATGGCATCCATCGTCTGGTATCCCTCCCGGAATCCCCTTCCGAAGGCGTTGGGCAGCCCGCTTCCACCGATCTCACCGAGAGGAGAGAACAGGCCCTTCAGGATGATCAGGGCCAGGGTAATCAGGAGGAAAGGGGTGAGGATTTTACCGATTTTATCGACGACTTTCTTCTGATTGAGAGCAAAGAACAGTGTGATAGCGAAATAGACTAAAGACGAGATGGCAGCGGTGGCCCCGGGGATGTTGGGGCGGACTCCCATCTCAAAAGTCGTCGCCGCCGTTCTCGGGATGGCGAGCAGAGGACCGATGGCCAGGATGATCACGATGCTCAAAATCCGGCCAAACAGGGGATTGACTCTACACGCGAGATGTTCAACCGTTCCGCCCGCCCGGGAGGAGGCCATGATGCCCAGCAAGGGCATGCCGATGCCCGTGATCAAAAAACCGGCCAGGGCGATCGACCAGTTGGACCCCGCGATAAACCCCATAAAAGGAGGGAAGATGAGATTACCCGCGCCAAAGAACATGGCGAACAGGGCCAGGCCGACCCAGATGACATCCCCCGTCCTCTTGCTCATCCGTTTTGCTTCGCAGAGGTTTTTCTCAAACGCATCCTGGCTCGGGGCACGGCCCGGCCGAAAAAGTAAGCCAGGAGGCCGAGGGAGAAGACGGCCAGAAGAGGCCACTTGAGCTCCCTCAGGATGTCAATCCCGAGAGAAGCCGACCCAACGAAAAGCGCGGCCACGGCGACAGCGTAGAGCAGAATCTCGCTCTTGATACCCTTCAGCGCTTCCAGGACAACATCGAAGAACGCCGGGTTTTGTTCATCTCCGGGCACATCAGTCATCTGTTTCCTCCCTTCAGATGGTTCCGTTCAGGCCGGCCGGGCGGCCGGGTCCGGCTTCGGCCTGAGGAAAGTCTTCAGCACCAGCCAGACGACTCCGCCCGATAAGATCAAAAGCAGGAGATCGGCCGCCATGAGAAGATAGTTCTTGCTACGGAAATAATTCATAAGCAGAATCAAAAGAGAGGCCACTGTCGTAGCGATCATGAAAACGGCGGGGATGAGCGTGAAAAAATTCTTTTTCCTACGGATCAGAAGCCAGGCCGACACAGCCAGCAGGGCCAGGGCGGCTAAAAGCTGGTTGGCCGTCCCGAATATCGGCCAGAGAGTACTGAAGGCGTTGGAATAGGCCAGTATCCACATCAGAACGACCGAAAGCGCGGCATTGAACCAATGAAATCTCATGAGTCGCGGGGTGTTCTGGAAGAGGATCGCCCACAGCTCCTCGAAGAGGTAGCGGTTCAGCCGGACGGCCGCATCCAAAGTCGTGATTACAAACCCCTCGACAAGGAGAATTCCAAAAACGGAGCCGAGAGCCACGGGGATGCCGAGGGCCGTGTGAAAGAGATGTCCGGCTGCCAAGGAGAATCCGAGGATGGGATTGGATTTCGTCGCCGCGTCGGCCGGCCAGACAACGGACTTGTAGTCGGCGAAGCTCATCGCCGCCCCGATGGCCAGTAGGACGCACACGGCTAAAAGCGATTCCAGGAGCATGGCGTTATACCCCACGCGGCGCGCATCGGTTTCCTTGGAGAGCTGCTTGCACGTCGTGCCGCCGGCGACGAGCGAATGAAACCCGGAGATCGCCCCGCAGGCAATCGTGCAGAACATCATCGGCCAGATGAGCCCGAGACTTCGGACTCCTTCACTCAGGTTGAAACTGGGGATGGTGACCTTGAGCCCGCTGAATCCGGACGAGAAAAGAGCAATGACCATCAGGATGATGCCGCCGTAAAGGATCTGGACGTTGATGAGGTCCCGGGGCTGGAGGATGAGCCAGACGGGCACTCCGGCGGCGATGAGAACGTAGATGGAGATGATGATCATCCAGGTCGTCGGCGCCAAGGTGACAGGATAAGCGATGCCGAACAAGATGGAGGCGACGCAGATGACAGCGGCAATCAGGTTGGCGGGAACGGCTTTTAGCCTCTTCTTGTACAAAAGCCAACCAAGAAACGGAGAAGTCAGGGTAATGATAATCACCGACATCGAAGCGATCCCGCCGATCCGTCCCAAGGCCACTCCGTCCCTGACGATCGTCTTGAGAAACGTCTGGCCCTCGACGGTCCCCAGCTTGCTGAGTGGCCAGAGGGACGTGAGCGATATCGCGGTCGCGCTCAGGAACGAGGAAGTGACCAGCACGATCATGACGATAGTGAACCCGATGAAGAGGTTGAAACCGCTCGGGCCCAAGGTCTTCCGAGCCACTTCAGCCATCGACTTTCCGCCCTCTCGCATGCTCACGAAGAGGGCCGTGAAATCATGGACGGCGCCGATGAAGATCGCCCCGAACACAACCCATAGCCAAGCCGGAACAAACCCATAGAGGATGGCCATAGTCGGTCCGAGGATGGGTCCCGCGCCGGCGATGGCGGAAAAATGGTGGGCAAAAACAACATATCGCTTCGTCGGGACATAGTCCCGGCCGTCGGAACAGGTGATGGCAGGGGTGGGATTCTTGGGGTCTTCACCGAGGACGCGGGCGATGTAGCGGGAGTAGAACCGGCTGGCCAGCCCGAAGGCGGCCACGGCTGCCGCCAGGATCACGAGGACATTCATCGTCTCCTCCGACCGCGCAACGGATCGCCAGCTAAATCAATCAAAAAAAGAAACTCAATCTAGCATACCCCCCTGTCGAAGTCAAAAAATCGCAGATGCGCTGTTGTATCCCGCGAATTCTCTATGCTACCATTCCCGGGAAGAGGGATCCACGAGATGCCAAAAGATGTGTCTGATCGCACTGATGAATCATCATCACTCGACGGCGCCGTGACCGAAGCGGAAATGCGGTTCGAACACCTCCGGCGGAGAGTCGGTCTTTTCTTGGGTCCGCTCGTTGCTCTCACCCTCTATATTCTGCCGCTTAGCAGTCTGACCTCCCGGGCTCATGTGCTGTCGGCCGTAATCGGCTGGGTCATTGTCTGGTGGATCACCGAGCCCATCCCCATTCCCGCCACCGCTCTGTTGGGAGCCGCGCTCTGCGTTATCACTGGTGTTACGGGGGTCAAGCAGGGTTTTGCGCAGTTTTCTGACCCGATTATCTTCCTTTTTCTGGGCAGCTTTATCATCGCCCGTGCCATGTCTATCCACGGCCTGGACAAACGCTTCGCCTACTCTATCCTCGCGCTCCCGTTTGTCGGCCACAGTTCCGGCCGGATCCTGTTTGCCTATGGAGCCATCACGGCCTTTATTTCGATGTGGATCAGCAACACGGCCACGACGGCCATGATGTTTCCGATCGGTCTCGGGATTATCACCGCCCTGGCCGATCTTCTGGCCCGACAGACGGGCCGCCCTGTCGCCGCGGAGCGGCTGCGCTTCACCACCGGGATGATGCTCATGGCCGCTTACGCCTCCTCCACGGGCGGCATCGGCACTCCGGTCGGCACCCCACCCAACCTCATCGGTCTGGCCATGCTCGATAAGTTCGCCGGTGTCAGAATCCCGTTTTTCCGCTGGATGCTGTTTGCGGTGCCCCTCCTTGTGATCATGTATGCCTTCCTTTATGTCGTCATGTACTTGCTCCACAAGCCGGAGGTCAGCCGCATCAAGGGCAGCCGGGAATTCGTCCGGGCTGAGGTCCAGAAACTCGGACCCTGGACCCGGGGCCAGAAAAATGCCCTCATCGCCTTCCTGACGGCGGTGGGACTCTGGATCCTTCCCGGTTTCCTGGCGCTTTTCTCCGGCGCCTCCTCTCCCCTTTCCCGCCGCTACGGCGAACGAGTTCCCGAGGCGGTGGCTGCGCTCTTCGCCGCCCTCCTGCTCTTTCTTCTCCCCTTGGACTGGAAAAAAAGGGAGTTCACGCTCACTTGGAGACAGGCCGTGCAGATCGATTGGGGGACTCTGCTTCTTTTTGGCGGGGGCCTGACCCTGGGCGACCTGATGTTCCAGACAAAGCTGGCCGATGAGCTGGGCCGGGGATTGCTTCATCTTTTCGGGGCGACGTCCCTCTGGGGCCTCACCCTGGCCGGGATCTACTTGGCCATCATCGTCACCGAAACCACATCAAACACCGCTGCCGCGACCATGGTGGTGCCCATCATGATTTCAATCGCCCAGGCGGCCGGCGTCAACCCCATACCGCCTGCCATCGGCGCCACTATCGGTGCGAGCTACGCCTTCATGCTCCCTGTTTCCACTCCCCCCAACGCCATCGTCTACGGGTCGGGCCTCGTTCCCATCACCAGGATGCTCAGGGCAGGTACAATCCTCAACCTCACGGGAGGGCTGTTAATTTGGGCGAGTCTAAGAATCCTGCTCCCCCTCGTCGGCCTGGCTTAGAGGAATAGAATTGCCAGGAGGAAGAGGAGGCCGGCGGCGAGCCTGTAGAAGCCGAAGATATTGAGGGTGTGATTCTGGAGGTAGCGGATCAGCCACTTCACCGCGACGAAGGCGACCAGGAAAGCGGCCAGTGAACCGACCAGCAAGATGACGACATTAGAACCCGACGAGAAAATCAGGTCTCTTGTCTTGTATAAGTCGTATACCCCAGCTGAGAAGATCGTCGGGATGGCCAAAAGGAAAGAAAAGGCCGCCGAGTCATCCCTCCGGAAACCCAGGATCATCATGGCCAGGATGACGGCTCCGGCCCTGGACACACCGGGGAAAAAAGCCAGAGACTGGACGAGCCCGATGATGAGAGAATCCCGGTAGCTGAGCTCGACTAGGGCCTTTCTGGGCGATAGAGTCCCCTTCTTGACCAGAGCCTCGAAGATAAAGAAAACCAGTCCGACCAGGATGAAAATCCCGATCATCCAGCAGTAGGAATTAAAAAAGACCCGCTTGATCGTCCCGTAGGCCAGGACGCCCAGCAATGCAGTCGGCACAAAAGACACCAGCATCTTGCCGATCAGCGCGGTATCCTTTTTCAGCCTTCCCCAGTAAAGTAGCAACACCGCCAGGACGGCTCCGCTTTGGATGAACACTTCAAAGAGCTTGGCGAATTCCCCCTCTCCGCGGCCGAGAAGCCGGGCGACCGCGATGAGATGGAAAGTAGAAGAAACCGGAAGGAATTCCGTCAGCCCTTCAATGATGCCGAGTAGAATGGCGTCCCAAAAACCCATGGGTCTTCTCGAACAGGTCCATAACTATAGTTTCCCTAAGGCTGGGTTGTCAAATACTCTGTGGGCCGGAAAGCAGAGGACAAGCGCATATTTGGGCCGGATTTCATGGTCCGGGTTCGGCAAGGTTAAACGCGTTGGGCGATTGAGAAAAAGAAACAGGGCAGGCCCCGCCTGCCCTGTTAAATGTCACCTATCTTTTAAAAACCTTGTAGACCTCCCGCCAGGACTTGACCTTCAGGAGCCCGCCGGTCAGCTGTTCCAGCTTCTGGACGGTGGAGTCATATTCCTGAATATAGACTTCCCTTTTCCTGGCGCCGTCGGTGGTGGTCTGGGTCTCTCCCAGGGTCACTGCCGATCGCGTTTTGATGGCCAGGTCAAGGCTTTCCATGGCCCCCGAAATGCCCTTAAAGGCCGTCCCGCCCACGGGTGATCCGCCGATCGAGACGATGAATCGGGCATAGAGTTTTCCCAGCCCGGCCAGGTTGAGGCACGGGTCGACGGCCTCGATGCTTCCCGTGAGGGTGCTGAAATAGACCGTATAATCTTCGATCTTCGGGTCCGCCCAGACCTTTTCACCGGCTGCCAAATTCCCGGCGTCCCTCTCTGCGCTCCGGATTCCGTACGGTACTCCGAGGTACCATTCGATATCGGCCGAAGCCGCCCGGTCAATCAGGGCAACGAATGAATAAATCGCATCAATGGGCGCCCCATCATCCCCACCCGTCCCAAAAAAGATACGCGGGTCAGCCGTCGCCCCGGCCGGGTTTCTCCAGATGGCCGGCTTGGTGATGATCGGATAGTTGTCGGGGTCGACGTAGAGGGCCACCGCATTCCAGGAACCGGCGTTCTCGAATTCTGGGGTGACATCGACCTTCCAGACGCGGCCGTCCAGGTCTCCGATGTACACCCGGTCGATATAGCCGTTCCGGTCAATGTCCACGTAGGAAGCCGAACCCGGCATGGTGTTCTGAATGTTGGGAAATTGGTCATTCGTCCTGCCCGAGTCCGAGGTATCGACTTCGTCCGCCTCGAACGTCCAGAAGGTGCTTCCGTCGGCCAGGTCGATGGCGTAAAACACGTTGCCAAGGACCGCGCCCGGATCGGGATTGTTGTCATAGCCGGAGCCCAGAAAACCGACCCAGGCGTCGGCGCCGCCCTTGGTCACCTTACCAATGATAGGAACGGACCACGTCTCGCCCATAGTGTCTTCTGTCAGCTCCCAAAGGGGAATCGGGTTCTCCGGGTCGGTGACATCCAAGGCAATGTAGTAGTTGGTGCCTCCCCCGATGACACTCCCCTTTCCCGGTCCCTGCCCGCAGACAAGGATGGTCTTCCAGTTTCCGCCCAGCATGACATCGGCGACCACGGGGCTGCCGTCCACATAGACGTCCCGCAGAAAATAGCGGTCCAGGGTGATCTCGTCGACGGCCCACATGTTCTTTAGTTTGGGGAGAAGGTTGTAAGGGATAAAGCCCCAGAGCTCCTGTCCCGTCAAAACATCGAAGCAGTGGAGCATGCCGTCATTGGCCCCGACGTAGAGGACCTTTTTTCTGTCTGCCCAGGCGAGCTTAAAAGCGTCGTATCCTGTGCCCATTTGAGTGGCCACACCGGTCGGGGGGCCGATGACCACGGGGTTCGAATGGTTGATATCCCCCAGCTTCCAGTCGCGGCTCACTCCCCGGACAAACTCGATCAGCCCATCGTCATCGCCCTGGACATCCTGCAGGTACGGTTCCAGGGTTGTCACATTGGCCAGCGTGAAGTCAAGCCTGTTGAGGGCCGTCCCTTCGGGGTTGGGCAGAGCCGTGTAGATGACGCGGTCAGACGCCGAGCGGGCTGCCAGCAGACTCCCCGCATCCCAAAGGATCTCTGTTCCCGGAGCGACTATCTCCCTGCCCGTCGGGTCCGACAGGTCGGACCGGCTGACCGTTCTGAGCTCCGAGTGGGAGGAGTTGAGCGGGCTCATGTTGGTCACGTCGTAGGCGATGAGACGGCCCTGCCAGCCGGGGTAATAAAAGGTGCCGCCGATGATGAGCTTGAGGTTGGCTCCGCTGTTGTCCGCGATGGTCGCGGCCACAGAGGTCCGGGAATATTCTTTCCTTTCGACGTAAATGATCTCGAACTCGATGTTGTCGATACGGGGAGTCTCGTAAGAGGCGTCCGGGAATTCGGGGATGTTGTCGTTCTCCGCCTCCAGTTCAGCCTTCCACTTGAGCCGGCTTCCATAGTGCTCGAAGGTGTGCCAGTCGCCGCTCTGAGTATCGGGAAAAATCCCGAAGTTGCGGATTCCATCGGCTTCGCAGCGGCCGTAGAATTCCCAATCGCGCCCGTCGTTGTTGGAGATGTAGTAGCTCACGGCCAATCCGCTGCTGGACCCTCCAACCACCGACTGGTTCAAGTTGATGATCCTGACTCTGGTGATAGCATGGAGGTTGGGATCAAGAGCCGGTGTGATGTTGGCCGATTGGGCAATCCCCTGAAGATTGTAGACGTCCGCGATATTGTTGATAAACAGATAATAGTCCCTGGCGTGGTTTCCGTCGGCGATAATAAAATCCTGGTCTCCGTCTTGGTCATAGTCGAAATTGGACCCCAGGTCGAAGTCGTAGACCGCCGGACGGTTGTCGTAGATCAATTTCTGGGTAAACTCTCCTCCGGCATTCCTGAAGTAGTAGCACATGCCGCCGATATCCTCCGAACCGGGCTTATAGTTCCAGTTATCCGTGCCTATCATGAGGTCCACATCGCCGTCCCGGTCGAAATCATTGGCGATCGATACCGTCGCGGCACCATCGTAATTGTCGTTATGGGTATCGCCCGAGGTGTCCCTGTATGTCTTATAAGGAGTGGTGCCGAAATTGCCGCTCCCGTCATTTTTCCAATACTGCAATTCCGGATAGCTGACGCTCCCCAGGAAGATATCGAGATCGGTGTCCAAATCAAAATCGGCGATGGAAAGGGTGCTGACCCCCCGGTTCGAAGCTGACGACCACCCGGCCTGAGCGCCGGTTAAGACCGTAGCGAAGTTCCATTTGTTATTGTGGTCGATCGCCCTGGTCAAATTCCTATTGTTGATCTTGATGACTTCCCCGGCCTTGTTTCCCATCAAGATATCCGGGTCCCCATCGTTGTCGAAATCGAGTGTGGTCATCATGGTGGTTGACCAGGCGATGCCTTTGATCGTACTCAGCCAGGTGCCGTCGGATGTCTTGTCGACCTGGGTGAAGGAGAGGGTGCCCGTCTGGACCAACCTATTCTCATACAGCCACATTCTTTTTATCGTAAAATTTGGAGGATTATCCTGGGAGACGATAAAAAAGAAATCGAGGTCCCCGTCCCCATCATAATCCCCGGAGGTCAAGGCGCTGTGACCGCTCCCATCAATGACCGCGCCTTTGACGCCGCGTGTCGGAACATCGAGTTCCGAACCCGCCGGATAGAACGGACATACCGTGCCATCGATGAGTCCGTAGTGGGCAGGATCGTTCATGATACCGAAAGCCCCGATTTGCCCGTTGATCCCTAAATTTCTCACGAAAACCAGGGCGTTGCTGTAGCTGGAGCTGCTGCCGATAAAATCGGGCCACCCGTCATTGTCAAAATCGCCGGTTGTGACGGTGTTTATCCAGGCGGGAAATGACCCGGGGTTGGTAATGTCGAAAGTAGCGCCTATTTTGTTCAGGGTGATGTAACCCGGCAGGTCGGGGGGAGGTCCGTCCGTCCAATGGGCCACGGATGAATTGTCCTTATCTTCGAAATCCGTCGTATTGAAGGTCTCCGTGAAAGAGAGAGGATGCTCGACGCAGGCCTCTTCCTGGGCCCAGAATCTCAAAGCAATGGTCCCTATTACCAACAAAAACAAGAGAATAGGGAAACAAAGCGCCGCCGTTCTTTTCTTTTTATTCATTCTTTCCTTCTCCCTTTTCCTTTTATGTTCATGTCCCCGGCATTTGGACAGCGAGTCCTATCTCTAGCCTCGACGTGGTGATGGAATCCCCGGATTGAACCGTCCCGATGCAGATGAGCAGGGCGTCGAAGGGGTCCGGGTCCCCGCCGCCCGCTTCATCATCGATCAGAAAAGCCGTGTAGGCATAGCGGACGTCCAGAGTCCCGCTCTGCGTCCTGACATAGGGGATTTTATAGAAAATCATGTTGGGGTCGCTGACACTGATCGCGGCCAGCAGTTCCTCGTCAGTGAGCTTCCGGAAATAGTTGACATCCAGAGGATCGCCGATGCCCGTGGGCAGGCTGATATAGTGCCCATCAAAATTGGTCCAACCTGCACCGACGAAACTGCCCTCGATCTGGGTCCAGGAGTTGTCGAACCCCGCTTCGGCGGCATTGAAGGCCTGCTCCTGCAGGCGCATGTTCCCGGCGACTTCGGGTCCGGTGCCGGTGATGTAGAGGACGAGAATCCCCACGGCCAGCAAAAAGGCGATGACGATGATCAGGATGATCAGGGTTACGCCCCTGTCTTTTCGGGTCCTTTGGCGGTTCATTTTTGGCCTCGTTATCTTGTGCCCGTGTTATACATATTCAGGGACAGATTCCTGACGTTGGAAGTGGATTCCAATAGGAATCTCTTGTGCTTATCCGCCTGGGCGGCGCCGGCGGTGTTGGAAAGTGGGGGGCGTTTGTACACGTTGAGGATCTCCGGCGCCTTGCCCGCAAAAGTCACAAACGGCCGTGGTGTCATCCCCAGGACCAGGATCCTGACCTGGCGGATCCGGCTGACCATGTCCGGATCAAGGGTCCAGGTGGCGTTGTCCCAAGGCACGAACCCGTCCAGTCCGCCGTCATAGGGGGGGTTCCAATCCCCGTTGAACTCGAACTGAAGGTTCTCGACATTCTGGGCCAGGGGATAGTGGACGCCGTTCAGGGTGACATAGAGAATTGCCCCCTGGCCATTGCCGATGTAGCCGTCTTGGCCGGCGGTCAGCCCCGGATAGTTGCCCGTTACATCCAGCCAGTACTCTTTGACATCGATGAAGGTCACCAGTCCCCCATCATAATCGTTGGAGCTGCTGCATGTCCCCGACAAACCTCCAGGCGGATTGATCCCCCAATCCTCCGCCTGGCCCGGTGAAAAATTCAGCTTTTCGGTGTTCCCACCCGAGCTATGAGTGACATGGCTGATCTGCCTGACTTCGCCCGCCCGGCAGAGAGAATTCGGGTTGGGGAGGACCAAGACGAACTTATTATCATAGTATTCGTCCAGATAAGGATATTGCTCAAAGCTGTAATCGTCCACCGCCAGATTGATCGATGAGCCCTGGTAGTTGTCTATGGGCAGGTTGAGGGGGTCTTCGATGTTCCCGAGCATTCGAAACCGGTCTGGAGTGACTTCGACGCCCTGATTCTCGTTATCGACTCCTTCAAAGGCGTAGCCGAAAAACTCAACCGGCAGTCCAACCCCGGCCATCCGGATATCCCGGGAGATGAAATACATGCCGGAGCGGACGTCGTGCTGGAGCTCGGCGTACTGGTTCTGGTCGACGGCGACCTTATTGCTCCTCATGTAAAGGGAGAGCGTGGCCACGACGATGACCAGCATGATCGAGCCTCCGACCAGAAGCTCGACGAGAGTGAATCCGGGGGAAGACCGCTTTAGCCGTTTCCTGGTTGCCTTAATCATTGCCCTCATCTTTTTTGCCTCACCTTGTGACATGGATCTATCGGCTGATGACCGTGTTAACCTTGGATTTTACCCTGTAGTTTACGGGCTGGAGAACGAGCTGGTCCTTCTGAGTGTTCAGCTGTTCAGCGGAAAAGACAAGGACCGTGACGTCAAAGGTGAGATTGGCCCCGGAAGCATCGGCCTGGACCTCGGTGATTCTGCGGTAGTCAAGCCGACTGTCGCTGTTGATGTCGAGCGACTCGTCTTTCAGGATGTCCAGGGTGCCGTCGCCGTTCAAGTCCACTCCGTTGGCTGTCGTCAAGGTCGTCAATTCATCGCCGGTCAGGTTTCTGATGAGGTCGACCTGCTGCTGCGCCAGGAAAGAGGCGGAGGCGATCCTTTCGGACCGCAGGTTGTTTAGGATGCCCAGGGTGAACATCTGGGCCAGGCCGAGAACAGCGATGGCCACAAGGGTGATGCCCACGAGGACCTCCAGAAGAGAAAAACCCTCTCCCCTTTTCCCCCGACCTCGCATGCTGCCTTTTTGATTCGTGTTCATATTCCCCTGCTCTAGGCGGATTTTGTATACTGGACCGAGCCGCCGGCGTAGATGATAATCGTCCTCGTGCTCGGTTGGCCCTGCCGCTGGATATTCAGGCTCTGGATCGAGATGTCATGCTGGGTGGTGTTGTAGTTCAGGACAAACCCCAGGGGTGAGAAAATCAGGAGCTCGCCCGGCAGGTTGATGGTGACGGCAAACTTGTTGGGGATGGATTTCCGGATGAACCCGGGCACCTCGACCCAGTTGTTGTAGCTCACTTCCCTCTCGATGAAATAGACCCAATAGCCCAGGCTGTTGTCAAAATTGACCCGGTGATTCAGCTTGAATTTTACGGCCTGGAACTTGGCCTGTTGAAGGGTCGAAAGGACCTCCCTGGCCTCGTTTTCCAGCCCCCGCGTCTCCAGAGAATTCTTGATGTTCGGATAAGACACGAGCGTCAGGATGCCGATGATGGCCACGACCAGCAATACCTCGATCAGTGTAAAGCCTCGTTCTCTCATTTTCCTTCCCCATTCAACGGACCGGCTCGGCGGAGAAGCAAGGTGATGCCCCGGACTTCCTTTTCCTCGGGAAAGCCCGCATCGGCTTTCCTCGAGCGCCAATTATAGTTTCCTTTATCGTTCAATTCAAGCCGCCGTTCTCTGTATCCATGTCTCCACGCAGAGACCCATAAAAATAAGCGATTATAGTTATCTTTCTTATCCTTATCTATGGCAATCCCCCCTCGCGGTGAATCGGGTGAGCATATTTTCCCCTGGTCCCTCCTCTTTTAAGCCCCTCCTCCTCACCCCTAGCGGTTAGCCGCGCTCAAAGCGATTGATCCCGGGGGTTTTCCGGGCGGGTCGAATTTGTTATAATGGGCGGCTCGCTGACCTTCGTTCGAAAGAGGAGAGGCTATGCAAATCCCGGTCTGGCATGCCCTGGACGCCGAAAAGGTCCTCCACCGCCTTCGCTCTGATCACCGCCGCGGCTTGACCTCTGACGAGGTCGGCAAGCGCCTCGCAGAATATGGCCCCAATGAGCTCCGCAAGGAAGAAAAAGCTTCATCCTTTTCGCTTTTTCTCGGCCAGTTCAAGAACCTTCTCATCCTGATACTTTTAGCGGCCACCGTCCTTTCTCTTCTGGTCGGCGAGTGGGTGGATGCCTTGATGATCGCCGCCATCGTCCTGCTCAGCGCCGTCCTCGGTTTTGTCCAGGAATACAAGGCAGAGCGGGCCCTGGAAGCGCTGAAGAAGATGCTGTCGCCGACCATCACCGTCTTGCGGGACACCAAGGAAGAGGAGATCCCTTCCCGAGACCTGGTTCCCGGAGACATCATTCTCCTCGAGGCCGGGGACAAGATCCCGGCCGACGCCCGCCTGGTCGAGGTGCGTTCTCTCAATTGCGATGAGGCCGCCCTGACCGGCGAATCGGTCCCGGTCAGGAAAGAGACCGCAGCCCTCGGAGAACAGATGCCGGTCAGCGAACGGCTGAATATGGTCTTCGCGGGAACGATCGTGACCTATGGCCGGGGCAAGGCCGCCGTGACCTCGACCGGAATGAACACCGAGTTCGGCCGGATCGCTGAAGAGGTAGCGGCCGCAGAGACGAAAAAGACCCCTCTGGAAAAGAGGACCCAAGAGATCGGGCGTTGGCTGGGCATCATCTCTCTGGCCATCTGCCTCGGCGTGGCCGGGCTGAGCATACTCCGCGAGGCTCTGGTCGGCCAGGTCACGATGAAGTTCCTGGTCAGCACCGCCATGTTCGCCATCGCCCTGGCGGTCGCCGCCGTGCCCGAGGCGTTGGCCGCCATCGTCACCGGCGCCCTGGCCATCGGGATGCATCAGATGGCCAAGAGGAACGCCCTGGTGCGAAAGATGCCGGCTGTTGAAACCCTGGGTTGCACCACGGTCATCTGCTCCGATAAAACAGGCACATTGACCAAGGGTGAGATGACGGTTCGCCGGATTTTTGCCGCGGGAAAATGGGTCGATGTCACCGGAGTCGGCTATGAACCCGTGGGTGAATTCAAGGGCGTCTCTGGAGACATCGAAAGGGAGAGCCCGTTGGGACGCCTGTTGAAGGGGGCGCTGCTCTGCAACGATTCGCTCCTCGAGGAAGTCGAGGGGAAATGGAGGATCAAGGGAGACCCGACCGAGGGCGCCCTGGTCGTGACCGCAGCTAAGGCCGGCCTCCATGTGACTGATACGAGGTTGGGGCATCCCCGGATCGAGGAGATCCCCTTCAGCTCGGAACGCAAGCGGATGACGACGGTCCACGATGAGCCTGACGGCCGGCGCGTCGCCTACATGAAAGGCGCGCCCGAAGAGGTCATCAATCGCTGCAACCGCCGATTGACCGAAACGGGCATCGTTCCCTTTTCTTTTCAAGACAAAGAGGATGCACTCGAAGCCAACCGGGAGATGGCCGATTCAGCCCTGAGGGTGCTCGGAGTGGCCATGAAGCCAATTCCCCAGCACGTCACTTGCTGTGGAGAAGAAGATGAGCGGGATATGGTTTTCCTCGGGCTCATGGGGATGATGGACCCGCCGCGGGCCGAGGCCATCGAAGCGGTCAAGACGTGCCACCGGATCAAGATCAGAACCATCATGATCACCGGCGACCACGAGATCACCGCCCGCGCCGTCGCCAAGGAGATCGGGATCTACGAGGAAGGAGACATCGTCCTGAGCGGCGAGAAACTGGCCGCCATGAACGAGGAAGAGCTAGCGAAGATCGTCGACCGGGTGACCGTCTACGCCCGAGTTTCGCCGATCGACAAGCTGAAGATCGTCAAGGCCTGGAAAAGCCGGGGGGAGGTCGTGGCCATGACGGGCGATGGAGTGAACGATGCCCCCGCCCTCAAGCAGGCCGACATCGGTGTGGCCATGGGGATCACCGGCACGGACGTCACCAAGGACGCGGCCGACCTCGTCCTCTCCGATGATAACTTTGCCACCATCCTCAAGGCCATAGAACGCGGCCGCTGGATTTATGACAATATCAAGAAATACCTGACTTATCTGCTGCGCTGCAACATCACCGAGGTGGTTGTGATCGGCGGCATCGTCCTGATCAAGGGGCCGGACCATCTGCCCCTGCTGGCCGCGGCCATCCTTTACATCAACCTGGCGACGGACGGCCTTCCTGCTCTGGCTCTGGGGATAGCCCCCCCGGACCCGGATATCATGGACCGGCCGCCGCGTAATCCCAGGGAGAGCGTTTTCTCTCCCGATGTCAAAGTCTTTATTCTGATGGCCCTGCTCATCGAGACGCCGTTCTTCTATCTGCTCTTTTTTCATGACTTCGCCGATATCGCCCGGGCCAGGACGGAGATCTTTTTCCTGTTCATCATTGTCGAACTGGTCATCGCCTTGAATTTCCGGTCACTGCGTTTCAGCGTCTTCAAGGTCCCGCCCCACCGCTGGCTGATCCTGGCCATCATATCCCAGGTCGTCCTTATCGCTGGCCTCATCCAGATCCCCACGATCCGCACTTCGTTCGGTATCCTTCAGCCGACTCTTCCGATGATCGGGATCATCCTCGGTTTTTCGGCCTTCGTCTTCCTGTCCATGGAGGCCGTTAAGGCCGTGATGAGGAAAAAAGCGTCCCGGTTCTTTGGCAGCTCGCCGGTTTCGAGGTAGCGGCATGAATCCGCCTCGCCGTCTGGTCCCCTTTTTTCTGCTCTTCCAACTTGCCCTTCTGCCCGCCGGGACCCTCGCCCAGCTCGTCAATACCGACTATCATGCGCTCGCCGAGAAGATCAGCCGGAAAGGGTTGATGGAGAACTATGCCTACGCCCTATTAAGCAGGCTCACTCGGATCGGCCCGCGGCTGACCGGATCGCCCCAGGCGGCCGCTGCCGTAGAGCTGATGCGTCAAGAGATGCTTGACTTGGGGCTGGAGAATGTCCATCTCGAGCCGACCGTGGTCGGACGCTGGGTCCGGGGAGAGGTCGAGGAGGGCCGGCTGGTATCTTCCCTGCTCGGGACGATTCCTCTCTCGATCTGTGCTCTGGGCGGAAGCATCGCCACTCCGGAAGACGGTGTTCAGGCCGGAGTCTTGGAGGTCAAGTCCTTCCAAGAATTGCAGGCGCTCAGTGACAAGGCCAGGGGAAAGATCATTTTTTTCAACCGGCCCATGGACCCCACCCACATCGATACCTTCCAGGCTTATAGCGAGGCCGCCGAGCAGCGAGTGCTCGGCGCCGTGGAAGCCGCCAAGGCCGGAGGCGTCGCGGCGTTGATCCGGTCCCTCGCTTTCGGGGAGAGCGATTTCCCCCACACCGGCCTGATGAAATACAGTCCCGATGCGGTCCAACTGCCGTCCGCAGCCATAAGCACTCGGGGGGCCAACATCCTAAGCCGGTCTCTTAAGAACGACCCTGAACTCATCGTCTATCTTAGGACGAGCTGCGTCACACTCTCTCCAGTGACCTCATACAACGTCGTCGGCGAGATCAAGGGCACGGAAAAGCCGGATGAGATCATCCTCCTGGGCGCCCACCTCGACAGCTGGGACTTGGGCGAGGGAGCCCACGATGACGGAGCCGGATGCGCCCATGTCATCGAAGCCCTGCGCTTGCTGAAATTGACCGACATCCACCCGAAAAGGACGGTCCGCGGCGTCCTGTACATGGATGAAGAGTTCGGTGGAACCGGCGGCCGTGACTACGCCCGGTCGGAGCGAAGAAAGGGCGAGAGACATCTGGCCGCCGTGGAGTCGGACAGGGGCGGCTTTCTCCCGGTAGGCTTCGGTGTCGGCGGCGGCGATGCGGTCGAACGGAAGGTCCAGAGTTGGCACCCGCTTCTCCAACGCCTGGGGATCTATTGGATCAAGCCCGGCGGAGGCGGAGTCGACATCAGCCCGCTGGCGGAATCAGGGACGGTTTTGATGGAAATGGTGCCGGATTCCCAACGCTATTTCGATGCCCATCACTGCAGCCAGGACGTCTTGGCCGCGGTCCATCCGCGCGAGCTCGAGCTTGGGGCGATCGCCATGGCTGTTCTCGGATCCCTGTTGGCGCAAGAGGGGATCTGAGCCTTTATCTAACCCCGTTTGGTCTCGCAGTCCCGGCAGAACCCAAAGACCTGGAGAGAAAACTTGTCCAAGCGGTACCCTTTCTCTTCCCCGATTCTGCGGATGGCATCCTGGATACCGGCCTGGGCGAATTCCTGGACCCGGCCGCAGGACAGGCAGATGAGATGGCCGTGGGCGGTCTCGTTCCATTCCGGCTCAAAATGACTATGGCCCTCGCCCAGGTCGACGGCCGTGACCAGTCCGCTGCGGACGAGAAGGTTCAACGTCCGGTAGATCGTGGCCAGGCCGATCTCCTTCTTCTTGGTCCGCAGCCGCCTGCGGATTTCGTCGGCGTTGGGATGAATGCCGGGGGCGGAAAGAATCTCCCTGAAAACCAGCTCCCTGGCCCGCGTCATCTTGAGACCGTGCGAGCGGAGGTAGCCCTGGAACCTGATGAATTCCTCGTTCACTCCGTGTCCTTCTCCTTCCTCTTCCGCTCGATCTTGTGTTTGAGCCTTTCTAGGCGGTGGGAGAAGTCCTTCTCGAGACTCCTGGAAGTGCCGGTGGCCGCGGTCAGACCTTCTTCGGCGGCCTGCCTGGCTTTCTCATAGTCTCGTTCTCTGTGCTCGTAGTATATGGCCAGCTCGCGATAACAGGTCGGCTGGTTGAGCGGTGTCATCTCCTGCCAAAGATTGATGGCCTTCGCCCAATCCCGGTTCTTTTTGAAATGAGAAGCCAGCTTGATCTTGGCCAGGACGGCGATCTCTTCGGAAAGCCGCCCTTCGAGCGCCCTCCGCATGAACCTGGCGGACCTCTCGCTCTCGCCCGTGCGTTCCAGCAGCTTGGCCGCCCCGAAAAGGTCCATGGCATCGGCCGCGAACTCGAGCTCATCTTCCTTCTCTTCGCTGAACACGGCGGCGCCGCTGATGACTACACCGAGCAGAGAGAGCAAGTCTTCCTGGTTGTGGTAGAGGATGGGTTCGATGAGCGAGAACTCGCCCGTCCTCAGGAACTCGAAATAGCGGTGGGGAATTTCGGCGGAGGGGATGTCCTCCTCACGGTCCGCTTCCAGGATCTGCTGGGCCAGGTGATAGAGTCGGCAGCTTTCGTGCTTATGGCTCCAGAGGCTGCGCGCGGAGAATAGGAAATCAAGATGAGGAAGACCGCTCAGCGGCAGGACCTTCCGGTGGAGGATGAACCGGGTCTCCAGCAGGGGCAAGTCAAAAGCCTTGCCGTTGAATGTCACCACCGACCGGAAATCCAGCTGGGCGAAAAATTGCTCGAGCTCCCGGATGAGGCGCTCCTCCTCGGCCAGGTCGCCCAGAAAAAATTGGCTGACCCGGAATCGATCGTCCCGGAAATAGCCGAGGCCGACTAGGAAAGGAATGACTCCCACTCCGCCCGAGAGCCCGGTCGTTTCGAGGTCCAGGAAAAGCGCCGTGGACAGGTCGAGGTCGGCGAAGCTCCGGTCCCGGCTGAGAAGGGCGAGGACCTCGCCGCTGATCTTGAGACCGCCGGCGATGGGGATTTTCCCATACCGGCTGTGGAGGTTGTAATAGTTCTCCAGAATCTCCAGCGGTTTTCTTTTCGGGGGCTCGGGAAGAGTGACGTCCGGTTTTTCTCTCTTCGGTGTCCGGGTCAGAGTGATCAGCCTCTCCAGCTTCTCTTTGGTGGAGACGCCCGGTCGTTTTTCTATTTCCAGCCAGGCCCTGTTGATCGATTCGGCTCTGGTCCGGGAGGCGCGCTCCTTCTTGATGAGCCTCAGTTTGTCTTCGAAATCCATGGTCGATATCACCGCCATCATAATAGAATATTTCGGGCCGGTTTTCAAAGGAGGCGGTGCTTGAATTCGAAAAGGAATGATTATATAAGGAGGGGGCATGGAGAAGAGCTTCTTCTTGGCCTTTGATTTGGGAGCCGAAAGCGGCCGGACCGTCCTCGGACGGCTGGAGAACGGACGAGTTCTCACCCAAGAGCTAACCCGGTTTCCCAACGCGCCGGTCCAAGTGCTCGGCCATCTCCATTGGAATATCTACAGCCTCTTCGATGAGATCAAGAAAGGGATGATGGCCGGCCTGGCTGAATCCGGAACCCAGCCGGTGAGTCTGGCCGTCGATACCTGGGGAGTTGATTTTGGGTTACTCAGCCTTGACGGGACCGTCCTCGGGCTGCCCTATGCCTACCGCGATGCCCGCACCCAGGGTGTCATGGAAGAATTCTTCGGGCGCTTGCCCCGAAACGAAGTCTATGAGCGCACGGGGATCCAGTTCCTGTCGTTCAACACGCTCTTTCAGCTTTTCGCTACCGGCAAGCAGAACCCGGGTTTGATTGAACGGGCCGGTGCCCTTCTGTTCATGCCCGACCTCTTCAGCTTTCTCCTGACCGGGCAGAAGGCCAACGAATTCACCATCGCCTCCACCTCTCAGCTCCTCGACCCTCGAACCCGGGCCTGGGACCAAGCCCTCCTTTCCGTGCTCGGGGTTCCGCCCCGGCTCATGCAGAAGATCGTTTCCCCCGGCACTCTTCTCGGGGCCCTGAGCCCCTCGGTTTCCCGAGAAACCGGGCTCAGGAAGACTCTGGTCATTGCCACGACCAGCCACGATACCGCAGCCGCGATCGCCGCCGTGCCCGCGTCCGGAGAGGATTGGGCCTATATCAGTTCGGGGACATGGTCCCTGATGGGAGTGGAGATGGGCTCGCCCCTGATCAACCCCGCTGTCCTTTCCGCCAATTTCACCAACGAAGGCGGAATCGCCGGCCGCATCTGTTTTCTCAAGAACATCGCCGGCCTCTGGCTTCTGCAACAGTGCCGGAAGGAATGGTCTTCGGGCCAGGCTATAGGCTATGATGAGCTGACCCGGCAGACGGGCGAAGCCTCTCCTTTCGGGGCCTTTATCGACCCGGACTGCCCGGATTTCCTTAACCCGCCGAACATGACTGAAGCCATACGCAGTTTTTGCCTCCGCACGGGGCAGGGGCCTCCCCCGACCTTGGCCGCGACCGTGCGCTGTATCTTGGAAAGTCTGGCCCTAAAATACCGCTGGACTCTCGACCTTCTCCGCCGCCTCACTGGGAAGTCGATCGAAAGGATCCATGTCATCGGAGGCGGAAGCCGCAACGAGAGGCTCTGCCAATTCACCGCCGACGCCACCAACCTTCCGGTCTTTTCGGGGCCGGCCGAGGCCACCGCCATCGGAAATATCATGACCCAGGCCCTGGCCATGGGTCAGGTCGGTTCAGTGGGAGAAATCCGGGCGATCGTCCGCGAATCGGTTGACATCAGGACCTTTGAACCTGGCCGGGCCGCCGAATGGGACCGGGCGTATGGCCGGTTTCGGGAAGTCGTGGGACTCTGAATAGATGGATAGACCGCCAAGGAGGTAGGAGGATGGATGCCTCGACCGTCGAAAAAGCCTATATCTTGAGCCGGGAGAGATATGCCGAACATGGAGTCGATGCCGATGCCGCCCTGGTGGTCCTGAGCAAGATCTCTCTCTCCCTTCCCTGCTGGCAGGGGGACGATGTCCGCGGCTTCGAAAAGACGAAAGAACCGGCCTACTCGGGCGGCATTCAGGCGACGGGGAATTATCCGGGCCGAGCCAGGACGGTCGAGGAGCTTCGCCAAGACCTCAAGATGGCCGTTTCCCTGATCCCGGGTGCCCACCGCATCAACCTCCATGCCATCTACGGCGAGTTCGGAGGCCGGCCGGTGGCCCGAAACGAGTTCGAGCCCGAACACTTTCGCGGCTGGCTGACCTGGGCGAAATCAGAGAAGCTGAAACTCGATTTCAACGCCACCTGTTTCTCCCATCCAAGGGCAGCGAAGGGATCTACCTTGAGCAGCCCGGAAAAGGAGGTCCGGAGATTCTGGATCGATCACGTCAAGTGCTGTCGCCGGATCGCCGCCTTCCTTGGCCGCGAGCTCAAGGCCGCAGCCGTCCACAACCTCTGGATACCCGATGGCTCCAAGGATCGGCCCTTCGACCGCTGGACCCCCCGTCTCCTTCTCAAAGAGTCCCTCGATGAGATCTTCAAGACAGAGTACAGCCCGTCTGTCATGAAAGATTCCCTGGAGAGCAAGCTCTTCGGGATCGGCAGTGAATCCTACGTCGTCGGGTCTCACGAATTTTACCTGGGCTACGCCCTCGCCAACAGGAAGATCGTCTGTTTGGACCTGGGGCACTTCCATCCCACCGAGTCTGTGGCCGATAAACTCTCGGCGCTACTCCAGTTTTTCGATGAGCTGCTCCTTCATCTGAGCCGGCCGGTCCGCTGGGACTCCGACCATGTCGTCCTCCTCGACGACGAAATGAGACGCCTGGCCGAGGAGGTCGTCCGAGGCCGAGCGCTGGAACGGGTCCATCTCGCCATGGACTTCTTCGATGCCTCGATGAACCGAGTCGGTGCCTGGGTCATAGGGGCGAGGGCAGTCCTCAAGGCCTTTTTGCCGGCCCTCCTCCAGCCCCAGGAGATGCTCCGGAGGGCCGAAGCCGACGGCGATTATTTCCGCCGGCTGGCTCTCTTTGAGGACGCCAAGACTCTGCCGTGGGGGGCGGTTTGGGACCAGTATTGTCTCGAGCAGGAAGTCCCTCTCGATGGCCAATGGCACAGCAAGATCCAGGAGTACGAGCGAGTCGTCCTCAGCAAACGCTGATAGAAGCGGCCCCTGTGCTCCCCAATGCCGGTTGACGGGAGCGCGACTAAAATACTAGAATAACTGGGAATGTCGGACAAAGAGACATCCGCCGTCGACCGAGTCCAACAGGACAGGGCTAAAGAAATCCTTTTCGTCCTGGCCAATGCCGTATCTGCGGCCAAGCTTTTTCCCCCAGAGCATCAGACCGTCCGCAGCTTCATCTCCAATCTCCACCAACGCCTGACCCAATACCTGAATAAATACTGGAAATTAGAACTCGGCATCGAAGAACAAAGCTTCAGTCTGGAAGGGAAAACGATCCACCACGATCCGAATCCTGCCCGCAGCCTCCCTTTCTTCTTTTTCAAAGACGGCATGAAGGGGCTAGGGTTCTACAAAGGTCTGCAAAAAGGCGAGCTGCAGGGTTTCCTGGGCGCGATCCGGGAGGTTTCCCAACTCCCGCCCGAGGAAGGCGATATCGTCAACGCCCTTTGGGAGAAGGACTTCCCCAACATCCGCTATTTCGCCCCAGACGATTTCCTGGAGACTAGAATCGGCGTCGGCCGCCCGCCACTGCGGCTGGAGGTTGACATCGACAGCCTCAGCCAGGGCCGGGTCGAACTCACTCCCGAAGATCTCGAAGAGATACGGAAAAACACCCTGGCTTTGGGTCGGTCCAGGGAAAATGAGAAACCCGCGGCCGATCCGGCATTTGCGGAGGAATTCGGCATCACCTTGGCCAAAACGGACGACCGGGAAACCACCGAGATCGAAGCCCTGCTCACCGCCAACCGCCGGCTTTCCTATAAAGAAGAGTATCTCAGCCTAATCCTCGAGATCATCTACCTGGAAGACCGCCCGGAGCAATTCCCGGCGATCTCGGACGTCTTGGAGCAATACCATCATGAAGCCATACAAGAAGGGGACTTCCGCCGGGCCGCCAAACTGCTGCACGCTCTCTCCCAGATCAAGGAGGCCTATGCCAAGAAAAACCAGCTGAAATCGGACCTCATGGACAGCGTCATTGCCCTCTTGAGCAGCAAGAGCAATCTGGTGGAACTTCGTGATTCCCTCGACCTCGGCTCTATTTCCGACTCGGCGGGGTTTTTTGACTATCTGCGATATTTCGGCCCTCGTTCGGCCGGGCTCGTCGCCGACGTCTATGAGCGAGCCACGAACCAAGAGTGGCGCCGGAGAGCGCTGGACATCCTGAAAGAAATCGGGAAAACCGACCTTCATGAACTGACGGGCTTGGTCCAAGAATCGAGGCCGGCCCTGAGCCAGGAGATCATCCGGATTTTGAGCGAAAGCAAGGACAGCAGGATCGTCACTTTTTTGGCCAATATCGTCAGTTATAACAACACGTCTGTGAAACTGGCTGCCATCCGGGCCCTCGGCCAAGTTCAAAACGAAGCGGCCAACAAGGTCCTGCTCGGGTTTCTGGCCGACCCCAACGAGGAAGTCCGGACATCAGCCCTCGACAACATGAAAGAAGCGGCGGACAAGCAGGTCCTCTCTCACGTCATCGAGGCCATTGAGGACAAGACCTTTCGCAGGAAGTCCGATCGGGAGAAAAAAGCCCTCTTCGACATCCTGGGGCGAAGCGACAGCGAAGAAGCCTGCGGGTTCCTGCGCGAGATCCTGACCAAAGTCCCCTTCCTCCCGAACCCCAAACACACCGAGCTCTGCCTGTATTCCGTAGATGCCTTGGAGAAGATGAGGCTTGCGACCTCCAAAGAAGTCCTCAAAGAAGGGGCTCAACGCCGCCATCGCAAAATCCGCAGCGCCTGTCTCAAGGCCCTTGAGTCGAAATCAAAAATCACGATCTCGTACACAGGGAGGACCGCACGATGAATCCCCCCGTCGAGGAGAGAAGCCAACCCCTCAAGGTCAAGATGCTCCACCAGCTGGCCGTGGAGATGGTCGTGCGGATGAACGTTATCCTGAAGAGCGCCCGCATCTATGCGCCCAACAACCTTCTCTTCCAGCGCCAAATCACCTTGTTCCTGGAGCTCGTCAGAAAAGCGCTGGCTGAGGCTGGAGAAGCCTCGTTCACGACACGGGCGGGCACGCTGTTCTTCAATAACATCCGTCTCAAGTACGGGTTTGCCAATTATCATTTCTTTAAATTCATCCTGGAAGAATTCCGGAAGAAGCAGATCGGAGGGATCCGATTCGATAGGAAGGTCGCCGAGGGTGATCTCAAGACCCTCATGCTCGTCCTGGCAAAGGTCGATCACGAGGCCGCTCAACCCTTCGAGACTCTGGCCGCCGAGGCCGAGAGGCAAGGCCTGGGCCACATCGGGTTGGAGAAGATGTCCCCCTCCGAGCTGGCCGCGAAACCCGAGAAACACTCCGCCAGGGTTTTTTTCCTGGGCATAACCCATCTCGAGGAGGCCTTCGCCGGCCAGAGCCGTGACGAGAAAATCAGGCTGAGCACGACCCGCCGGCTGATGCAGTCCATTTTTAACTCCATCTCCGATAACGAGTACTTCGTCCAGGGCCTGACCAATATCAAGAATTTCCACGAGTACACCCTCAACCATTCGATGAACGTCTGCATGCTCTCGATAGCCCTGGGGCGGCGGCTGGGGCTCGACCGGAACGAGCTCGTGGACCTGGGGATCAGCGCTTTCTTCCACGATCTCGGCAAGCTGGATACTCCCAAGGAGATCCTGGATAAGCCGAGCAAGCTCGACGAACAGGAACGACAGATCATGGAAAAGCATCCCTTCCAGGGCGCCAGCATGCTGGTCCAATTCAAGGACTTCAAGAAGCTGCCTCTCCAGGCGATCCACGTGGCCATGGAGCACCATGTCAAGGAAGACCTGACCGGTTATCCCCGCTACGTCTGGAAGCAATCGATCAACCTGTTCAGCAAGATCGTTAAGATCGCCGATTTTTTTGATGCCGTCACCACCAAGCGCGTCTACCGGACCAGTCATTTTACTCGTGACGAAGCCCTAGCTTTGATGCTGGCCCAGATCGGAAAGGAATTCCATCCAGTCCTGCTCCGGGAATTCGTCAAGATGATGGGTGTCTACCCGGTGGGTTCTCTCGTAGCTCTCGACACGGGTGAGCTGGCCGTGGTCGTAGAGAACAACCCGGAAGCGCTCTTCATTCTCCGGCCGTGCGTCAAACTCATCACCGACGCCGCGGGCATAAAAAAAGACGGCGAGACGGTGGACTTGAGTGAAGTCGCCACCGGCAGCCAGAATTATTCCAGGACCATCGTCAAGGTCCTCGACCCGCTAAAATATGGAATCCGGGTGGCCGATTATTTTCTCGCCCGGGCCGGCTGAGCGCAGAGGAGGCTCCGAGATGACCCCGCTCCCACCCTCTCTCCTGAGGTCCGAATACCTGACGAATCCCCTCGGGTTGAATTCTACCTCGCCGCGGTTTTCCTGGATCCTTGAACACCCCCGCCGCGCCTCCCGCCAGACCGCCTATCAAGTCATCGTCTCCCCTGAGCCGAGTTTCCTCGATAAGGAGGTCGGAGACTACTGGGACAGCGGCCGGGTGGAGTCGGAAAGGACCTCGGGAGTCGTCTACGACGGTGTGCCTCTGTGGAGCGGGAAGCTCTATTTCTGGAAAGTCCGCTGGTGGGACGGCGAAGGAAAGGTCAGCCCCTGGAGCGACCCCGCCTGGTTCGAGATGGGCCTTTTTCAGGAGAGAGACTGGAAGGCGAAGTGGATCAGCCGGCAGGAGGCCGCCGAATTCTCTTCCCGAGGCAACGTCACGCTGGGTGTACTTTCTGGTGAATCTATCCAGAACATGGGCATTTATTTGCGTAAGGAATTCAAGGTCAAGGGGGAGACCAGGCGGGCCAGAATCTATGTATCCGGTCTCGGCTACTATGAACTCCGGCTCAACGGCCGGAAGGTCGGTGATCACGTGCTCGACCCGGCCCAGACCGACTACCGGAAGGTCGCGCTGTATTCCGTCTTCGACATCACGGCCGATATCCGCGAAAAGAATTCCCTGGCCGTCATCCTTGGGAACGGACGGCATATCAAGGCCTATGGATACGGGAAGCCGAGGCTCATGCTCCAGGTCCATCTGGAACGGGAGAACGAGCTCATCGAACGCGTCGTCAGCGACGAGACCTGGAAGACAAGCTCCGGAGCGCTCCTGGAAAACGGCATTTACCTGGGCGAACGCTACGATGCCCGGCTCGAGCAGGACGGCTGGGACTTACCCGGTTTCGACGACTCATCCTGGGCTGGCGCCGAGGTCGTCGAAGGCCCGCGTTTGGCGCCTCAGTTGATCCCCCCGATCCGGGTGACCGAAAGGCTTCGGCCCGTGCAAACGTGGAGTCTTCGGCCGGACGTTCATGTCTTCGACTTCGGTCAGAATTTTTCGGGCTGGGTCAGGCTCACCGCACGGGGTCCGCGGGACCGGGAGATCCGGATCCGGCACGCCGAGCTCGTCAACGAAGACGGCACACTCAATGTCCTTCCCAACCAAAATGCCGAGGCCACTGACATCTATCTGCTCAAGGGCCAGGGCGACGAGGTCTATGAGCCCCGGTTCACCTATCATGGGTTCCGCTATGCCGAGGTCAGCGGTTATCCCGGGGAGCTGAGCCGGGACTGTCTGGAGGGCTGCTTCGTGCACAGCGATGTCTCGAAGAACGGCGACTTCCGCTGTTCGCACGACTTGCTCAATCGGGTCCATCAGAACGTCCTCTGGGGCCAACTCTCGAACTTGATGAGTATCCCGACTGACTGTCCGCAGCGCGATGAGCGCCAGGGCTGGCTGGGCGATGCCCACCTCTCGGCCGAGGAAGCCATCTTCAACTTCGACATGGCGGCTTTTTACGGCAAGTTCTTGGAAGATATCCGCCTGGCCCAAAGAGAAGACGGCAGTTTGCCCGATACCGTCCCGCCGTACCTCGGCAAACTCTATCCGGCCGACCCGGCCTGGGGGATCGCCTATCTCGAGCTCGCCTGGCTGCTCTACTATTATTATGACGATGAACGAATCCTCCAGAAGCACTTTGCCGGCATGAGGAGATACGTCGACCACCTGACCAAGAACGCGGACGGCAAGATCATCCAGAAGCTGGGCAAGTACGGCGACTGGTGTTCGCCTGGAGTCGTGGCCCCCAAAAAGACGCCTTTGGAATTGACCTCGACATGGTGCTACTACCGGGCGGTCTCTCTCCTCTCCTCGTTCGCCGATGTCCTCGGGCGGCCTGACGATGTCCGCAGCTATGCCAGGCTGGCCGACGATATCAAGACCGCCTTCAATGCCAAGTTCCTTCTCGACGATCAATATGCCGCCGGGCGAGTCGGGCCGGCCGACAAGAACCCAAACCAGACCTCAAACATTCTGCCCCTGGCCCTGGACATGGTCCCTCCCGAAAAAAAGGAAATCGTCCTGGGCCGCCTGCTCGACAGCGTGGTCAAAGAATGGGACTATCACCCGGACACCGGCATCCTCGGGACCCGCTATCTCCTGGACGTGCTGACCGAAAACGGACATGGGGAGAAGGCCTTCCGAGTGGCCACGCAGCGCACCTATCCGGGCTGGGGGTATATGGTAGAGCAGGGGGCGACGACTCTCTGGGAACGATGGGAGAAATTGACCGGGGGCGGAATGAACTCCCACAATCATATCATGCTGGGCAGCATCGATGCCTGGTTTTACCGGGTCATCGCCGGGCTGAAGTGCACCGCTCCGGGCTGGAAGAAAATGATCATCCGGCCGCCGCTCTTCGCCGGACTCACCGAGGCGTCCGCCGAAGTCATGACCGTGAGGGGGAAGGCCGGGGTGTCTTGGCGTCGAGAAGAACGATCCTTACAACTCACCGTCCAGGTGCCGGTCGGCACCGAGGCCGAGCTACATCTTCCCCTGCTCGAAGAGGCAGGCCTGATTAAAGAAGGCGAGTCCGTAATCTGGCGAGACGGGACCGCCTCTGGCCAGACCGCCGAAATTCTTTTCCTTAGAAGAGAGAACGAATTTGTGCTGTTCAGGGTGGGCAGCGGTTTCTATGTTTTCCGCAGCGAGGCGACAGGCTGAAGCCTCAGTTCCCTGACAGAGCTATGAGTTGACCGGGCATTCCACCCTCAAAGAGGATCGAGAAAGGAGAATCCGGTTGGACCTATGTCACCAGCACTTTGCCGGGAGCGTCGGCCATTCGCTGCTGGCCAACCTCCTGATGAACCGGCCCGCGGATTATGCTATAATAAAATGTTTTTATGGCGCTATTTCAAAAAAAGAAGAAAACTCGGACCTGCGTAATCGGGCTGGACGGAGTGCCCTACTCCCTTATCCTGGAGCTGACGGGACGGGGCATCATGCCTTCGCTGGCGGATCTTCTCAAGACCGGTCATTTGCACAGAATGAAGGCGAGTCTTCCCGAGATCTCGGCCGTGTCCTGGACGGATTTCATGACCGGGACGGATTCAGGGAGGCATGGAATCTTTGGGTTCACCGACCTGAAGCCCGGCTCATACGCTCTCCGCTTCCCCAACTTCCTTGACGTCAAGAAAGAAACCCTTTGGGACGTGCTTGGAAAAAAGGGGAAGAGGTCGATCATTCTCAACCAGCCTTCAACCTACCCGGCCAGGCCGCTCAACGGCGTCCTGGTCTCCGGGTTTGTGGCCCTCGACCTGGCCAAGGCCGTCTATCCGCTCTCTCAAAAAGCCGCCCTGGACCGGATGGGCTACCAGATCGACATCGATACGATGAAGTCCCGCCAGGACCATGACTTCCTCTGGTCTGAATTGGAGAGGACCATGGACGGACGGGAGGGGGCGCTGGACTATTTCTGGAAGGATGACTGGGACTATTTCGAGTTCGTCATCACCGGGACGGACCGCCTCCATCATTTTCTCTGGAATGCCTACGCCGACGAGAAACACCGCGATCACGCCCGTTTCCTTGACTATTACCGCCGGGTGGACGGGATCATCGGCCGACTCGTCCTCTCCTACCGCCGCCTGACTGGAGGTGAGGCCGGCCTCTACCTCCTCTCTGACCACGGCTTCTGCCAGATCGACCAGGAAGTTTATCTCAACGCCTGGCTTCAGAAAGAAGGCTATCTGCGTTTCGCCGGCGAAACGTCGCAGGGGCTCGAGGACATCGCCGAGGGCAGCCTGGCCTTCGCCCTCGACCCCAACCGCATCTATTTTCACTTCAAAGGGCGCTTTCCCAAAGGGGCGGTGGAAGAAGCCGACCGTAAGGCACTAAAAGCGGAGATCGCTCAGAAACTGGACAGACTCGAATTCGAAGGCCGGAGGGTGATCCGCCGGGTGTTCGACGCTGACACCGTGTATTCTGGCCCGTTCGTGGCTTCCGGCCCCGACCTCCTCGTCCTTTCCGAGCCCGGTTTCGACCTCAAAGGGTCGGTGAAGAAGAGAGAGATCTTCGGACGGACCGATCTCGAAGGAATGCACACTTGGGACGACGCCTTCTTTTGGTCCGAGCGGAAGGCTGGAGACGACCTAAGGATCAGCCAAATTTCCGCTGTTATACTGAGCAACTACCCATGAGCAAGGAACATTCCCCAACGCGGATTTTACTCACTGTCCTTGGACTTGTCCTAGCGGCCGGGCTTCCCGCTAACGCCTATATCGGGCCGGGGGCCGGGTTTGCCTTCCTGTCTTCATTCCTCGTACTCTTGCTCACTTTTTTCCTGGCCGTCTTCTCTTTTCTCTCCTGGCCGTTCCGACTCCTCATTCGCTTGATCAAAGGGAGGAAAACGCTCAAGGGCACGCTCGTCGACAGGGTGGTCATCATCGGTCTCGATGGGCTCGAGCCCACTCTGGCTGAAAAGTTCATGGCCGAGGGAAAGCTTCCCCATCTTTCCCTTCTCAAGAAGGAAGGAACCTATGCGCGCCTCCAGACGACAACTCCGGCCATCTCGCCGGTGGCCTGGTCTTCCTTCATGACCGGCTCCGAGCCGTCCAAGCACAACATCTTCGACTTCCTTAGCCGCGACCCGAAGACCTACCTGCCTTCGCTATCGTCGGCTTATATCGGCCGTCCGAGAAGGGTTATCTCCATCGGCAAGTATGCCGTGCCTCTGTCCAAGCCCGAGATCAGGGGAATGAGAAAAAGCGTGCCCTTCTGGAAAACGTTGGGGGAGGCCGGCATCTTCAGCACCGTGTTGAGGGTGCCGATCACCTTCCCGCCCGAGAAGTTCTCCGGCCATCTCCTCTCCGGGATGTGCGCGCCCGACCTCAAGGGCAGTCAGGGGACGTTTGCCTTTTACACGACGGATGAAGTCAAGCACAAGAGGCGGGAAGGCGGTGTGGTCATCCCGGTTGAAGTCCGCGACGGCCGCGTCCGGACGTACATCTCGGGCCCGGAAAACTCGCTGCTCAAGAAAGCCGAAGAGATCAAAGTGCCATTGAGGGTCGAGATCGACAAGAAAAAAGGCGAAGTCAGAGTCGAGGTCTCGGGACAGCGCTTCGGTCTCAAGGTCGGTGAATTCTCCCCCTGGATCAAGATCACCTTCAGGCCGGGGCTGGGGATGAAGGTCAAGGCCATTGCCCGGTTCCTGGTCTCCCAGGTCGAGCCCCATTTCGAGATGTACCTGACCCCCCTGAACATCGACCCCGAGAAGCCGGCTCTCCCCATCTCTCACCCGTTTATTTATTCGGTCTACCTGAGCAAGCTCCTCGGCAGCTTCATCACGCTGGGCGAAGCCAACGACACCTGGGCCCTCAATGAAGGCGCCCTTAAGGAAGCGGCTTTCCTGGAGCTCACCTACTCCAACCACATGGAATGGGAGGCGATGTTCTTCAACGCGCTGTCCAAGACAAAAAAGGGAGCCGTCGTCTGCGTCTTCGAGACTACCGACAGCATCCAGCACATGTTCTGGAGATATTTGGACAAGTCCCATCCGGCGCTCCGCAGCACCTCGCCGGAGATGAGTGCCCAGGTCATAGAGGACCTCTATCGGCGGATGGATGACCTCATCGGCCGGGCCAGGGCCAAACTCGATCCGCGGAGCGCGTTGATGGTCATGTCCGACCATGGCTTCAAGTCGTTCCGCCGCGGCGTCAACCTCAACTCCTGGCTCTATCTCAATGGCTACCTGAGGCTCAAAGACGGAAAAACAACGAGCGAGGAATGGTTCAGAGATGTCGACTGGGAAAAGACCAAAGCCTATGCCCTGGGCCTCGGCGGACTGTACATCAATCAAAAGGGGCGGGAGGCGAATGGAATTGTCTCGGCCGGGGAAGAAACCCGCGCTCTCAAGGCGGAGCTCATAAGCAAGCTCAACGAGCTTCGGGACGAGGCCGCCGGCGACGTTGCTATCACCGAGGCCTATGACCGCGACCAGGTTTATTCCGGGCCGTATGCAGGGAACGCACCCGACCTCATCATCGGCTATAACCAGGGCTTCCGGGCCTCTTGGGACTCGGTGACGGGAAAGGTGGATTCCAGGGTCTTCGAGGACAACATCAAAGCCTGGAGCGGCGATCACTGCATCGACCCCAGACATGTCCCGGGCGTCTTTTTCTTCAGCCGTAAGATCGAGGCTAAGGCCCCTTCGATCATGGACGTGGCTCCGACCGTGCTGACCCTCTTCGGCCTCCCGGTCCCGGGACACATGGATGGCCGTCCGCTCGTCAGCCCTGGGCGGCCGGCTGGGGCTCCGCCAAAGGACAAAGGAAAGAAAAAATGAGCGCCATGAATAGACGTGAATTTCTGAGGCGCGGCCTGGCCGCCACAACTGTGCTGGCCGCCGGAGGAAGCTTCCCTTCTCTCCTCCGGGGTTCAGGCCGCCGGGAGACCCGGACCAAAGTCCTCGTCCTCGGGTTCGACGGCCTGGACCCACGGCTCCTTAATGGATGGCTGAAGGAAGGCAAATTGCCCGCTTTTGCCCGGCTCATCTCGGCCGGCGATTTCCGGCCGCTGCGGACGAGCATCCCCCCCCAGAGCCCGGTGGCCTGGTCGAATTTCAACACCGGAACTGACCCGGGAGGACACGGCATCTTTGACTTCATGCACCGCGACCCCCAGACCTATATCCCGACTTTCTCCGGTTCGCTCTCAACTGAGAGCAAGAAGGTGCTGAAGATCGGCAACCTGGTCCTTCCCCTGAGCGGCGGCGAAGTGAAGAACTTGATGCAGGGACGGACGTTCTGGCAGATCTTAGAAGAGAACGAGATCCCGGCCACCATTTTCAAGATCCCCTCGAACTACCCGCCCGTACCCACAAAGCAGCGGACGATCTCCGGCATGGGCACACCCGACCTCAAAGGGAGCTACGGAATCTCCTGTTGCTTCACGACCGATCCCGGCATCCCCAAAGGCGAGCTCTCCGGCGGGAGGGTCTATGAGGTTTTCGTCATCGGAAACCGGGTCGAGGCCAAGCTTCCCGGGCCGACCAACACGTTTAAGAAGGACCGGCCGGAAGCCCTTATCGACTTCCGAGTCTTCATCGACCCCAACCAAGCCGTGGCCAAGGTCGTCCTCCCGGACCAGGAGTTCATCCTTAAAGAAAAGGAATGGAGCGGTTGGAAAAGAGTCCAATTCGGCCTCATGCCGACTCAGAGCGTGAGCGGAATCTGCATGTTCTACCTCAAGGAGATCCGGCCCCATTTTAAGCTCTATGTCAGCCCCGTCAACATCGACCCCGGCCATCCGGCCCTGCCCATTTCCACTCCGGAAAGCTACGCCGAGGAGTTGGAGAGGGTTTTCGGCTCTTATTTCACCAAGGGCCTTCCGGCCGATACCTCGGCCCTCGACAACGACGTGCTCGACGAAGGCGAGTTCCTTGAGCAGGACGATATGATTCTCCGGGAAGGCGAACGGATGTTCGATTATGAGTTCGAGCGCTTCGACTCCGGTCTTCTCTTCTACTATGTTTCGAGTACGGACCAGCGCCAACACATGTTCTGGCGCCTGATGGACGAGAACCATCCCGGGTTCGATCCCCAACTGGCCTCCCGCTATGGCCGAACGATCGAGAACATTTACACCGAAGCCGACCGGTTTCTCGACCGCGTCCTCCAGGAGATCGACAAGGACACCGTCCTCCTGGTCATGTCCGACCACGGGTTCAACCCGTTCCGCCGGGCCTTTAACCTCAACACCTGGCTCTTCGAGAACGGCTACCATCGGCTGCGCAACCCCTGGAAGCAGGAGGAAGGGAGCTTTTTCGATAACACCGATTGGTCGAGGACCAGGGCCTACGGGATCGGCCTCAACGGGCTCTATATCAACCAAAGAGGCCGGGAGAGAGACGGCATCGTCAACGCCGGCGCCGACAGTGAGAATCTCATCCGGGAGATCGCCGCTAAGCTTGAACGGGTGGTCGACCCCAAGACCGGCGAGCGGGCCATCCTCCGCGCCTTCGTGGCCAGGGATGTTTACCGCGGTCCTCATCTCGAGCATGCGCCCGATATCATCTGCGGTTTCAATATGGGCTACCGCATCTCCTGGGATTCGCCGCTCGGCAAGTTTCCCAAGAACGTTTTCGAAGACAACAGGGAAAAGTGGAGCGGGGATCACATGGGCGCCCCGGAAATCATCCCCGGCATCTTGGTCACCAACCGCAGGGTTCGGGCCGAGTTCCCTGCCCTTTATGACCTGACCGCCACGATCCTCGATATATTCGGCATACCCAAGACCAAAGAAATGATCGGAGAAACCATCCTTTAGGAGGAGGCCGCATGGGCAAAGCGAAGGTCAAGCTGGAGAAAGAGCTTCTGGAAAAAGTCAAGAAATACGCTGAGATGGCAGGCTATTCGTCTCCGCAGGAGTTTATCGCTCACTGCCTGGAGAAGGAGATCGCCAAGCTCGAAGAGTCCGACTCGGAAGAGGAGGTCAAGAAGAAACTGAAGGGACTGGGATATATCTCCTGATGGGACTCATCAACACGATCCTGGGGAAGCTCTTCGACCTTCTGCTTCTCCCCTTCCGCTCTCTCAACCCTTGGGCCGGAATGGCCTTCATCTCGCTGCTGACGGGACTGTTGATGCTTTTCATTTATCGCTTGACGTCGAACCAGTCCGGTATCCGCCGGGTCAAGGATAAGATCAAGGCCCACCTTCTTGAGCTTCGCCTGTTTAAGGACAACATGGGCGTTACTATGCGGGCCCAAGGCCAGATCCTGCGGGCCAACCTCCGCTATCTCGCCCTTAACCTCAAGCCTCTGCTGGTGATGATTGTTCCCCTCATCCTGATCCTGGCCCAGCTCAACCTCTGGTTCGGGTCAGAGCCGCTGGCCGTGGGCCGGCCGGCCATCCTCAAGGTCAAGCTGAAGCCCGACGTCAATGTCCTGGGCACGGAATTCGCCCTGGAGTCACCGCCGGAGATCACAATCGAAACACCGCCCCTCCGACTCGAGGAATCCAGGGAGGTGGATTGGCGTCTCAAGCCCACAGCGGCCGGCACATTCGACCTCACCATCAGGGCCGGAGACAAGAGCTACCTCAAGACCGTCGTCGTCGACGGGAGACGACTGGAAAAGGTTTCGTCTCTCAAGGTCAAGCGGAGCCTTCTGGATGAGGTGCTGTATCCAGGGGAGAAAACCCTCCCCGGGGAGAGCCGGATCAAGACGATTGAGATCGTCCACCCGGCCAAGAAACTCCCCCTCCTTGGCCTCAGGCTCCATTGGCTTATCGCCTATCTCGGGCTTTCGATCATCTTCGGTTTTGCCCTGAAGAAGCCGTTCCGGGTCGAAATCTGAATCCTGGGAGGAGGAATCGCCATGAAAATCGAACACTTCAAGATGGAGCGCATGCAATCCACCTGGGAGAACGAGGTCGAGTATAACCTCTCGGAAAGCGGCGTCCACCCGCTCACCCTGCGCGAGTTTCTCAGCGGGGACGAGCTCCTGGAAGTCCAGGACATTGCCCTCGGCTACAGCCAGAGCAACGGCACTCCCGAGCTCCGCGAACAGATCGCCGGACTCTATCCGGGAGCGAGCCCCGACAATGTCCTGGCCACGAGCGGATCCTCGGAGGCCAACTACCTGATCACGTGGAGCAACATCGAACCCGGCGACGAGGTCGTCTTCATGATGCCCAATTACATGCAGATGTGGGGGCTCGTCCGCGGTTTCGGCGCCGCGCTTAAGCCGCTATGGCTCAAAGAAAGCCTCGGCTGGGCGCCCGACTTCGACGAGCTGCGAACGCTGGTTACCCCAAAGACAAAACTGATCATCGTCACCAACCCCAATAACCCGACCGGAGCCGTGCTCAGCGGGGACTCCATGTCGGCCATCGTCGAGGTAGCGGCCCGGGTCGGCGCCTGGATCGTCGCCGACGAAATCTACCAGGGAGCGGAGCGCGTGGGTAAGGCGACGCCGAGTTTCTGGGGGAGATACGACCGCACCATCATCGTCAACGGCCTATCCAAGGCCTACGGGCTCCCCGGAGTCCGAATTGGCTGGATTGTCGGGCCCAAAGAATTAATCGCCAAGACCTGGCCCTACCACGACTATACGACCATCTCGCCCAGCATCCTCAGCGACCGGATCGCCCGGATCGCGCTTTCCCCGGTCAACCGGGAGAAGATTCTGGGGAGGACGCGAAGCATCATCCAAAAAAACTTTTCTCTGCTCGAATCCTGGCTGAACAAGCGGGCCGAGCTCTTTTCCTATGTTCCTCCGCGGGCCGGGGCCATCGCTTTTATCCGCTATGCTCTCAAGGCCAACTCCACCGAGCTCGTAACCCGTCTCATCAATGAAAAAAGCACTCTGATCGTTCCCGGCGACCACTTCGAAATGGATCGCTATCTCCGCATCGGCTTCGGCTCCGAACCAGCGTACCTGGAACACGGGTTGGCGCGGGTGGGAGAATTGTTCGCCGAGCTCAAGAAAACGGCCCGCTAGGACGTCCACTTTCCATTAGAGTCCCTTATCCGGCCAGGTCGATCCGATATTTTTCGACCAACCGAACCGGATGGTAGGAGAGCTTGGCCTTCCTCAGTCCCTCCTCCCCCAGGTCCTGTTCCCGGTTGATGAAGGGAACTCCGCTCCAGTATTTCCGGCAGAATTGCCGGTTGATCATGGCATAGAGGCCGGGTATTTCGGGGTTAGCCTTCTCGATGTGCACCACAGCCGTCTGCGCGTTCAGGAGTTCTCCAAAGGTGAAGGCCTCGACTTTTTCCCCGATCAGAATTGCTGCGCCCTCGACTTTTAAAGCCTGATAATCGGCCAGGCCCTGGCGGATGGCGGTCCATTCGTCCCCCAGGTTCATGTCCTCATCGCAGCGGCGCCATTCGCACCATCTTTCCTGAAACTCGGCGCAGAGCTCAAGATTTTCCGGGCCGATGGGGACGAATCGGAAGCCGGCGCCATGGTCCTGAAGAAAGCGGCTGATGTGGCTGCGCTTGCCGTGATACTTGCTTCCCTTGAGGGATATCAGGTCGGAGGTCTGGTAGAGGTAATCGAAATGATCGCGCTCTGGAATGACCGCGAGTTCCGGGGCGGTGCTGACCTCCGAGACGAAACGGGAGTCGGCCCGTTCTATCCGCGGCCTCTGGACTCCCCTCTGCGCGTGCAGCCAGTCGAGCGCCGTCCGAGTGACCTCGAGCCGGGGTGAAGGGCCCACCGGCGGGAGGAATGAAGGCTCCTGTCCCTCTTTTTCCTGGAGGATAAGCAGCCACTCCCCGGCCTTCGACCACTGCCAGCGGTAGAGAGAGCGCCAGATAAAAAGGTTGGTGAAGGTCAGCTCGGATGTATCCGGTTGGTACCGCCAAAGTAACTCTCGGATGAGCTCACGGTCCTCCAGTTCGAGGGGCCGAAAGTCCGGAAAGGCCACCATCCGCAGTCTGCTAGAATCCCGGCCAGAAGCTGAACTGGAGATACCAACCTTTGTCCGGCCGGTCGAAAGGCTTGACGTAATTGACGCCCACGACCAGATAGCCAAAGACATTCACCCGGAGGCCGATGCCGGCGCTGGAGACAGGCTTGCGGTTGCCGCCCAAGAATTTTGGCTTATTGTTCTGACCCGCCGCGTCCTCGTTCCAGGCGACTCCCCAATCGTAGAACATGATCATGTCGACCGGGAAAACCCCATAATAGCCTTTCCCGATGCCGAGGACACCGAACAGGGGAAAGCGAAGCTCGGCGTTGGCGACGAGCATCTTAGAGCCGAACAGCCGGCTTGTGTCAAAGCCCGAACCTCCCGGATACTGATTGTAGGAGAAAGAATAATAATCGTAGCCTCGGACGAGGCTCTCATAGCCGATGTAGAGCGGGTACATCCGCTCGTCTTCGGCGTCTCTTCCGTAGCGTCCGTAGTGAAGGGCCCGGAAGGCCAGCGTGAACGGCCTGACCGGAACGAAATAGCGCCGGTAGTCGCCCATGATCGTGTACATGTTGAACGACCCGTAAGTGGGCATCACCTCAAATATGTAGCTTTGACCCAGGATCGGCCCGGTCGCGCCGAAGAGCGCGCTGTCATAGACTAGGGCGAGGGACGTATAGGCATAGCTGATGCTCGGTGCAGAGGGGAGCTTGGTGATATCGCGGTAGAGCGGGATTCCGTCGAACGTATAGGCCTGCTTGATCATCTCCGAGTCGAAATCGATCAATTGATAACCCGCATACATTTCCACCCTCTGGACCTGGCTGAGCGGGTAGGCCAGGTAACCCGAGAGCTGATAGTTGATCTGCCAGAAAAGGATCTCCTCTTCGATATAGGCCTGTTCCTGTGGGTCGAAATAGACCTGATACCCTCCATAAACATAGGGAATGCGGCCGACCACGGCGCCCCAATTCAACCGGCGCCGGGAGTTCTGATAGCTGAGAATTCCGGTCAGGTCTTTGAGCCGGCTCGAGGTCTGAACGATTGTCCCGAGGGAATGATAGCCCAGCATGTCCGTCCAGAAGAGGCCGACGCCCCCTCCGGTGTATGTTCCAAACCGGTCAGCTCCCACGCCGATTTGAGGCGGGGCGACATAGTCGAGGGTGAGCTTGGGCTTGTAGGTGGACTCTGGGAATTCGACCTGTTCGGGCAGCCCGAACAGCGGGTTCCTCAGCAGACCGAGAAGGGCCCCCCCTGCTTGTTCTCGCGGAGGCAGGACGGATAGCAGTTTTCCGCCGAACGTGGCGATGCTGGAATTGCCCTGAAGAGCCTCCGGCTTATCGACTACGTAAATAGTGTAGTAGCCTCCGTCATAGCCGGAGTAGGCCAGGCGGCCGGTCCCTTCGGCCACCGAGAGGGCCGGGCTGAGGTCGGTGATCCCGCTCACGCCGGTGTAGAGGTTGGTCAACTGGTAGAGCTTCTGGCTTCCGAGCTCGAGGCGGTAGATGTCCGTCTTGCCGCTCTGATCGGACAGGAAGATCAGGCTTTTGGAATCCGGCGTCCACTGCGGGTTGATGTTCTTGGCCGCGGAGAAGGCCGGGAGCCGTTCGATTTTTCCAGAGGCCGGGTCGACGAGCGCCAGCTCATAGTCGCCGATGCTCAGCAGCGCGAGGTCTGTAGTGAAGCGGTCAGTGACGAAGGCGATGGACCGTCCATCCGGTGACCAGCTCGGGTGGAGGTCGGCAAAAAAGTCAGCGGTCAGTGGCTTCGAGGTTTTCGAACTCAGGTCATAAAGAAAAAGGTCGGACTTGCCTCCAATCATAGCGGAGAAGGCGATGAAGCGTCCGTCCGGGGACCAGGTGGGGCTGAAGATCTCGTCCATGTTCTCAAACTCGATCTCCTCGACGATCCTATCCTTGTCAATGTCGAAGAAAGTCAGGACAGGTTTGCCTTTGGAGATCGCGCCAAAGGCGAACCTCTTTCCCCGGGGGTCCCAGGCGCCGGCGGAGCGGATGAACTGGATGCTCTCAAACTCCGGATCGACAGCCGTTTGGGTGATCTTTTTCTTGATCTTCCCGGTCTGGGCGTCGGCCAGGTACAGGTCAATGGAGAACAGGTCCCGGGTGGACAGGAACATGATGTTCTTGCCATCAGGGCTGATGGCGGGCGAAACGTTGTATGGGTTCTCCTCTTCGCCCTTCATCAGAGCCCGGCTGGCCGGGTCGGACAGCTGAGTCTGCGGGAGGACCTGCTCATAAGCCTTCTTGTAAGCCTCCTGCCAGTCCTTGCCCAATTGCTCGTAGGAAACGCCGAGGACCTTGGTGGCCACGGCTTCGAGGTCGCCCACGCGGCCGACGCTCTTCATCAGACGGGAGACCGTTTCGTCTCCCCACCGGCCCGTTATGTAGGACCACAGCGCCTGCCCATAGCGGTAGGGGAAGTACTTGTAAGGGTTGTCCATCTTCTTGATCGCCGGGATAAAGTTCCGGCGGCTGGCGTCCCGCATCCACATCGCCGTATGCGGGTCGACCGACCCGATGGACAGGTACTCGGCCAGTCCTTCGATGAACCAGAGGGGAACACGGGCGAGGCCTGGGTTCATCCCCCCGCCCGCGCCCGGACCGCCTTCCGAGGTCATGTCGTACTGGAAAGCATGGACGAGTTCGTGACCGATGACGTGGTCGGTTTCATAGGGCGAGGAGCCCACCGGCAGGATGATCCGGCGCTTTAAAGATTCTGTAACGCCTCCAGTGCCCTCGCCGATCAGCCCGGAAAGCGCGGTCGTCTGCTGAAAATGCGGGCTGCTCGAATACAGGATCAGCGGCTGACGCCCCTTGAGCTCGTGGCCGAGCATGCGCGAGATCCGCGCGTACCAGCGTTCGGCCAGGCGCGCCGATTCCTCGGCCACACCCCTGAATTCCGGATAGTAATAGACGTCAAAATGCTTGGTCTTGATGATCCGGAAATCGAAGGTCTTGTATTGGACTTTGTTCCGGCCGAAATACTGGGCCTCGAGCGCCGGGCTTAAGAGAAAAACGGCCAAGGTCGATATAAACAGCCAGGTTGAGAATCTCAACTTTTTGGGCATCGTTCCCTCCTCTACTCTTTCCTTCCCGAATGCCTTTCCTACGGTGAGGCTAACATACTATTCCTATCGATTATATCAAATTACTAGTAATTTAGCCACCGCCACACCGGACAGCCATGGTCGTCTGCCGTTAGCCATTCTTGTCTTAAATTGTAACACATCCATCACCTTTTTAGATGCAAATTTTATGCCAGGTCGGGACTCCCGGATTGCCTGAAAAGGGATAGTCCCGGCCTCACTTTTAGCCCGAGATGTCCCTCCCCGAGGACAGATGTCGCCTCTTCGAACCGAAGCCCGATGGCGGAGGCACCCGCTATTTATCCAGGCGATTGAACCAGACGATCTCGGCCAGAGTTTTCCGATTCTTTTCGCGGGCCGGCCTCCCCTCGTGATATCCCAGGGCCATCAGGCATACGATCTTGAACTGCCGCGGGATATTAAAGAGCTTGCGGGTTCTTCGGGAGTTGAACCACCCGATCCAGCACGTTCCCAGGCCGAGCTCTGCCGCCTGGAGGGCGAGGTGCTCACCGGCGATGCCGACGTCGATGAGATAGAAGGAGACGTCCTGGATGTGCTTGCCGATGCGGTTGGCCAGGAGGTCCGGCCGGGCGAGGATGACGATCAGCACCGGCGCTTTGGCGGCAAACCGGGAGAATGAATAGATCCCGGAAAAGGCGGCGGCGGCAAATTGCTGCTTTACGCCCGGGTCGTCAATGACCAGAAAACGCCACGGCTGGACGTTCTCGGCCGAGGGCGCTAATCGGGCGGCCTCCAGGCAGGTCAGGACTTTTTCCCGCTCCACCGGGCTGTCGAGATAGCGCCGCACGCTGCGGCGGTTGCGGACGAGCTCCTGGAACGGCGTCTGTTGGATATTCATTGTCCTCTCCATGAATTCAATAGCACAAAACAGGCTCCCTGGAAAGAGCCTCCGATTTGTCTTGGCCATCCCCCCATCTGGATGTTTCATGCCTATTTCAGCGCTAAAAAAAGATTGCCCTCGGCCGGCCGTTCTGATATAGTCAGGAAAACGCCCAGCACGGGCGTTCATAGGATGAAGAACGAGGAGGAGACAGAATGAAAAAGAAAACGGCGATCCTGTTTGCAGTGCTCCTGGTAGTTTTTGGCCTGTCGTCCTGCGCCAAGGCTACGGCTCCCAAGGCCGGATCGGCCAAGGCCGGGGACATGCTTTCCCTTCTCCCCAGTGAGTCCAAGGGAGTGCTGGTCATCGACATCCACCGGATTATGCAGACCGATGCCAGCGCCAAAGCCATCGCCGAAAACAAGAACAAGGCCAAGTACGATGAGTTCGTCCAAACCTCCGGTGTCGACCCTCAGAAAGACGTCTTTTATTTCGTCGGCGCCGTGTTGGGCGATTTTGGGCAGAAAGAGATGGACGGCGTCGGCCTGGTCAACCTGAAATATGAAAAGGAGAAGCTGCTGGCGCTGCTCCAGAAAGAGCGTGGCGAGCTGACCATCGAGGAGTACAGCGGATACACCATCTATAAGGCCGCTGCGACCGGAGAAAAGAAACCGGTGAGCGGCGTTTTCCTGGACGAATCCAACATCCTCTTTGGCACCGACGCCGCCGTCAGGAAGGTCATCGATGTCCAGCAGAAGAAGGCCGACAACGTCTGGAAGAGCGAAAGTCTCTCGCCGTTGCTCAAGGGAATGAACACGGCCGCCATGGTCTGGGGAGGGCTCTCCATTCCTCCGGACGCTATGAAGCAGGCTTCTTCTCAGAATCCGATGCTGGGAGCCTTCTCCGATATCCGGTCGATCATCTTGTCCTTCGATTACAAGGACAAGAATGTTCTGGCCGAGATCAAAGCCATGAGCCCGGATGAGGCCAAGAACAAGCAAATGGCCGACGCCCTGAACGGTTTTAGGGCGCTGGGTGCGGGGGCTGCCGCCAAGGAACCCCAATTGGGCGAGCTTTTGAACAAGATCGAGATCGGTTCGGCCTCCGACCACGTCAAGATTTCCGCCAATATCCCCGAAGCACTGATCCAGAGCCTCAGCCAAAAGATGAAAGTCACAAAGCCTCAGGAAGAACAGGAGCAGGACTAGGACTAATCTTCGAGACTATATTCTTTCTTAGAAAAGAACAGGCAGGCTAGCGCCAGGAACGCGGCCGCAATAGCGAACAACATGAGGAGGGCGAGGCCAGGCTTGGTTGGTTCCAGGCGGAAAGTCAGGAAAGAAAAGCGGCCGGAAGAGGTCGCCGGCAGGAATGATTTCAGATAGTGGGCGATCGCCAGCCGCTGGGTCGATCCCGGGAAATACTGGATGACATTTTCCCAACCAAAACTGAAAAGCAGCCCGAAAAAAATCGACCGCTTCAGAGAACTCCCCAAAAAAGTGAAAAAGGCCCCATAGGCCATCAGCCCGAGGATCAGGACCCCCAGGTAGCGGCCCAGTAGACCATAGAGCGAGGGGTCGAGGAGTCGGTCGACATTGAGTACAAAAAAGGAGAAAATGAGGCCCAAGATCACCATCCCGGTCATGACGGCCATGTAGGCCGCATATTTACCCAGGACGATGGCCGCCTTGGGAATAGGTCGGGTAATGAGATAGGCCAGCGTCTTTCCTTCCAGTTCTTCCGAACAGACCGATGTTCCGTAGAACAGGGCTAGGATGAGGATGATCATCTGCAAATAAAAGAGCATGATCAGGTTCGTAAAGAGATAGCCTCCCTCTCGACCTGGCTTTCCCGAGAAAACCTGGTTGAACTTGATGACCAGGGAGACGGCGACGGGAAGGAAGCTGAAAAGGAAGAAGAAACGCGTCCGTCGGGCCTTCCGTCCCTGCCGGAAAAAGACCGCGAAGACACGTCCCACAGAGCTCAGAAAAGAGCGAAAATCGGTGGGAGGGATGGACGTCATGTCATTTCCCCACAAGGTAATCAAAGACGGCCTGGAGGTTGTCGTCGGGCGAAGTGATCTCCTCGACCTCCATCTGATTCTTGACAAGCAGTGAAAGAAGAAGAGCAAAGAACTTGTCCCGGTTATTCGTCTCGACAAGGACAGACCTACGGTCCGGGCCGAAACGCACTTTCAGGACATAATCTTCTCCCAGCAGTTGACCCGCCAGCCCCCGTGGGTTGTCGCACCGGATCGACACCATATGGGGATGCGATTCGATGAGGTCGCGGATGTAATGGATATCGCCTTTAGCGAAGACCTTGCCCTGATGGATAAGAATGATGGTCCGGGTGAGGGCCTCGATCTCGGGAAGGACGTGGCTCGAGACGATCACTGTCTTCCCTTCTTCCCTGTAGGCTTTGATCAGGCGGATAAGTTTTCGTTTTCCCAGCGGGTCCAGGCCGCTGAGCGGCTCGTCGAGAATGATGACCTCCGGGTCATGGGCGATGGCTTGGGCGAACTTGAGCCTCTGGCGCATGCCGCGGCTGTAGGCCCGGATGAGCCGGTCCTTGTCGGCGCTCAGCTCGACGATATCCAGAGCCTTTTCTGCCCGCGACCGAATTTCCCCCGCTGAAAAACCCTGCAGCTTAAGGAGGCTGGTCAGAAAAACCCAGCCGGTCATCTCCTCGTAGAACGAATCGTGTTCCGGACAGAACCCGATGCGGCTGAACAGCGCCTGGTTGTTCTGGACCTTCTGGTCAAAGATCCGGACGGTTCCGATACTCGGCCTGATCTGTCCCGTGATGAGCTTAAGGAAGGTCGACTTTCCGGCTCCGTTGGGCCCAAGGAGTCCCGTGACACCGGGCTCTATCTCCAGGCTGACATCGCTCAGCCCGAGAACGTTGCCGTACCATTTGGACAACTTCGAGGTCTCAATCACGGCCGTCACTTAACGACCTCCACGCCCCGGACCTTCTTATTCAATACGATGCTGGCAGCGATGCCAAAGGCCAAGAGGATAAGGAGCGACCAGTACCATGGGACAGCGTAGGCCGGCTTCAGCCTGAAGAACCAGGATCCGACCTGCTGGAGGTTTGCCTTGAGCGAGAGCAGGGCGAAGGCCGGCTTTTTGTAGTTCTCATAGAAAAAGCCGAAGAGGATGTCGGAGAATAGATAGACCGCGAAGATCAGGATGGAGACGTATCTTCTGTTCTTGCTCAGAGAAGAAAAAAGGAGAGTGTAGGAGCAGAAGAACCCGGTGACGAACAGGGAATAGCCGATGACCGAGAGCGGCAGCCAGGGATAGGAGGCCAGGAAGCGGAAGTCTCCAGCGAACAGAAGTTTAAAAATGATAAAGACCAGCCCGGGGACGAGCGTCAGCAGCAGAAGGAAGAAGACGATGACGTTCGCCTTTCCGAGGAGATAGCCTCTCTTGGTCAGGGGACGGGCGAAGTAGAGCTGGAGGGAGTTGTGCTTCAGGTCGTCGGAGATCAGGCCGGCCCCGCTGACCACCAGGATCATCACCATCATAAAAAGCAGGAAATCGCTGCTCAAGTAGGTTTTAAAATAGGCCGGGTTGACCTCGAGGATCTGCTTGTTGCCCTTGAACATGTACTGGAAATCTTCGATCCTCTCTGAGATGTAAATGCCGACGAGGAAGACGACCGCCGGGACAAGTGAGCTGAAGATGATGAACTTGAAGTATTTCTTTTTAAAAGCGAGACGGATGCCCAGCCAGGTGATCGGAGCCCACGGGAAGCGCCGTTCCCTCAACTGCCCGTCCCAGTGCGCGTAGCCTTTCTCCCGGATGGTCATCAATCGACTCCCACCGCCCGGGCGAAGAGGTCCTCGAGCGAGGTCCGGCTGCGGACGAAATGACGGACCTGGCACTTCTCTCCCTCGGCGACCCGAAAGATTTCCCGGATGTCCATTTCCGCGGGTACATACACTTTTAAGAGCTTGTCCTCGGTCTCCTCGACACGGCAGCCGAGCGCCTTGATCCTGGCCGTGAACCCCTCCCCTTCTCCCTTGATCCTGATCTCATAGAGGCGATAGTGGAGCTCCCGGAGCTCGCTGAGCTTCCCCTGCGCCGCCAACCGGCCTTTGTTCAGGATGACGACATCGGAGCAGACCGTCTCGATGTCCGAGAGGATATGCGAGCAGATGAGAACCTGGATATCTTTTTTAGAGGAAATGTCCTGAATGAGCTCCAGGATCTCTCGGCGTCCCTGCGGGTCCAAGTTGCTGGTCGGCTCGTCAAGGAAGAGCAGCTTGGGGTCATGGACGATCGCCTGGGCCAGCTTGAGGCGCTGTTTCATCCCCGCCGAATAGGTCTCGAGAAAGCGGTAGCGCGACTCCCCCAGCCCGACATAAAAGAGGACGTCATGAGCTCTCTTCATCGCCTCCTGGCGCGGCATTCCCGAGAGCTCTCCGAAGTAGGCCGTGAAGGTCACGGCGTCCATGCCGGGGATCAGGCAGTCGTCCTCCGGCATGTAGCCGACATGGCGACGGATGCGCGCCTGCTCCAGCCGGATATCAAAACCGAGGACCCGTCCCTGGCCGTGCTGCGGGGCCAGGAATCCGAGCAAGATGCGAAGCAGTGTGCTTTTCCCGGCGCCGTTCGGGCCCAGCAAACCGACAGCTCCCTCGGCCAGGTTCAAGCTGATTCCGTCCAGGGCTTTGATAGGTCCGTAAGAAAACTGCAGATCGGAGATTTCGGCGATCATTGTGCTTCCGTTGGCAGCAGCTCTTACAACCTCTCTATATCATACGTTGAGGACCCTAGGGAAGTTCAGACCAAAACCGTCGGTTTAGCCCAAAACCCGGGTGCCTACGCCTTGGACCAGGGCCCGATAAGCCTTCTCCACACGATCCCAGTTGTGCTCGCGGTCGAGGGACCAGTGGCGACCCATGATTGTGACCACCTCGCCAAGGCCCAGCTCCCTGCCCATCTGCTCGACCTTTTCGACGTAGATGGCGCCGCTCTCGGGTTTCTCCCCGCGGCGCCCGATGAACCCATGGATATAGAGCTCAGCCACAGCCTCCTCTCTGGCCATGCGCATGAGGGCGAACAGATGGTCGAGCGTTCCATGAGAGCTGTAATGGGAGACGATACCCATGAGATGAAGTGGCTTCCTTTGTTTCTTGGCCTCAGCTATCGCACCAAGAAACTCGGGATTCCGAAAAAAGCTCCCGTCCTCGACCGCGCGGTCTATCTTGACCCGGTCCAGAAGAATCCGCCGGCCGGCGCCGAGATGAAGGTGCCCCGCCTCGGAATTTCCGACCGTGCGATCGGGCATGCCGACCGCCCCGCCGGCTGCTTCCAGAACGCTGTGCGGGAACTCCGACCAGAGCGCATCAAAGTGGAGGGTCCGGGCCTCACGGATGATGTTGCCGTAGGCATCCTCCCTGAGCCCCCATCCGTCCAAGATGAGGAGCGCGATCTTTGGCCGGCGCTGCCGGGCGTGGGGGGCAACGATCAGGCTCTCACCCGTCATCTCGGCCGCCTTGTCGAGAGCGAGCAGTTCGAGGACAGTCGGCGCTACATCGGCCAGTTCTCCGTTGGGGCGCAAAACGGTTTTTTCATCCCGCCCGGAAAAATCAGCTAGGATGAAGGGCACGGGGTTCCTGGTATGGCCTGTATTGATGGACCCGTCGGGATAGAGCCACTCCTCAACGGTTCCATGGTCGGAGGTGACGATCAGCGTCACGGCCTGGCGGCGGCATTCTTCGACGATCGTTCCCAACGCCGCATCAGCCGTCTCAACAGCACGCAGGACGGCCGTCCTGTCTTCGATGTGTCCCACCACGTCCACGTTGGCCAAGTTGGCGATGACGACCGGATAGGCCGGGTCCTTTATCCTGGAAACAACCTCTCGGGCAACAGAAGCGGCGCTCATCTCCGGAGTCTGCGCATAGGACCGGACTCCCTGGGGGGAAGGAATGATAAACCTATCCTCGCCGGGAAAGACAGCGTCGTTCTTTCCGTTCAGGAAAAACCCGATGTGCACGGCCTTCTCGGATTCGGCCACCTTGGCCAGGCGCAGTCCCGCCTTGGTTATGATTTCGACGAGGGTGTTACGCACTTGTTCTTCAGCCGGAAAGGCCACACCCACGTCGAGCGAAGGATCGTAGGTGATCATGGTGACAAAATGAAGCCGGAATGGCTGACCGCGGTCAAAATAGCGGAAGTCCCGGTCGATGAGACTCCGGGTCAGCTCGATTTCACGTTCCCCCCGTATATCGTAAAAAATGACGCTGTGGCCATCGCCGATCCTGCCACGAGGGCGACCGGAAGGGTCGACCTTGACGATCGGTTCCAGGGCCTCGTCCTCCTGACCGAGCTTGTAGGCCTCTCGGATGGCGCCGGCCATGGAGATATCCAGGAACGGTGTCTTCATGTCCTTTATCGGTCTTGGCAAAATGAAGTCCTACTATAGGAAGGGCGGCCGCCGATGTCAACCCAATCCCCGAGCTTGACGCCGTCCCCGGGTCTAACTGCGCTGAAAGATCTCAGATAAGGGGCTATTCTGGCAGCACCAGGCTGAGGAGGGCGGCCGGATCGACCCGGCTGCCCAGGAGCTTAACCCCCCAATGGAGGTGCGGGCCGGTGGAACGTCCTGTGCTGCCGGCCAGGGCGATGACCGCTCCCTTCTTGACCATATCTCCACGGCTCACCTTGAGGCGTGAAAAATGACAGTAGAAAGTGAAAAGCCCCAGACCGTGGTCGATGATGACCGTTTTCCCGGAAAAATAGAGGTCCCTGGCCAAGACCACCCGGCCCGAGTTGGAGGCCCGGACAGGCGAGCCGTATGGCGCCGCAATGTCCACGCCGGAATGGGTCGAGCGCGGCACATTGTTATAGATTCTTTTCTCTCCGAAATTGGGCGTCATCTCTCCCGGGTGCGGCCGCTCAAATAGTCCCTCCCCCAGCCAGTTCTCCGTGCTTATGCTGTAGGCCATTTCCAGGATCTCCGCCTCCCGCTGGATGCGGTCCTGGACCTCTGGGGGCGGCCTGACAAACTCTTCTTTGACCCAGAGCTTTTTGACAGGAAATTCTCGGTCACCGATTAGAACCCGGTGTTTCAACTCCTCGATCCGGCCGTCCCGAAGGAAAACAGTCATTTCGAGATCAAGGGGCCCCGGCTTAAGGCCCAGGTCAAGGCCGATCAGGGTAAACGTTTCGAGCGCCTGCTCCATAGGCCCCAGCTCGTATACGGCAGCTCCAAAACGGATCGAGACCTTCTTGACATCCGGCGCTTGCACGAGCCGGGCCAAGATGATTTGACCGGGCTCAAGAACTGGGGCGATAATCTCCACCTCGGTCCCGCCGGGGAACCGAAGGAACTGGTTCTCGCCGCCAAAGACGAAGGGAGCGATAAGCCAGACAATGAAAATACGTCCGCTCATCGGCCTGGCCATTCGCGGTCTTTTTAGCTCCTTCTTGTTAGGCTCACTTGTTCAAAAGGCGATGCTCAGAGTCAAGGCCTGCCGGCCTCCGGAGCATTGGAATCCCAGGCTCACTGTCCTTTTTTCTCCGGTCCGGTTGAGGTCGGAGATCTTCTTAGCGACAAAGTAGCCCACGGCCGATCCGATGAACACGTCGGAAGCCCAATGCGAATTGTCGTGGATGCGGGAGAGTCCGGCCAAGGACGCCAGGCTGTAAGCGGCGACATCGACGAAGACGCTCCTCGACTGCAGGGCGATCGTAGTGGCCACGGAAAAAGCGGCCGCGGCGTGTCCGGACGGAAAAGACCAAAGACTGCTTTTCAGGGCGAACGGATGAAAACTGCCGCTCGACTCCTCGGTGTACGGCCGGGCCCGGCCGACGATGACTTTAGTCGTCCAGACAAGAAGGCTGGCCGTGGCCAGGCTCTCCAGACTCAGGAGAGCCGTCTTTCTCAAGCCGTCGTTATGACCGATCTCGCCGGCCGCATAGACGGCGGCCGAAAGCCCGAGCAGGACCGCACCATCGCCGAAATGGGTGATGAACGATGTGGCCTTATCAGAGGATGCCGTGCGTCGGCCCTGGGCCCAGTCCTGGATCTCCTGGTCGAAGGCCATGAGTAGAAGCCCGCTCCCCGAGACTGCAGCCAGCGTCAGGAGATCACCCCGATCCCAACGGGCAGGCGCCGTGATGACTTCTGTGAAATCGCGTCCGAACCGGCAAAAGAAAGCCCGGTCGAGCCTGCTCTCGCCGCCGGCCTCCTGAGCACCCCCCGCCACCACTCCGAACATCCCGAAGAGCAGAACCCCAATCGCCAGGAGGCCGGCCCTACGGCCCCTCCTTTCTGCGGCTGACTGGCGGTCCATCCTCAACCCCCGCCCTCGGCGATTCGCGACTCGATGACCTGGAGAGTCCTGGCCGTTGCTCCCTGGAGGGAACGAAGAAGATCTTTGGCCTTCCGCCCCATTTCTTCCAGCGCTCTTTCATCTTTCATCAAGAACAGAGCCTCCAACTCCTCCGGGCCAAGGACAACTCTGGCCGCCCCGGAGCTGACGAAATCATCGGCCAGGGCGGCAAAATTTTCCATGTGCTTCCCGAAGCACATGGGCTTTCCATAGTAAGCCGGCTCGAGCAAGTTTTGGCCTCCGTGAGGGATTAGGCTTCCCCCCACAAAAGCCAGGTCGGCCAGGGCATAGAACTTGGCCAACTCACCTATTGTGTCCAGGACGAGCACGTCCCAGGGCTTTTCCGGTTCGGCCCGTGTCCTCCTCATCATCCTCAGGCCCATCTCGACACCCGCCTTCTCCACCTCAGAGGACCTTTCTGGATGCCGAGGGGCAATGACCATCGCGAGGTCCGGCCGAACCTCTCTTGCTCCGGCGAAAGCCTTCAGGATAAGCGCCTCCTCCCCCCTGTGCGTGCTTCCGGCTACGATGAGCTTCTTATCGGGAGCAAGGCCGAAACCCGTCCTCAGACCGTTCCTTTCTTCAGCGCTCACCTCGGGGAGGCGCAGCTCGGCTTTTAGGTTTCCAGCCACTTCGACCTTTCGCGGCGGGACTCCGATGCCTTCCAGGCGCTCCCGGTCTCCGGCAGTCTGGACGAGGAAGTAGTCGATATTGCCCAGCACAGGCCTGACCAGGCTTCTCCAGCGGCGGTATTTCCCGTGGGAGCGTCGGGACATCCGGCCATTGATCAGGATCACGGACCGGCAACTCCTCCGGGCTTGACGCAGGAGATGCGGCCAGAATTCCGATTCTGCAAGGACGAACAGACGGGGCCGAAGGGCGGAAAAGAACCGACGCACGACCCAGCCAAAATCCAAGGGGACGAAAAAGATTTCCTCGACCCCTGAAAGCGTCTGCCTGGCGATCCTGTATCCGGTGTTGGTCAGGGTGGAAAAATAGATCGGCCAAGAGGGATGCTTGGCCCTGAGTTCGGAAACGAGCCGGCGCAGGCTCAGGACTTCGCCGACCGAGACGGCATGGATCCAGAGCGACGGCGCCTCCGCCTTGGACGCAGGAAGCTTCATCCCCAGCCGTTCCCGAAGAAAAAGGCGCTCTTTTCTCCAGAGCTTCATCCGGATGAAGTACCCGGGAGAGTAAAAAAGAAGGGCCAGAAAAAGGAAAAAAGAATACAACCCGTACACGCCTGTTGACTATACTAGAATCGTCCGGAGCGCGCAAGCGATCTTGCGGACGGAGGCGAATTCTGCTAACTTAGGGCTTTCACCTGCTTTGATAACCCTAATTCATCACGAGAAAGGATAAAGCGCATGGCCGAAGAAAAACAGGAACAGGCCCAAGTCAAGCCCAAACGGGGCAAGAAGATCAACAAAATGTCTGTCGCCGAGGTCGAAAAGGCGCTGGAAGGGGCCAAAAGCTCTCAGGGAGGACAGGCCTCTCGCTATGCCCGCGAGCTGGTCCGACGAAGAGACATCCTCAAAGCCGGCAAGAAATAGGGGCAGGAACAGCTTTCCTCGACGTTTACATACTGAAAATACGCGATTTACATTCGGGCAGAATTTTGCTAAGATATGAACCCGAATAGGAGTATATAGAGTGTTAAGCAAAGAACTAAAGACCAAGATCATCGGGGACAACCGGCTCCAAGCCCAAGACTCCGGTTCTCCCGAGGTCCAGATCGCCCTGTTGAGCGAACGGATCAATTTCCTCTCCAGTCACCTCAACACCCATAAGAAAGATTTCACTTCTCGGGTCGGCCTGATGCGGCTCGTCGGAAAGAGGAAGAGGCTCCAGGCTTACCTGAGGAGAGAAGATTCCGCCCGCTATGAACAATTGATCAAGAAGTTGAGCCTGCGCAAGTAGGCTCCGGCCTGGATACGCCCATGTCTGAAACCATCATCCTGGACATCAGCAACCGTCCCCTGTCTATCGAGATCGGCAAGATCGGCCGTCAGGCCGATGGCTCTGCCCTGGTCCGCCTCGGCGAGACCATCATGTTCTGCACCGCGACTTCGAAGAAAGAGGTCAAAGAACCGAAGCCCTTTCTGCCCTTGATCGTCGACTATAGGGAGAATACATATGCCGCCGGGAAAATCCCGGGAGGCTTCTTCAAACGGGAGGGCCGACCGTCTGAGAGAGAGATCCTGGTCAGCCGTCTGATCGACCGTCCGATCCGCCCCCTCTTCCCGGACGGATACTTTTTCGACACCCAGATCGTTGCCCTTCTGCTTTCGGCTGACCTGGAAAACGAGCCCGATACACTGGGCATCATCGGGGCCTCTGCCGCCCTCTATTTTTCCGATATCCCCTTTGTCACTCCCCTGGGGGCGGTCAAGGTGGGTCTCGTCGACGGCCAGCTTCTGATCAACCCGACGGTGGCTCAGCTCGAAAAAAGCCCCCTGAACATGGCTGTCGTCGGCACGGATCAGGGCATCATCATGATCGAGGCCGGCGCCACCGAGATCGAGGACGAGAAAATCGTCGAGGCGGTTTCTCTGGCCCAGGAGCCGATCCGCCGGATCATCGAAGCCCAGAAAGACCTCTTCCGGAAGCTCGGCATCAAGAAGAGGGAGTTCACCGTTAAGACGGTCGACGCCGCTACAGCCGAGCCGGTCGAGCGGCGGATCGCCGCCGACCTTCTCCGAGCCATCCAAGTCTCTAAAAAAAAAGAGAGCGAAGCCGAATGCGCGCGCATCCTCAAATCACTCCTCGAAGAAATCCCCATAGAGAACGAAGAGGATATCAGCGCCACGAAGCAAATCTTTTATGACCTAGAGAAGAAGCTGGTCCGCGACCTCGTCCTGAATCAGGGCAAGCGGGCCGACGGCCGCGCCTTCGATGAGATCAGGCCGATCTCCATCGAGGTGGGGCTCCTCCCCCGAACCCACGGGTCGGCTCTGTTCACGCGCGGCGAGACGCAGTCTCTGGCCACGGTCACGCTGGGCACGTTTGAGGACGTCCAAAGGCTCGACGGCCTGGGTGAGGAGACCGAAAAGCGCTTTATGCTCCATTACAACTTTCCCCCGTTCTCGGTGGGCGAGGTCTCGTTCCTGCGCGGTCCCGGAAGGCGAGAGATCGGTCACGGCGCCCTGGCCGAGAAGTCCATCCTGCCCTCGATTCCCGCGGCCGAGGTCTTCCCCTACACGATTCGCATCGTGTCCGACATCCTGGAATCCAACGGGTCTTCTTCGATGGCCACGGTCTGCGGGGGCGTGCTCGCCCTTATGGACGCCGGAGTGCCGCTCTCCATGACGGTCGCCGGGATCGCTATGGGGCTCGTCACCGACGGCTCCCGGTATGCGCTATTGACGGATATCGCCGGCCTGGAAGATCACCTGGGCGACATGGACCTGAAAGTGACGGGAACGGAAAAGGGGATCACTGCGATCCAGCTCGACCTCAAGGTCCCGTCCATCGGGCTGGATGTCTTCCGTAAGGGATTGGTCAAGGCGCGAGACGCCCGGCTTCATGTCCTGGCCAAGATGAAGGCGGCTCTGGCCGCTCCGCGTCCGGAGATATCCCCTTATGCGCCCCGGATCATCACCCTGTTCATCAACCCGGAGAAAGTGGCCGAGGTCATCGGACCGGCCGGAAAAGTCATCAAAAAGATCATCGCTACGACTAAAGCAAAGATCGACATCGAAGAGGGCGGCAAGATCACCATCGCCTCCACGGATATGCAGGCCGCGGAAAGGGCCAAGGAGATGATCCGCGAGATCACCCTCGAGGCCGAGATGGGAAAGGTCTACAACGGAAAGGTCGTGCGCATCGAAGAGTACGGCGCCTTCCTCGAGATTCTGCCCAATATCATCGGCCTCCTCCATGTCTCCGAGATCGCCCACCACCGCGTCAGTAGCGTTCGGGATGTCCTCAAGATGGGCCAGATGCTCGAGGTCAAGGTCATCAGCATCGACGAAGACAACAAGGTCCGCGTCAGCCGCAAGGCCCTCGAAGAAGGACCCGCTTCGACTCCGGAATCGGACCGGGAAAAAGACGGCTATCCGCGGCGGAAACAATATCAGCACGACGACCGCCGTCCCGTGAACAAACGCAGATATTGAGATATTAGGAGGAGGCAGCCATGGCCGGCCTCTGGCAGAGAAAAAAGGGCTTCACCTTTATCGAAATGCTGGTCACTCTGACCATCCTGGCCATCCTGGCCGCCTCGGTCATACCGATCGCCAAGACAGCCCTCAAGCGGGAAAAAGAGATCGAACTGCGCCGCAACCTGCGGCTCATCCGTGAAGCCCTCGACGCCTACAAGAAACTGGCCGACGAAAAGAAGATCGAAGTAGAAGAGGATTCGGAAGGCTATCCGCCGGACCTGGAGACGCTGGTCAAGGGCGTTGAGATCAAGGCCGACCAAGCCGAATCCCAGCGCCTTTTGGGCCAGCCGCCGTCCAAGTCCAGCTCAGAAAAAAAGACCGTCAAGTTCCTCCGGCGGATTCCCAGGGATCCAATGACGGGCTCTATCGAATGGGGGCTGCGGTCCTATCAGGACAAACCCGACGCGGACGACTGGGGAGGCGAAAATGTCTATGACATCTATACCAAGAGTCCGGGCACTGCTTTGGATGGAACAAAATACAGGGACTGGTAAGACGATGCGAAAAGCAGACGTCCGCTCCGGGCGCGGCTTCACCTTGATCGAGATCATTATTGTTTTTGCATTGATCGGGATCCTGGTGGGGCTGGCGCTTCCCCGCTACCAGCATTCCCGCCACCGGGCTCAAGAGGCCGTTTTGCGAGAAAACCTCTACGTCATGAGAAAATTGATCAACGAGTACTACACCGACAAGGGCAAGTACCCGGCTGCCCTCAGGACGCTGGTCGAAGAAAACTACCTCCGCACGCTCCCCATCGATCCCATGACCGGCTCGGCCGATACGTGGCAAGAGATCAAAGATCAACCCTCCTATGAAGAAATGGTCCCGGGGGTGGAGTACGGGATCGTTGATGTTCATTCCGGGTCCCAGGTCAAGGCACTGGACGGCACAACCTATGACACTTGGTAGCGGACTATGGAGAATAGAGCCAGCGGCTATGTCTTGATCATGCTTCTGTTTGTCGTGACCGCGATGGGCATCGGCCTGCTGGTTGCTGTCCCTGTCTGGCAAACCCAGATCCAACGGGAGAAAGAAGAAGAACTCATATTCCGGGGCAAACAATACGTCGAGGCGGTGCGGGTCTTCCAGATCAAGAAGCCCGGCACCTTTCCGAAAACGCTTGAAGAGCTGGTTGAAGAAAAGTGTCTCCGCCGTCCTTTCAAGGACCCGATGAGCCTGGATGGCGATTGGAACATCATCCTCCTTCCGGAGGGTGGAGGTCCGGGAGGCGCCAGGCGGCGCCGTTCAGGCGGAACTCCAGTCCGGATGGAGGAAGCCTCCAGACAGGATCGCGGTCAGGGTCAAGCATTTGTGGCCCAAAGTATCCTGGTGGCCCCGAAGAGCGCCCTTTCCTCGATTCGAAACGTCCAGATCCTCGGCGTTGTCAGCTCGTCCACCAAGAAATCCTTCCGCATCTATAACGATCAAGAGAGCTACGATAAGTGGCTCTTTTTTTACGGCCAGGATCCCAAGCAGCCGCCGGAGATCGTCTACTACGGCCAGTCCCCTAAATGAAGTCCATCCTGATCGTGGCCGGAGAAAACTCAGGGGATAGGCATGGAGCGGACGTCGTTCGCGAATTCAAAAGACGGCACGCGGACATCGCCTTTTTCGGAGTGGGCGGAGAGAGGCTGGCCGAAGAAGGAGTCGAGATCTGTTGCTCCATCAAGGAGCTGAGCGCCGTCGGTATCTTCGAGGTCATAACCCGCCTCCCCCAGATCCGGCGGGTCTTCACTCGCCTCGAGAAAGAGGTCCAAGCCAGAAACCCTGCGGCGGCCGTTCTCATCGATGCGCCGGACTTCAACCTCCGCTTGGCCAAGAAGTTGCACAAGGCCGGCATTCCCGTGCTCTATTACATCAGTCCCACAGTATGGGCGTGGCGGAGCGGCCGGCTGAAGATTATCCGGAAAGTGGTCACCCGGATGTGCCTCATCTTCCCGTTCGAAAAAAAGCTTTACGAGGACCACGGCATCCCGGCGGTGTTCGTCGGCCATCCCCTCAAAGACAAGGTCACAACCAGCCTGAGCAGGGACGAGTTCCTGACCAAGTATTCTCTTCCGCGTGAAGGCCATCTGATCACTCTTCTGCCCGGAAGCCGGAGGACGGAGATCAAGAACCACCTCCCCATCTTGATCGCGGCCGCCCGAAGGCTGAGGACAAAAATCCCCGTCCATTTTCTTCTTGTTTTGGCGGAGAACATCGACCGGGATTATCTCCATCGGTATCTGCCGCGCGGAGAGCAAGGGATCGATGTCCTCACTATGGACAGATATGACGCCATCGCCCAGGCCGACCTGGTTCTCTCCTCATGTGGAACGGCCAACCTGGAGACAGCCTTACTGGGCACCCCGTTTATCGCCTTCTATCGCCTCTCCCCCCTTACCTATTATCCGTTTCACAGGCTGGTGCGGATCCGCGCTTACAGCATCGTCAACATCCTCGCCGCCAGGACGGTCGTGCCTGAGCTCATCCAGGGCCGCTTCTCGACCGCTCGCCTTGTGCACGAGACGATAGCGCTGCTCTTCTCCGAAGAAACAAGAGCCAAGATGAAAGAAGAATTCCGGCGGGTGGCCGTTCTTCTTGGGCCAGAAAAGGCGTCCGAGCGCGTCGCCCTGGAACTCCGGGAGATCGTCTTTCCTCTGCGCACCTGAAGACCCCAGCCCTCTTGCATTTCCCACGCTGCCAAGTATAATTCCTGAAGATAGATGATTTTCTTGACCGAAGGAGGAAAAATGAAGAGGGTATTCTGGCTGGCCGGCCTGACCATCTTAGCTGTTTCTCTTTCTATCGCCCAGGACAATGAAATCCTGAAGCTCAAGGAAAGGATTATCGAGATCCAGAACAAGGGGGACTTGGGGTTCCGCAATTTCGCCTTTTGCTCGAGCATAGTCGCATTCGGCTCTTATGCGCCTCTCCCCGGTCCAGCCCTCGATAAGAACGGCGAGCTCCTGGTCTACTATGAGCCGGTCAACGTCTTCACCGCCAAGAAGGAAGAGATCTACGAAATCTGGTACACTCAAGACATGGTGCTGCTCGATGAACAGGGGAAAGTCCTCCAGGAGTGGCCGAACGCCCTCGATTTCCATTACACGACCAGGACGCCGGTGATGGACCTCTGGGCCCAAAACAATATCACCTTAGGTGGTCAGGTCCCGGCGGGGAAATACAAATTCAAAGCTGTACTCAAGGACAAGCTCAGCGGCAGGACGGCGGTCAAGATCACGGATTTCGAGGTTCGCTGAGCCTGGGCAGGACGAATTCGATTCGGTCGTAGAGGCGCAGGCCGTGTTTTTCGACGAAGCCGGCCTGGAGCTCAAGGACGAACGCCGCCGCAGCGGCAGGAACATAGGAGGGGCAGGGGTCTTTGGGGCAAGGCGGGACCCGGTTTTCGATATGCACGATCCGCTTCTGACCATCAAGCCATAAAATATCGATGGCAAAGCGCATATTCTTCATCCAAAAAGAATGGATGTCCTCTTCCTCAAAGAGGAACAGCATGGCTTGATCCTCGTTGATCCTCTCCCGGAACATAAGCCCCTGAGCTCGCTCCTCGTCGCTCATGGCGAGCTCGGCGGTGGCGGAGAAACCGTCAAGAAAATAGACCTTGATGAACTTGTTCTTCCCCGCCTGTCCGGAGCAGTAGAGCGTCAGAAATACCAGGAGCAGGATGATTCGTCTCTTCATCTTCGATCTCCGTCAAACCCCGTCCGCCGCCATGGTATCCCTCTCCCGTCTGCTTGTCAATGAGCCGAAACAAGGGGGACGAAGCGGACCGGCAGCAATTTTTTCTTCCGGAAACCCCGCCGCTCGCGGGTGATAAGGAAGAGCTCCTGAAAACCCGCTCCCACGGGGATGATCATTCGTCCGTTCGGACCGAGCTGTTCTTGGAGCCTCTTCGGAACCGCCTCTGCCGCGGCCGTGACCATGATCGCATCGAACGGAGCGTTCTCTTCCCATCCCAGAGTGCCGTCCCCGACCTTGAAGCAGATATTCGAGTAGCCGAGCACCTGGAGGAGCGCCCCGGCCCTCTCAGAGAGTCCGCTAAGAAGTTCTACCGTGAAGACCTGGCGGACGATCTCGGCCAGGACGGCCGTTTGATAGCCGCTCCCCGTGCCTACCTCCAGAACTTTTTCCCCTCCCGAAAGCTCGAGGGCCTCGGTCATGTAGGCGACGATATACGGCTGGGAAATTGTCTGCCCTTCGCCGATCGGAAGAGGCTCGTCCCCGTGGGCAAAAGACCTGAGTTCTCCGGGAACGAAAAGATGCCGCGGCACCTTGTGCATGGCCGCCAGCACTTTCTCGTCATTCACGCCCCGGGCCCGGATCTGGACGTCCACCATGCTCTCCCTTTGGGTGATGAAATCGTCTTGCGGGTCCGCCATGGTCTCCCCCTGTTTCCCGGAGTTCTCCGCGGGTCAGTCCAGCCCACCTTCGGCAGAAAGTCCAGCCATCACGCGCCGCAGGCAGAGAGCGCCGGCGCACTCAGGGCCATCAATAGGCCCTGGCGAAATAGGCCAGCTCCCGGCCCTTTTTCCGGCAGTAAACGCAATCGCCCGGGTCCTCCTTAGCTTCTTCCTTCAAGGGGATCACCCGAATGCTGGCCATTGTCTCTTCTTTGATCTTGTCCTCACAGGCTTCATCGCCACACCACCAGCTCCGGATGAAACCGCGCTTGGACTCGAGGACTTCTTTGAATTCCCGATAATCAGAAACGCTCCGCGTGTTCTCCCGCTGAAACCTCAGCGCCTGCTCGAACAGGGAGGACTGGATCTGCTGGAGCGTTTTCTTGACCTGCGGCGCCAGCGCGGCCAGTCCGACGAAGTCCTTCTGCTGAACGTCCCGGCGGACCAGAACCGCACGGTTCTCCTTTATATCTTTCGGCCCGACCTCCACCCGCAGCGGCACTCCCCGCATCTCCCACTCCGAGAATTTCCAGCCGGGCGTGAATTCCTCCCGAGCATCCAGCTTGACGCGTAGGCCGGCCTCGAGCAGTTCCTTTTCGATGGCCAGGGCGACAGGGAGGACATTCTCTTTCCAGCTGCCCAACGAGATGGGAACGACGACCACCTGGATGGGCGCTACCTGAGGCGGCATCCTCAGCCCGGAGTCGTCCCCATGGGTCATGACCAGGGCCCCGATCAGGCGCGTGGAAACCCCCCATGATGTCTGCCAGACATACTGCTGCTTTTGCTCCCTGTCCTCAAAACGGATCTCGAAGACTTTGGAGAAATGCTGTCCGAGGTTGTGCGATGTGCCCATCTGGAGCGCTTTGCCGTCCGACATCAGTGCTTCGATCGCGTAAGTCTCCATGGCTCCAGCGAACCTCTCCCGCGGCGACTTCCGGCCTTCGATCACCGGGATGGCCAGCTCCGATTCCACGAAATCCTTGTACATGTAAAGGACCTTGATGGTTTCCTCCTGTGCCTCTTCCATCGTCTCGTGAGCGGTGTGTCCCTCCTGCCATAGGAACTCGGTGGTCCGGAGAAAGGGCCGGGTCACTTTCTCCCAGCGAACAATGTTGGCCCATTGGTTGATCAAGACCGGCAGATCCCGATAGGATTGGATCCACTTGGCATACATGGAGCCGATGATGGCCTCCGATGTCGGCCGGACAGCCAGCCGCTCCTCCAGCTCCTCCTGGCCTCCTTGCGTAACCCAGGCGACCTGCGGAGCGAACCCTTCCAGGTGCTCCATCTCCTTCTTCAGAAAGCTCTCCGGGATGAATAAGGGAAAATAGGCATTGACGTGCCCTGTCTCCTTGATCCGCCGGTCCATCAGACGCTGGATGTTCTCCCAAATCGTGTAGCCGTAAGGGCGGATGACCATGATGCCCTTCATCGGGGCATAATCAGCCATCTCAGCCTTGCGGATGATCTCCAGGTACCAGCGGGAGAAATCCTCGCTCTTGGCTGTGATCTGCTTGACAAATCGTTCATCCTTGGCCACGGATCACTCCAGGCGCGCAATGATTGGCTCATTCTATCCGCCACCCCTATGTTTGTCAAGGAACTCCGGGGCCTGTTTCGGATGCGCGCCTCGGGGGTGAGACCGGGGATCATGGGGCGGCGAAAACAAATTCACCCCTGATTTCATCCAAAGGGGTGATTGACCCCTCTGCCCGGGCATGGCATCTTAGGAAACGAAAAAGGAAAAGGAAGCGGTTATGTTATCGAAATCCTCATTATTGTCGTCGAGCAAAGCCGAAAGGAAGGACCAGATCTTCAACCTGCCACTTCCCACTGCCGTCGAGGGCCGCGACGCCGCGGGCCGTTCCTTTCAGGAGAAGACCGTTCTCTTTTACATCAGCCATCACGGAGCCTCATTCAACTTGGTCAATTCCATCACGCTAGGTTCCAAGCTCAAGCTGATCATCGACCTTCCCCCCTCGTTGTCCGATGACCAGAACCTGAAGCTCGTCATTAGCGGCAAAGTGGCGCTCGTCGAGGCCAATCATTCCCATCATTCGAGGCACCGGGTCTCTTTGAGGTTTGAGAACAAATATTTCATCAAAGCGGACGGATAGGGAGATACCGTCTCTCGTCGGTCGCGAGGAGGTCCAGACGGACGCCGTTGGGAACAGCAAGGCCTAATCTTTATGGATGACGAGAATGGCCAAAAAATCACCCTTCGATTCATCTCCAAGAGGGATTGTCCTGGCGGAGAGTGCTGCGGATAATGAGATTCCGAACATGAATGAAAAGGAAGAGCCCTTCAAACCCTCCATCCATAGCGCGTCCAAAGACGGGAAGAGGGAGCGTGCCTTCGAGCTCTCTCTTCCCGCTTTGGTAACCGGGGTGGACGTCCTGGAGAATAAATTCCGCGAGAAGACCCTGATCACGTCGATCAGCTCCGAGGAAGCGACTATCTGGCTCCGTTCTCATGTGCCGATCGGAGCGAAGCTGGACATCTCGCTGGATATCCCCAAGACTCTCATCCTGGAGAAAAGCCTCAAGCTGCAATTGACCGGTACCGTCCTCCTGACCCAGGCGGACTCCTCGCGCAACGGGAAAAAACAGCTGGTCTCGCTGCGGCTGGATAAAAAATTCAAGTTGCTTCCCATCCCGCCGAGCATCAACTAGCTCTCCCCTTCCTCGAAGCAGGCAAGTGTCTCCGCTAAAGGTCGGACTCCCCTGAGGCTTCACTTGACAAGACGGGGGTGATTTTATAGAATTCTGCCGAGCCAAGAGTTGAAACGAACCTTCACGCTTTGGGGCTAAGAAACACAGAGAGTGAGTGAACCATGAAAAAAAAGAGCATGACGGCGGAAGAGAAGAAAATCAAGATCCTCATTTTCTGTCCTTCGGAAATCATCCTTTCGGGGATCCTGAAGGCCATGGAAACTGATGGCGGCATCGAGATCGCCAACGTGGAGAAGAACACGATCGAGAGCTTCATGGAATCGATCAAGAAGCTCCGGCCGCAGGTGATCCTCTTCGCCAACACCGAGCCATTGCCCAACATGCGGGAAATTTGCAAGGCCATCAAAGAGATTTCCAAGCTTCAGAGCAAGTCGCAGCTCCTGATCCTGGGAAGCATTCCCTCGCACGAGGAGATCGTCGGCCTGATCAACGCGGGGGCCAGGGGGTATTTCGACCTCACCGATCCCGCTGGTCAACTCTCGGAAGCGATCCGGGTCATCCACAAGGGGGAGATCTGGCTGCCGCGAGACAGGATGAGCAGCATCATGGACCGCATCATCTCCGTGGTCGGCCGGGACCTCAAGGAAAAGACACTCGACCAGCTCACCCCCACCGAGTTCCAGGTCCTTCGACTCATCGGCCAGGGCAAGAGCAACGACGAGATCGCCGAGATCCTGTTCATCAGCAAGAACACGGTCCGGTCGCATATCAAGAGCATCTATGCTAAGTTGGATACGCACAGCCGGCTCCAGCTGGCCTTGTACGCCATCAATTCGGCTCTGTTTTAATCCGGGAATCAAGCAGAGGTTGAGATGAAAAAAGCAGCCAAACCCAAAAAGGAAGAGGCCATTCCTTCCCTCCAGGCCAACCGCCGTCGAGAGTGGCGCCTGGACCTGCCCCTCTCGACGATGATCGAAGGCCGTCTCCCCCACGGTGAAAAATTCATCGAGACGACCACCCTCCAGAACATCAGCGCCACGGGAGCCTACTTCTGTCTCGACTCGGGAGTCGTCGTCGGATCCAGGCTCAACCTCATGATCGACCTACCGAAGAACCTCACTGGAGGAAAGAAGATCAAGCTCAACCTGGGCGGGATCACCGTGCGTCTCGAGGAACCGGACAAAAAAGGCAAGCGGCAAGGTGTCGCCATACGGTTCACCAAGGACTTCAAGTTCGTCGAGGACGCCAAGAAGAAGGCGAAATAGCATCCGCGTGCCCATACTGAGGGTGGCGCTGACCGGGGGCATCGCCGCGGGAAAATCTGTCGTCGCCAAGGTATTGGCCGACCATAATTGCTATATCCACTCGGCCGACCGGGTGGCCCATGACCTGATCAAGCCGGGGCGGCCAGCCTGGAGCCGGATTGTCGACCATTTTGGAGCGGGGATCCTGAACTCCGACCGAACGGTCAACCGGCAGCTCTTGGGAAAGATTGTCTTTTCGTCTGAGACAGAGAGACGGTTCCTGAATCGTGTTTTGCATCCTCTTGTCCTGCAAAAGAAAAAGCAGGCTGTCCGGAGATTGGAGCGGCTGGGCACTCATAAGATTTTCATCTCCGAGGCGGCGCTCACCATCGAGTCGGGGTTCGGCCCGTTCTTCGATAAGGTCGTGGTCGTCCATTGTCCCGAGAGAGTCCGGGTCGAACGGCTGATGAAACGGGACGGGATCACTCGGCGCGAGGCCTGGGAAAAAATCCGCAGCCAGATGCGAGCGGCGGAGAAGATCATACACGCAGACTATCTTATCGACACATCCGGCACTCCTGCCGAGACCGCAGCCCAGGCAGAACGATTGTACCGCAGTCTCCTGGCCGATTTCCGGAAAAAGCAAGCGCGGGAAAAGAAGGGCCGGTCTAGCGACCGGTCCCGAGCGCAGCGGCCAAGAGCGGGACCATGATCTCGTGGTGCCCGATGAAGTAGAAGCCCCTCCCCTTTTTTCCTACGACACGACGGACGACGTTCTGCTCCGGACGGTAGTGATGAAGGAAATCGAACACGGCCGTAGAAAAACGTTCGAGCCGCGTTCCCCTGTTCCGGACGTAGCTCACGGCTTTTAGGAAGACCTCGGGCAGGACGACGGCCGAACCGATATTGACATAGACACCACCACCCTCGAGCTTCTGCACGAGCGAACAAAAAAGGAAAAAATCGGCCAGCGATGTCTTGCCCAGGGCCTCACCGCTTGACCGAGGATGGAAGTGGATTGTATCCGTCCCGATAGCCACGTGAACGCTGACCGGAATCCCGAGTTCTTGGGCGGATGCCAGCAGGCTGAGTTCCTTGAAGGGAAGCCGGGAGCGGGCGATCATTCCTCCCACCGCTGCGCCCAGCCCGCATCCCCGCCTGGCTCCGCTCAGGATGGCCGCATTCAACATCTCGCCCGTTTCCCGGGCCATCCCGAACTTCCCGGTCTGAATCTGTACGGCGACATCCTCGGATGTCCGACCGCAGAAGGCGATCTCAAAATCGTGGATGATGCCGGCGCCGTTCAGGGCAAATCCGCTGACCCAGCCGTCCTTCATCAGGCGGATGAGGACGGGATTTAATCCCACCTTGATGACATGGGCTCCCAAGCCAAAAAGAATAGGCTTCTTCTTCGCACGGGCCTTCCCCAGAAGGACGAGAAAATCCTTGAACTCTTTTCCCGCCAGGATGTCCGGAAGGCTGTCGATGAACCCGGTTAGGCCGCTTTCCGGCTGGAAGGGCCTGGCAAAATCGCCGACAGTCACCTTGCTCTGACGGGAGAGGAGGGAGTATGTCCGCAGGCCCGATGATGGGGATAACGACGATGTCCGGGCGCTCCATCGATCGCCCGGAGCGGGGCGCGGGCGAAAGGTCTGAGCTTTTCGCATCGCCCGTCTATTTCCTGACCAGTGTGTTTTTCAATTCCTGGCCGGAGCGGAATTTGATCCGCTTTCCTTTTTCTATTTTGATCTGCTTTTTCCGCCGGATGTCTCGTCCATACCCGGTTTTCTTATCGACCACTCTGAAGCTTCCGAACCCCCGGATTTCAACCTTCTGGTTCTTCTCCAGCGCCCCTTTCAAGGATTTCAATATCGATTCAACGATGCGCAGCGATTTAGCCCTATTGAACTCCGAGTTCTTCTCGATGGCAAGGGCGAGATCGTTCTTGATCATCTGAATCTCCTTCGGTCCGGATGGACGATAGATAATAATTAATGGATCAACTCCAAAATGTCAAGACGCATTATTGACTTGATTTCCCCCAGCACTTATAATGAAATCAATATGAAACGAGCGCTTCGCCTGGCCGCATTTCTCTTCCTCCTCACGCTCCCGAGCACGGCCGCGATCTACAGAATCACAGTCGATGCGCCCGTGCATCCCATCTCCTCCGAGTACATCACGCGATCGATCGAGAAAGCCGGAAGGGACAACGCCAGCCTGCTGATTATCGTCCTGAACACACCCGGCGGACTCGACTCGGCCATGCGCGAGATCATCGCCAAGATACTGGCCTCGCCCGTCCCAGTCATGACCTATGTCGGTCCCGGCGGCGCTCGGGCGGCTTCGGCCGGATTCTACATCGGGATCGCCTCCGACCTCTTCGTCATGGCGCCGGGCACGAACACGGGGGCCGCCCATCCGGTGGGCATCTCCATCACCGGACAGGCCATGGACAAAACCATGGAGGAGAAGGTCACCCACGACGCGGCCTCCTACATCAAGACCCTGGCTGAGAAGCGCGGTCGCAATGTCCAGGCGGCCGAAGATGCGGTTCGCAAGAGCCTGTCCTATACCGAAAAGGAAGCTCTGGAGAAAGGCCTGATCGACCTGGTGGCCGGCAGCGAGGACGAGATCATCGCCCATTTCGATGGTCAAACCCTGAAGAGGTTCAACGGAGAAACGGTCGTGCTGCGGCTCAGGGGTGAAGCGGTCGTCGACATTCCGATGACGGCCCGGCAGAAATTCCTACTCACAATCTCCAACCCCAACCTCGCCTACATCCTTCTGATGCTCGGCCTCCTCGGGCTGTATTTCGAATTCGCCCACCCCGGCGCTATCCTCCCCGGGGTACTCGGAGGGATCAGCCTTCTCCTGGCCATGTTCTCGTTCCAGATCCTGCCCATCAACTATGTGGCGTTGCTTCTGATCCTTCTCGCCATCGGGCTATTCTTCCTCGAGGTCAAGGTTCAAAGTTTTGGAATACTCGCCGTAGGAGGAATCATCGCCATGGTCATCGGTTCCGTCATGCTCATCGATTCCCCGATTCCCGAGCTCCAACCGAGCCTGAAAATAATCATCCCTCTGGCCGTCGGTCTTTCCCTGATCTTTTTATTCCTCCTGTTTCTCGTGGTCCGGGCCCATTCCAGAAAAGCCACCACCGGGAAGGAAGGGCTCGTCGGGGAGATCGGTACCGCCCAAACCGACCTCAGCCCCGAAGGCAAGGTCTTCGTCCACGGCGAGATCTGGAACGCTGAGGCCGCAGAACCCATCGCCAAGGGGAGCAAGGTGAAGGTAACCCAGGTTTTGGATTCTCTCAAGATTCGCGTTGACAAGCTGTGAACTCAGATCTGACCGGCCCGCTCTCGGCGCCGGCAAGTCGGGATGAATAGAGAACAAGGAGGTTTCCATGATCTCTGTTCCGATCATCATCGTCGGGATCATCGTTCTTTATCTTCTGAATTGCATCAAGGTCCTCCGTGAATACGAGCGCGGCGTCATCTTCCGCTTGGGGCGCGTCCTCCCTCAACCCAAAGGACCCGGCTTGATCTTTGTCTTCGCCCCGATCGACCGCATGCTCCGGGTAAGCCTGAGGCTGGTCACTCTGGACATCCCTCCCCAGGACGTCATCACCAAGGACAACGTTTCGGCCAAGGTCAACGCCGTCGTCTTTTTCCGAGTCATGGAACCCCTCAAGGCGATCATCGAGGTTCAGGACTATCTTTATGCCACCTCTCAGCTGGCCCAGACGACCTTGCGCAGCGTGCTGGGTGAGGTCGAGCTCGACGACCTCCTCTCCAAACGGGAGAAGCTGAACGCCCAGCTGCAGGAGATCCTGGACAAGCACACCGACCCCTGGGGGATCAAGGTCCAACTCGTGGAAACGAAACATGTGGACCTGCCTGAAACGATGGTCCGGGCGATCGCCAAACAGGCGGAAGCAGAACGCGAGCGCCGGGCCAAAGTCATCCATGCCGACGGCGAATTTCAGGCGGCCGGCAAGCTGACCGAAGCCGCTGATATCATCTCCCAGAACCCTCAGGCCCTGCAATTGCGTTTCCTGCAAACCCTGACCGAGATCGCCACGGAAAAGAATTCGACTATCATCTTTCCTCTGCCGATGGAGTTGCTGCGATCGTTTTCCTTCGAAAAGCCGAGGGCGGATAAATCGTGATGAAAAATCGAGAGTTCAGAGAGATCCAGGTCTCCAGCACTCAGCTGGCCATCATATTCTTAGGCATCCTGGTCATCGGGGTGGTGATCTTTCTCTTGGGGGTTTCGGTCGGTAAAAAACATGCCCAGGTGGCCCAGAAAGCCAATGTCATCGCCCAAAAAGAACCGGAGCAGGTCAAGGAAAAGATCGTTTCGCTGCCCCAAAGGAAGCCGGACCAGGAGCCTGCCCGTGAGCCGGCCGAAAAGCCGGCTGCAGCTCAAACAGACGCCACTCCGGTGAAGAAGGACATCATCCCGGAGAAACGCGAAGAAAAGCCAAAGGTCGAACCTCAGCCGGCAGAGCCCAAGGCTCAGGTCAAAGTCGACCAGCAGGCAACCGTCGAAAAGGAAAACCTCTTTTACGTGCAAGTCGGAGCCCTGGCTGAGAGGCAGGCCGCCCAGGAATCGGCCCAGAGGTTCCGCAAGATGGGCTATCCAGTCGCGGTCCTGGAGCCCCAGACGACGGATAAGAAGCCTGTTTTCCGGGTCAGGGTTGGAGGTTTCCTGACCAGGGATAAAGCGGAGGAAGCCAGGGCGAAGCTGTCCTCTGCGGCGGGCAAGAGGACTGATTATTTTATCGTCCGAGACTGACGAGCGCTGCTGAGATGTCCTTCCTTCTGGCCATTGTAAGCGGCGTTCTCACCGCCCTTTGCTTTCCCAAATTCGACCTCTTCTTTCTGGCCTGGATTTGTCTGATCCCACTCCTGTTCTCTCTCCTCAAGAAAACCCCGGGACAGGCCTTCCGCATCGGATTCGTTGGCGGGTTCGTTTATTACGCCGTCCTCCTCTATTGGATCCCTTATGTTCCCGCGCATTACGGCGGCCTTTCTCCCGTTCTCAGCGGACTTATCTACCTCGTCCTGGTCGCATTCATGGCGCTTTCCTGGGCAGGTTTCGCCTATGTGTTGGGCCGGGTCGGGATTTCCTTTCCTCGTGGAGCGCTCGTTGCGGCGCCCCTGATCTGGATCTCCTGGGAATATATCTTCACTTACCTATTTACCGGCTTTCCCTGGGGGCTTCTGGGCTACAGCCAGGTAAGAAACTTGCCCTTTCTCCAGCTGGCCTCGGTGACTGGGGTCTACGGACTGTCTTTTGCCCTTGTCCTCTTGCAGAGCCTGTTTGTGCTCTCCATCGTCGCTCGAAAACGGCCGCCCTTCTTCTTCGGCCTGTCGGTCGTGCTGTTCCTCCATGCCGCCGGGCTCATGAGCCTGAAAGCACCCCTCCCGTCGGGAGAGCCGTTTCCGGTCGCCGTCATCCAGGGAAACGTCTCCTCGGACATCTATTGGGACCGGATCTCCAGTGAAGAGATCGGGAAGCTGTTCGACCGTCATCTCAAACTCAGCCGCCGGGCTGCCGCCGACGGCGCCGGACTGATCATCTGGCCCGAGTTCTCCGTCCCTCTGTGTTTCAGTTGCACTGAGCCGCTGTATATCTATCTCAAGGAAATCCTTTGCGATTTTGTCCGGATGACCGGCCGGACTCTCCTCCTCGGAACCAACGAGACGGTCGTCGAAAAGGGAGACTCCCTCTATCTCAACACGGCACTGTGTCTTCACCCCGACTTGTCTATGACCCAGTACCATAAGATGCACCTGGTCCCTTTCGGTGAATACACGCCGTACAAGAAGGTCTTTTCTTTTATCGAGAAGGTGACCCACGCCATCGGCGCGGTCACTCCCGGCAGGTCTCAAGTCCTGCATTCCTATGAAGGCAAGAAGTTCGGTACTCCCATCTGCTACGAGATCATCTTTCCTGGGCTGGTCCGCAAGTTCACCAAAAAGGGCGCCCAATTCCTGGTGACCATCACCAACGACGGCTGGTACGGAGAGAGCGCTTCGCCCCAGCAGCACTTCCTGATCGCGGTCTTCCGGGCCGTCGAGAACAGGCGTTATCTGCTTCGGGCGGCCACGACCGGGATCAGCGGCATCGTCGACCCTTACGGCCGTGTCCTGGCCCGAACCAGACTAATGACCGAAACCTATCTCAGCGGGAGGATCAGGCCGATTGAAAAGCTCTCTTTCTATGCCCGACACGGAGACATCCTCCCCTACCTCAGCTTGACTTTGAGCGGCCTCTTCATTATCCTGGCCCTGATTAAGAGAAAGAATGAGCGAAAAAAATCCCATCCCCGTGGACAGGCTGACTGAGCTTCAAGCCCGGATCAAGGAACATCTCCTGAAGTTCGAAGAGATCCGAGGTTTTCTTTGACCTAGAGAGAAAACAAATCGAGCTCGCCGCCGTCACCGCTGAACTCTCAGCGCCGGAGACCTGGCAGGACCAGAAGAAGTCTCAGCTCCTCCAGCAGAAAAGAAAAAGACTCGAGCGCGATGTCGCCGCCTTCTCCCGCCTGGAGGAAAAGAAGGAAGAGGTCGAGGTCTTAGCCGAGCTGGCTGCAGAAGGAGAAGACGTCGGCGAAGAGCTCGATCGCTCCCTGTCCGCTCTGGCCAAGAGCCTCGAAGAGGCCGAGCTGCAGAGTCTATTCTTCGAAGAAGACGACGGCCGCACCGCCCTATTTACTATCCATCCGGGCGCTGGCGGGACCGAGTCTCAGGATTGGGCGCAGATGCTCCTTCGCATGTACCTGAGGTATGCCGAGCGCAAGGGCTATAAGACAGAGGTTCTCGATTCCATGCCGGGGGAAGAAGCCGGGATCAAAAGCGTCACTGTTCGGGTCGAAGGCGATTATGCCTTTGGCCATCTCAGCCAGGAATCCGGCGTCCATCGACTTGTGCGGATCTCACCCTTCGACTCGAATAAACGGCGGCACACCTCTTTCGCTGCCGTCTTCGTCTTTCCTGAGGTCGAGGAGGACATCGAAGTGGACATCAGCCCGGACGACCTTAAGATCGATACCTACCGCGCCGGCGGCAAGGGCGGTCAGCACGTCAACGTCACCGATTCGGCCGTTCGCATCACCCACCTCCCCACCGGGATCGTCGTCCAATGCCAGAACGAGAGGTCCCAGCACAAGAATAAAGCGTCCGCCATGAAGGTCCTGAAAGCGCGCCTGTACGAGATGAAAAAGAAAAAACAACTGGAAAAATTCGAAAAGATGGAAGAATCGAAATCCGACATCGCCTGGGGAAACCAGATCCGGTCCTATGTTCTCCACCCCTACCGGCTGATCAAGGACCTGCGGACGCGGGTGGAAACTGGAGATGTCGAAAAGGTCCTGGACGGCGACCTGGATGAATTCGTTAAAGCCAGTTTGGTACTGAGGAAAAAGGCGGCGCCGGCATCATAGGCCTCCTCGTTTAACCCGGTCCCAGGGCTGTCCCTGCTCGCTCTGCAGGACCGCCAGGGTCTCGACCCGCCGTTCAAAGGGTCGTCCGGTCGTACTCTCCCTTTCCAGGCCTCTGACTCCCTTGAATTATCCTGAGAAAAATTGTAGCATGAATCTTCAGAACGATAGCCCGGGCGGCGATAAATATCAATTCCCATTCCCGGGAGATGGCGATCTCCACAAGAGGACGACGATGACAGAAAAGAACTCTCGCGACCCGGAACGCTCCGAATCACGGAGCGAGCGGAGCGGGCAGGAGTTCCTGCCTCCCCTTGATTTCAGCTCCATCGTTTTTCCCTTTTATTCCCAAGCCCTTCTCAAGCTCGGCCTCCTGGGCGACGCGGACAAGTCTGAGCCTGAAGTGAACCTGGACTTGGCCCGGAGGCTCATCGATATCCTTGACCTCCTCAAGAACCGGACCAGAGGAAACTTGCAGGCGGATGAGGAAAGATCCCTCGATTCCTGCCTCCAGCAGCTCAGGATGCGCTACCTAGAGAAATCCAAGGTCATCACCGTCTGATCCCATGAAGGTGCTGCGCGGGCTCCACGAGCGCCCGGCTTTCCGGGGGGGAACCGTCGTCGCTATAGGCAACTTCGATGGCCTCCACCTCGGGCATCAAAAAATTTTAGGCTGCCTTGTCGAGAAGGCCCGGGAAAACGAACTGGTCTCCCTCGTCCTGACATTTTCGCCGCATCCGGAGAGGGTCCTTGAGGGCGGCCGAATCGCCATGATCCAGACCCTGGAGCAGAGGCTGGCAGGGATCCGGTCCGCCGGGGTCCACGCTGTCCTTTTGGCCTCCTTCGATCGGGCCTTCGCCGGCCTGACCTCCGCCGAGTTCGTCAATCGCATCGTCGTCTCCAGCCTGAAGGCGAAGGAAGTCGTGATCGGGGAAAATTTCCGGTTCGGACGGTCCCGTCAAGGGGATGTCGATGACCTCAGACGTTTCGGACGAAACCTGGGGTTTGCCGTGAATCCTATTCCGTCGGCTATCAGGGGAGGACAAGTCGTCAGCTCCAGCTTGATCCGTCGACTGCTTGATGAAGGCAGGATCAACGAGGCCAATACATTATTGGGGCGTCCTTACGAGATCGAGGGCCGGGTTGTCCGTGGCTCCGGCCGCGGCCGTGAGCTCGGCTTTCGCACGGCCAATATCCAAACGCCCAATGAGATCCTCCCGCGGGGTGTTTACCTTACCGCGGCCGATTTCCTCGGCTTCTCTCATCCCTCTCTCACGAATATCGGACGCCGTCCCACTTTCGGCGGCGGCTGTCTGCAGGTCGAAACGCACATTTTTGCTTTCCAAGGAATGCTCTATCGCCGGCGGATCGGCCTCCGCTTTCTCCGCAAGCTCAGGGTAGAAAAAAAGTATGCCAGCCCGGAAGGACTCATCCGTCAGGTTCAAAAAGACATCGCTGCCGCCCAGGCCTATTTAGAAAAGAGAGGCACAAATATCACAGCGGCGGCTCCCGGACGCAGATGATTGACTTTTTCCTCTTCTTAAGGCATTTTCAAGAAGGCCCGCTACTCCAGGAGTTGGATCATGCAAGAAAAGATTAAGGCCAGAGTCATGGACGCCAGCAAGATCAAGAGGGCCCTCATCCGGATGACCACCGAGATCCTGGAGCGCAACCGCAGCCTCAAGAACCTGGTGATCATCGGCATCCGGACGCGGGGGATCTATATCGGCAAGCGCATCTCCCAATTGATCAAGGAGCTCGAAAAGGTGGACGTGCCGGTCGGGACGCTGGATATAACTCCGTACCGAGACGATGTGACCGAGACCGGGGCGTCACCCATGGTCCAAAAAACGGAGATCGATTTCTCGATCGCCAAAAGGGACGTGCTGTTGGTCGACGATGTCCTCAACACCGGCCGGACGATCCGGGCGGCCATGGGAGGGCTCTTCGACCTGGGAAGACCGCAGACGATCCAGCTCCTCGTCCTGATCGACCGCGGCCACCGCGAGCTCCCGATCCGGGCGGATTATGTGGGCAAGGTTCTTCCGACTTCTAAGCGAGAGCTCGTCCAAGTCAGGCTTAGTGAAGTGGACGAGTGCGATGAAGTCCTCATCATCGAGCCGGCCCTCTTGAAAGCAGAGCGGCGGACGAGAGGAAAAGAACGTGAGACTCCTGATTAAGAACGGCCGGGTCATCGACCCTGCCTCCGGAACTGACGAGACCCTGGATATCCTGATCGCTGACGGGAAAATCGTCTCGGTCGAAGCCCGGATTGAGGGCGCCGATGCTCCCACGATCGACGCCTCTCGGCTCGTAGTGGCCCCCGGTTTCATCGACATGCACACCCACGTCAGAGAGCCCGGCCATGAAAAAAAGGAGGACATCTCATCGGCCTCACGGGCGGCGGCGAAGGGAGGTTTTACGACCATCTGCGCTATGCCCAACACAAACCCCGTCAACGACAGCCGCAGAGTGACAGAGTACATCATCGCCGAATCCAGGAAAAGGGCGATTATCAACATCCTCCCCATCGCCGCTATCACAAAAGGGCTGGACGGAGAGGAACTCACCGACATGGCCGATCTTGCGGCCGCCGGAGCCGTCGCCTTCTCTGACGACGGCCGCGGCGTCCAGAATAGCCGGATCATGAAGCAGGCTTTGGACCAAGCCAAGAGGTTGAATGCTCTGGTCATCGACCACTGCGAGGACTCCAGCCTCAGCCAGGGTGGGGTGATGAATGAAGGCCCGACTTCTTTCCTTTTGGGCCTCCCGGGTATGCCCGCTGCGGCCGAGGATATCATGGTTTCCCGGGACATCATACTCGCCGGCGCTGCGGGCGCCCGTGTGCATATCGCTCACCTCAGCACCCGGGGAGCCGTTGACCTCGTCCGAGAGGCCAAGCGGAGAAAAATCCAGGTCACCGCCGAGGTTACTCCTCACCATCTCGTCCTGTCGGAGAGCGCCCTCGAAAAGCGCGACCCTAACCTCAAGGTCAATCCTCCGGTGCGAAGCGCTGAAGACGTCCGCGCTCTACACGAAGCTATAAAAGAGGGCGTTGTCGATGCCTTCGCCACCGACCATGCCCCCCATTCCCCCGAGCAGAAAGAAGTCGGGTTTGCCCAGGCTCTCTTTGGAATTGACGGGCTGGAAACCGCCGTCTCTCTACTCCTGGATAGGCTCGTTTCGAGACAGGTTATCCCGCTGATGCGGCTGGTCGAGATGTTCTCAACGCGGCCCGCACAAATCCTGGGACTCCGCGGCAAAGGCCGGATTTCCTCGGGCGCCGACGCCGACTTGACGATCCTCAATCTTCATCAGGAAGTCACCGTCGACGTCCGGAGTCTGGTCTCCAAGAGCCGGAACAACCCTTTCGACGGCTGGAAACTCAAAGGAGTCCCTCAGATGACCATCCGGGGCGGTCGCGTCGTCTATCCGTTTAACTATTCCACACAGACATGAAGACCACCCTGTCCCAGCTCGAGAAGGCCATCGGCATCGACTTCTCCAACAAGGACCTTCTCCGCCAGGCGCTAACCCACTCTTCATACGCCTTTGAACACCTCGAAAACAGGCCGTCCGATAATGAGGTCCTGGAGTTCCTGGGCGACTCCGTCGTTGGACTGGTCACGGCGGATTTTTTCTGTGCCGCCTTTGCAGGTCTTAAGGAGGGCGACTTATCCAAATACAAGTCAGCCGCCGCCAACACCGAGACCCTCTCCGAGTTCGCCCGGGAGATAAAGCTCCACAAGTACGTTTTCCTGGGCAAGGGGGAAGAGAGAAGCGGCGGTCGCAAAAAGAAGACCATCCTGGCCGGGACTTTCGAAGCCTTGGTGGGCGCTGTCTATCTGGACAACGGCTACGAAGCGGCCAGGGGGTTTCTCCTGCCTTTGCTGAAAAAATCATTCTGTAAAACCGACCCCCATGAGCTCCTGATCAACAACTACAAGTCCGCTCTTCAGGAATATTTCCAGAAGGAGAGCCTGCCGGCACCTTCCTACCGGACAGTGACCTCGATCGGGCCCGACCACAGCAAGACTTTTTTTGTGGAAGTCTACCAGGGTCATTATCCCCTTGCCAAAGCTAAGGGCTATTCCAAGAAGAACGCCGAACAAAAGGCGGCCCAGAAGGCCCTGAAGAGCCTTCTCGGCCCGAAGATGAAAGGCCTCAGGGCCGAGATGTTCGTGCTCAAGAAATGATCGAACACTGCACCTGATGAAGGACGCCCGGACCATAGCCCGATGCTCCCACTGCAGGCAGAGGAAAGCCAAGAGACAGTGTCCCGCCCTTGGGTTGGACCTCTGCCCGCTCTGCTGCGGATGTCTTCGGGAAAAAGAGCTGCACTGCCCGCCCGGATGCCCCTTTCTCACTCAGCATAAACCCTATCAAGAAAACAAGATCATCCAGAAAAAGAGGACGTTTTCTAACGAAGTGCTGCAGGATGAACGACTGAACTGGTTAGCCCTGAATATCGAAGCCCCGCTGCAGGAATATGCCGAGCGGAATCCCGCCTTTACAGACAGAGACGCCATTCTGGCGCTCGAGTACGCCAAGGATCAAGTTGAAAAAAACCGCTTCCGGGTGCTCCTTTCCCAAGACGGGGGCCGGGTCAGGAACGATGTCGGCGAGGCGATTCTCTTGAGCCTCGAGCAATGCCGATTTCAGAGAAAGATCATTTTGCTTCAGGATGTGGAAAGGTACAGTACTGAAGAGAAGCTCAAATGCCTGGAGAATGTCATCCTGGGAGTCAAGTTTCTCGCCCACGGCAGCTTGGCCGGCCGAACCTATCTTCAGGACCTGGCTCGTCGATTAGCCAGGCTCAAGAAATTCTCGGACCAGAAAAAGATCATCACCCGGCCTTGATCGTCTCTCCTACTCGCTCATCATCTCAGCGACCGGGATTAGGGGGGGAACGTTGGCGCAGACGATCTTGATGACGGCCATGACCGGCACGGCCAGGATCATGCCCGGGATCCCCCAAAGCCACCCCCAGAAGAATAGAGAGAAGAGGACGACCAGCGGGCTCAGCCCGAGTCCCCGTCCCATCAACTTCGGCTCCAGGACGCTGGAAATGACAACGTCCAGGCCGGCCAGTATGAGGAGGATCCACAGCGCGGGAAGAATGCTGCCGAATTGGAAGGCGGCGATGATCGAGGCCAGACCGATGCTAGTGATGGAGCCCAGGGTGGGTATGAAGTTCAATAGGAACGTCAGAAAACCGAAAAGCACGGCGAAATCCACTCCGAAGGCCAACAGGACGACCATGGTCACGGTCCCTGAGAGGAAACTGATCCCCGTCTTGATGATCAGGTACTTCTGGACCTGGCGATCGATCTTGTCAATGATCTGGTTGATCTTTGTCGCCCGCTGATGGCTGAAGGCTCCCTCGACCTTGGTCTTGAGTTTTCCTCGGCCCGACAGCATGAAGACAAGGAATATAAATATCAAAATGAACGTCGAGAAAAACGAGAAGACCTGATTCATCGAACGAAGAAAGAAGGCGGCCACTTTGCCGGTATCCAGGGTCTTGCTCCAGAGCCAGGGATCCCAGTCAAACTTGGACAGATGGAACTTTTCGGCCATGGAACTCAAAACCGAATTCATCCTCTGAGCGTAATCAGGCAAGGAAGCCGCGAAGGCCCGGCCGCTGGTGTAGAAGAGGACGCCCAGAAGATAGAAGAGAAAGAACGCAGTCACAATGATGAGGGCAACGGCTAAAGCCTTGGGGATCTTCAGGCGCACCAGGACATCCAGAACCGGGGAGAGGATAAAGTAAAAGAAGATCGCAAGAAAGAAAGGGAAAAAAACGGGCTTGGCGAGGCGGAGAAGGAGACCGACAAGGAAAACCAGGAGGAGGGACGATGAGACCAGGCTGAGTTTATGGTCTTCCATGCAATCGTTGATCATTATACCTGTTTTTAACGATTAACAACAGCTATCCGACCAGGCTCCGGGAGGAGGTCCGCGCGTTTTTCCTCATCTCGAGATGACGGCCTCCTCATCGCCGCCAGTGAGGGATGGTAAACGAATTTCACCTCGGCTTTCACCTGGAAAGGCGATTGACCCTTTCTCCAGGGAGGCTAAAATCAACTTGCGTTTTATGTAGAGCCCAAGGACTGCACATGACTATTACTGAAGGCAAGGTCGCGACCGGCGAAACGGCCGGCACCTCCGGAATTCAGGACGGCCATAAAGAACGCCTTCTCCGGGGAAAGGCCTATTTTGAGAACCTGGTCGAGTCCGCCATGGAGGGCATCATCATCGCCGACAAAGAAGGCCGAGTCCTTAGAGCCAACGACGAATTCCAAAGGATCTTTGGTTACGCCGCCGAGGAAATCTTCGGTCGGGCTCTTGATGAATTGATCGTGCCTCAAGACCAGATGGAAGCGGCCGTCTCGATCACGCAAAGGGTCATCCGCGGCGAGAAGGTCGCCATCGAAACGGTCCGCCGACGTAAGGACGGCCGGACCATCCCCGTTTCCGTCATCGCCTCCCCCATCTTCGCGGGGGGAGAACTCGAGGCCGTATTCGGAATCTACCGGGATATATCGGACCAAAAAAGGATCCTGGAGGAACTGAGGAAATCCGAAAAGAGGTTCCAGGACATCGCCCTGAGCTCGGCGGACTGGATCTGGGAGGTTGACACGAACGGGATCTTCACTTTTGCCTCGGGTAAGGTCAAACAGATCTTGGGATACGAAAGTGAAGAGATCCTCGGGAAAACACCGTTCGACCTCATGCCCAAGAATGAAGCCGCCCGCGTCCGCCAGATCTATAACCAACTGATGGCGGAAAGGCAACCCTTTATTGACCTGGTGAACTGGAACCTGAGTAAGAACGGCCGTCTGGTCTGCCTGCAGACCAATGCTGTGCCCATACTGGACGACAAAAACGGGCTTGTCGGCTACCGCGGCATGGACAAGGACATCACCGAACGGCGCTACTCCGAGACCCAGATCCTGAAGCAGAACATGCTCCTCGAGGCTATCAACAAGCTCCTCCAGAAGTCCATCAGCGACGAGAGCGACTCCGACCTGGCGGCCTTCTGCCTCCACCTCGCCGAAAGCCTCACCGACAGCAAGTTCGGGTTTATAGGCGAAGTCAACGCTAGAGACCGCCTGGACACGATCTCGATGAGCGATCCAGGATGGAAGGCTTGCCGGATCCCCAAATCCAACGCTCCGATACTGATCAATAACATGAAACTTAGGGGCCTCTGGGCGGAGGCGCTCAAAGATGGAAAAGCCCACCTGATCAACAGCCCGGCAACTCACCCGGCCCGGGTCGGCATTCCCATCGGTCATCCCGAAGTCCACAACCTCCTCGTCGTTCCCTTGAAACATGCCGACAAGCCGACCGGGGTACTGGCGCTGGCCAACAAAGACGGCGGATACGATCGGGATGACCAGAAGGCCGTTGAGGCGCTGGCCACCGCCTTTGTCGAAGCCCATGACCGGAAACGGGCCGAAGAAGCCATTAAGAAAGAAACGAGCAAGCTAACGGCCATCATTTCCGGAATTGAGGAGGGTGTCGTCTACGCCGACACGGCGGACCGGATCGTCGAGGTCAACGACTATTTTCTCCGCGTCTTGAAGAAGGAGAAGAGCCAGCTTCTTGGACAGACCCTCTGGGACGTCCATCTCGGGGAGGTCCTCGACACTTTGAAGGCGTATATCGAGACGTTCCGGAAGACGATCAACTCTCCTCCCGTAGAGGTCCAGAGGACTCTAGCCGACATGGAGGTCATGTTCCGGATCAAGCCCACTTACGTCAACGGCGAGTACGGGGGTTTGATCCTCAACCTGGCGGACGTGTCCGAGCTCGTCCGGGTCCGTCAGGAGGCCCTGGCTGCAAGCAAGGCCAAGACCGATTTCCTGACCAACATCAGCCACGAGATCCGGACCCCGATGAACGGGATTCTGGGGATGACGGAGCTCGCCCTCGACAGCAACCTGACGCCCGAGCAGCGGGAGTACCTGCGGGGGATCAAATCTTCGGCCGAATCCTTGATGACTCTGATCAACGACATCCTCGATTTCTCCAAGATCGAAGCCCGCAAGCTGGAGATCGAAAAGACTCCATTCAATTTGGAAGACCTCATCTTTGAAACTCTGGCTCCGCTGGCCATCCAGGCCCACAGGAACAAGCTTGACCTTGTCTGCGCCATCCCTCCCCGTCTTGACGCGGACATCATCGGCGACCCCGGCCGGCTGCGGCAGATCCTGATCAACCTCGTCGGCAATGCCGTCAAGTTCACGGAAAAGGGCGAGGTCGTGGTATCGGTGGAGGAAGAAACCAGAGGAGGAGACACCATCCTGCTGCACTTTGCCATCGCCGACACCGGCATCGGCATCCCGGAAGACAAGCAGAAGATCATTTTTGATGTCTTTGCCCAGGCGGACAGCTCCATGACCCGAAAATACGGAGGGACCGGGCTGGGTCTGGCCATCTCCTCTCAACTCGTGGACCTTCTGGGCGGACGCATCTGGGTGGAGAGCGCGGTGCGCAGGGGCAGCCAGTTCCATTTCACCGCCCGGTTCATGATCCCCCAAAGGGAAGACCAAACGCCCAGCCTGCGGCCTAAAATGCTCTTCGCCGACCTGCCCCTTCTCTTGATCGAAGACAGCGCCAGCTCCCGGCGCGTTATCAGCGAGTGGGGAGCATTCTGGGGGCTTAAAGTCAGAGAAGCCGAGAGTGCCGACCAAGCCATCATTATCCTGGACGACGCCAAAGAAAGGAATAAACCCTTCCAGATCATCCTTCTAGACGCCAACCTCCCCGGCCATGACAGCTTCGTCATCCTGGACTACATCAAGGACAACCCGGAGCTGGCCAGGTCCATTATCATGATGATGAGCCCTTCGAGCAACCGCGTCGATGCATCACCATGGCTCAAGGTCGGAATCTCCGCCCACCTGGGCAAGCCGATCAAGCCGTCCGAGCTCAAAAACAGCATTCTCAATGTCCTCGGTCTAGCCCCCAAGCCTCTGGAACCAATCGTCCAGGGACTGGAGCCGGGGGCCCTTCCCGTCCGCCATGCCTACCGCATCTTGATCGCCGAGGACAACCTCGTCAACCAGAGAGTGGCCATCTACATGCTCGAGAAGCAGGGGCACCAAGTGACAGGCGCCATGAACGGAGAGGAAGCCCTGGCCGCCCTGGAGAAGGAAAATTTCGAGCTCATCTTGATGGACATCCAAATGCCCAAGATGGACGGTTTCCAGGCGACCCGGCTGATTCGTGACAAGGAAAAGGAAACCGGCTTCCATCTCCCCATCATCGCCATGACGGCTCACGCCATGAAAGGAGACCGGGAGAAATGCCTGGCGATGGGTATGGATGACTACATCGCCAAACCCCTCAACGTCAAGCAGCTCTCCGAGACCATAGCCCGGGTCATGAGTCTGCTTCCCGCGGCAGGAGAGGATGCCGGTCGGCCGACGAAGAAGGCCTAGGCAGGGGGGGCAGCAGAGATGACCGGACGGGTTAGCCGATGAAGATACTGATAGCCGAGGATGACCTGATCAGCTCAAGGATCCTGCAAAAGAATATCGAGAACTGGGGCTATGAAACAGTCCTGGCGCGCAGCGGCGAGGGCGCCTGGCAGGCCCTCCAGGACGAAGACCTACGCCTGGCCATCCTGGACTGGATGATGCCGGGGATGGACGGCATCGAGGTCTGCCGCAAGATCCGTCGCCGCAAGAAATATAAATACACCTACATCATCCTGCTGAGTGCTAAGGACCGCAAGCAGGACATCATCGCCGGTCTCTCCTCCGGCGCCGACGATTACATGACCAAGCCCGTCAATTTCCTGGAGTTGAGGGCCCGACTGCAGACAGGGAAGCGCATCATCGACCTCGAAGACAAGCTTCTGGTCATCCAGAATCAACTCAAAGACATCGCCAGCCGGGACAGCCTGACCAAGATCTGGAACCGCTCCGAGATCTCCAAGTTCCTCAATGAGGAATTGGAGCGGGGACAAAGGGAAAAGAAACCGACGGGCGTGGTCCTGCTGGATGTGGACCATTTCAAGAAGATCAACGATTTCTATGGCCATTCGATCGGCGATCAAGCTCTCCTCCAAGTGGTTTCTCGCCTCAAAAGAAAGATACGCAAATCGGACAAGATCGGAAGGTACGGCGGGGACGAGATCATCATCATCCTGCCGAATTGCGGGCTGACGGAGATCAAGAGGATTGGAGACCGGCTTCGCCTGGCCGTGGGCAAGAGGGGCCTCAAGACCGAGCTGGATAGCGTCCAGGTGACCGTGTCCGCCGGGTGTGCCACCTCGGAACTTCCGGGGACGGCGAGCACCGACAAACTCATTAGGGTCGCTGACGGTGCGCTTCTCAAAGCCAAAGGGCAAGGACGCAATTGTGTGGTTGTGGCCGGACAAGACCGGCAGATGGCAAGGGAGCAAATCAATGTCTGACTCAGCCAACCTGGACAAGCTTCGCCCGATCGATTTTTGTGATGTCCTTGACAGGATCGGCGGAGACACCTCATTTCTCAAGGAACTCCTGAACATTTATTTCCAGGAATACGCTGAAAAAAAGCGTCTCCTCGAACAGGCCATCACCCGGGAAGACTTCACGCAGGTCTGTGAGCTCGGCCACAGCCTCAAGGGCGCATCAGCGAACCTCAGCCTTGTCCGCCTGCAAAAAGTCGCCTTTGCCCTCGAAACGGCCGGCCGGGAGAGACAGCTCCAGCTCGCTCAGGAAGCGGCCCGTTCCCTTGATACAGAGGTCCAGACACTCAAAGCTTTTCTTGAGGGAAACCCGCCCGGCAAGTTCGTCTGAGCGCAGCTCTCTGGCCGGAACCAGCGGCCTAGCTTTTCGCCGCCTGCACCAGGAGCCCGAGGTATTTTTTGCCCATTTCTTCGAACCCGTCCTTGATCCTCATGACGCCGAGGATCAGGTTCCCGGATTGAGTGAAATAGATGTTATTCGCATAGCGGTCCCGGACATGGAAGCCCAGGTTCGTCGGCTGCGCGGTTTGACTGCTCTCTCGTTGGATGTTTAAATATTGGGTCACCATATTTTGAGCATCCTGAGTGTCCGTTCCCTGGATTATGAAAAGGTCGAACTCCTGATCCTGAACCCTGTAGCTCGCTAGATATCCGTGGTGAAGGAAGCCGTACCCAAGAACGTTCTGCAGGATGAACTTTTCGCTGTTGGCGATGAGCCCATCTCTAGGAAAAAGACCGAGCCGAGGCGGGAGCTTACTATTGTTCGGGACTTTCTTCTCGATGTCCCGGGCGATAGACACCAGAGTCGGCTCGGCACCTCCGCCGCAATCGAAGCACAAAAGCTTGACATAGTAGGAGCCAGCGATGAAATTGAGCGCCCCCTCTTCCCAATAGCCCTGGGAGCCGACCTTGAAGAAGTGACTCTCCGGGTACCTCTCAGAGCTGTAAACCCCGAAGGCCCTGACCTCGTCTCCCATGTCATAAATCTCGACCGTCAGCGTCGCCGCCGACTTCTCTTCTTTGTAATTGCCCACAACGAGCTCACGGAAGCCATAGCTCAGATAGTTCTCGGCCGCCCCATCGATGTACTCGAAGAGAGTCCCCGGAAGGTAGACGGAGGGGGCTTCGGTGAGAGTCCAGGCGGGCAGTCCGGGCAGGAGAGACCGGAGGGAGGACTCAGAAGCATCCTGGCCAAGAGCCAAGGATACAAAGAAAAAATAAACGCTTAGTAGGAGGGCCGGCCTCGCTCTTCTTGCCTGTATCATGGGACTCCGCTTTCTCATCTTTCTTCCCGATTAATTTAATACAAAACGACCCGTTTATCAAATTCGCCAGCGGATCGCTGCGTCCTGAAGTTGACAGGTTGTGAAGAGAATTGTACCTTGATATCAGGATGAACAGGTCCAAGGTCGTAGTGATCAAAGGAAAGGGCGTGTTGGGAGCCGGCGGTGATATGGACCGGGTAAAGATCGCAGAAATGTTGTCCCTCGGGTTCAGGCATCTCACCGGGGCCCGGGAAACGGGAGAGGGCTTGGCCCGACTTTTTGCCCGAGGCGACCGCATCGGGATCAAAGTCAACACCATCGGCGGCCGCAAGATCTCGACCCGGCCCGAGCTTTCCCTTTCCCTTGCCGAACTCCTGATCAAAAACGGACAGCCGGACAGGAACATCGTCATCTGGGACCGCACCAACCGGGAGCTCCGGGAGGCGGGCTATAGCCTATCCGACCGCCCCAACGGTCTCAAGGTTTTTGCCACTGATACGGCCGGCGCCGGGTACGAAACGGAGATCATCGCCCACCGCAATATCGGCAGCCTTTTCTCGACTATTCAGACCAATTTTGTGACCGCCTCCATCAGCCTGGCCATACTCAAGGACCATGGCCTGGCGGGGGTCACGGCGGGGATGAAGAACTACTTCGGAGCCATCCATAACCCGAACAAGTACCACGATTCACACTGCGATCCCTTCATCGCCGAGCTTTTCGAGTCCAAGCCCATCAAAGACAAGCATAGGCTCACTCTCCTCGACGCCCTTGTCGTGCAATACCACCGGGGCCCTTCTTATCATACCCAATGGGCGGAACGGAGCGGAGCGCTCATCTTCAGCCTGGATCCTGTGGCCGCTGACGCGGTGGGATGGCGGCTGATCGAAACGCTGCGCTCAAGAAAGGGGTTGCCCTCCCTCAAGGAAGAAGACCGGGAACCGGTCTATCTGGGCACGGCTGAAAAGTTGGGCCTCGGCCGGGCCGGCAGCGATTCCATAGAGGTCATCGAAGATGAGATATAGTACGTACGAGAAATCGAGAAGATCATGAAAAGGCGGAGGTTCTGCGAAACCCTGGCGGGGACGGGCTTCCTGTTGGGAACCGGCGCGGCGGGGGCTCTGACCCGGGTCTGGAATTTCGAGGACACCGCCAACCTTTCCCATGTCGAAGCCCGCTACTACAAAAAGCATCCCGACCGGGAAATCGAGTGCCTCCTCTGCCCGCGCCTCTGCAAGCTCGGCGATAAGGAACGCGGCTATTGTGGAGTCCGGCAGAACGACGGCGGCACGTACTATACGCTTGTCTACGGCAAGGCCTGTTCGGCCAACGTGGACCCGATCGAGAAGAAGCCGTTCTTCCATTTCCTGCCCGGCACGGACGCCTTTTCCATAGCCACAGCAGGCTGCAACTTGAACTGCAAGTTCTGCCAGAATTGGCAGATCTCCCAGGTGCGGCCGGAGCAGGTGCCGCATTTCGACCTTCCGCCCGCGGAAGTGGCGGCCGCTGCCGAACGAAATAAGTGCCGCTCTATAGCCTACACCTACACCGAGCCCACCGTTTTTTTCGAGTACATGTACGATTCCGCGGTTGAGGCGAGGAGGAAAGGGCTGAGGAATTGCGTGGTGACGGCCGGACACATCCAGCCGGAGCCGCTCCAGGACCTTCTCAAGGTAGTCGATGCCGCTAAGATCGATCTCAAGGCCTTCCGTCAGGATTTTTATAAAGAGTATGTCCGGGGTGACCTTCAGCCGGTTCTCGAATCCATCCGGACGGTGAGCCAGAGCAAGGTCTGGCTCGAGATCGTCTATCTCGTTATCCCGACGCTTAACGACCGCGAGGAAGACATCAGGAGCATGTGCCGCTGGATGGCCAAGGAGGTTGGTCGCGACATCCCCCTTCATTTCACCCGGTTTCAGCCGATGTACCTCGTCAAGAACCTGCCCCCCACCCCGATCTCCACGCTCGAATCCTTGCGCGATATAGCCATCGAGGAAGGGATGCATTACGTCTATGTGGGCAATGTCCCCGGCCACAGCGCCGAAAACACCTACTGCCCCCGTTGCCGGAACATGGTCATCGAACGATTCGGGATGCAAGTCAAAGCGGTGGCCATGAATAAGGGAGCTTGCAGATCCTGCCAATACCCCATTCCCGGGATCTGGGCTTGAGAAAAGACCTCCCCGCCTTTCTTCTCGGGTTGCTGGCGACTTCCTTCCAAATCTTACTGCTCCGGGAATTCGCTGCCTATTTTTCAGGGAACGAGCTGACGCTGGGCATCATCCTCGCTTCCTGGCTCCTCTGGGTGGGGTTGGGAAGCCTGGCGGCCGGGAAAGCGAAGTCCTTTCCCAACCAGACTTCTCTCTATCTCGTTGTCATTTTCCTGTTCCCCTTCGCCCTCCTCGCGGTTAGGTTCTCACGCTTCCTATTCCATGTCTTGCCCGGCGAAATTGTGGGGCTGTCCCCGATCATCATTATGTCCTTTGGGCTCTGTCTCCTGATCGGCTTTCCCCTGGGAGCCTTGTTCGTCATCAATGTGAGCCGGCAGGCAGGGGATATCAGCCGGGTTTATATCCTGGAATCCTTGGGCGCCGTGGCGGCCGGCCCTCTCATCTATCTATTGATGACGCTTTCCTCCTCGTCCTGGGCCACGGCCACGGTCATCGCCGGGACAATCGCGCTTTTGATCTTTTGGACGGACCACGAAAAGCCTTCTCTTATTTGGGCGCTGGGCATCATGATCCTTCTTTGCGGATTCTGGTTGGCCGACCTTCCCAGCCAAAGGGCTTACTGGAAACCGTTCCAGCTCCTCATCACACGCGATACCCGCTATGGTCGACTTCAACTCATCCGGGCCAAGGAACAACTCTCCCTTTACAGCAACAACTCGCCCGTCTATTCCGTGCCCGATCCGGCAGCGGCCGAGGAATCCGTTCATTTCGCTATGCTCCAAAATCCAGAAGCCCGCCGAATCCTCCTCATCGGCGGAGGGCCGGGCGGTGCTCTCGGAGAGCTGCTCAAATACCCCGGGGCGAAGATCGATTACGTCGAGCTCGACCCTGAGATCATCAACCTATCCCGGGTTTTCTTGGGAGATGAGGATAAGGCTAACCTAGCCGCCGCCCGAGTCCGCATCATCTTTCAGGACGGACGAACATTCCTCCAGCGGACCGAGGAAAAATACCAAGTCATGCTCCTCAACCTTCCCGAGCCCGCCACAGCCCAGGTCAACAGGTATTATACCCTTGAGTTTTTCCTCCTGGCCCAGCGTCACCTCAGCTCTGACGGCATCCTGTCCTTTCCCATCCCTTCTTCGGAGACTGTCATCGGCCCGGAGCTCCAGCAGTTCCTCTCCTCTCTATACTACACTCTATCCAGAGTATTCCCGGAGGTTCGGGTTGTGCCCGGAGATCGGAGTATTTTTTTAGCTTCTACTGCGCCATTGACGCTTGACCCCCAAGAGCTCAGCCGCCGGATCGCCTCTCTCGCCTTGTCAACCCGATACCTCGGGGCCCGGTCTCTTCAGTCTCGCCTCCATGCGCTGCGTGTCCGGTATCTCGAAGGCATGCTGGCCTCGGGCTCGCCTCGGCTCAATTCGGACTTTGCCCCAGTGAGTTTCTTTCTGAACGCCTCTCTCTGGAGCACTCAATTTCGGGGACCCGGGGCAGCGATCCTGCACTTTTTTTCTAGGGTTCCCGTGTCTTGGCTTCTCGGGCTGCCTCTCTTTCTCTTCGTCTTGCTCCTCCCGGTCCTGCGCGCTAGAAAAGGAGAGGCCATATACAGCTTGCTTCCCCTAGCCGTAATGGGTCTGACGACGATCGTGGCGGAGATCGTCCTCCTCATCTGGTTCCAGGCGCTCTATGGCTTTCTCTATGGGCGAATCGCCTTGCTGCTGTCCACCTTCATGCTCGGGCTGTTTCTGGGCGCCCTCTTGGGCACCCGGATCAGCCGCCCGACTTACAGATGGCTGGCGGCCATCCAAATCGGGTTTATGCTTCTTCTCGGTCTTTTCCGGATGGCTCTTCCGGCAAGACTCCCCGAGGTCCTCGCTTTTCTCATCTTGTTTTTCTTAGGAATCCTCGGCGGAGGCTTGTTTGTTGTCTCCAATCGGCTTTATCTCCGCGTCCGTGCGGACTATGGGCGCGGCTATGGCCTCGACCTCGTCGGGTCTTTTATCGGAGCACTCGTGACGTCCTCTCTCCTCATCCCTCTGGCCGGATTGTCCCGGGTCATCGATTCGGTCATCCTCCTCAATGCCATAGGGCTTCTTTTTCTCCTCACCCGGCCGAAACACCGTCCGGCCTCAGATTGACTTCCCTTTCCCGCTGTGCTAAAAGAGAGGGCTTTTCTGGAGCCGACCTGTGACCTCGATTCGCAAAGAGAACTTGGTGCTCGTCAACGCGTTCTTAACGAACAGCCTGGTCCTCCGGGGCCTGATCGATTACCTGGGCAACTTCTTCCGCGTCCATTTCATCGACCTCCCCGGGTTCGTCCGTGATATCCCGCCGCTTTCCGAGGTCACTCTTGAGAACTACGCGGCCTATGTTCGGCGCCGGATCGATGACCTGGACCTGAACAGCTATCTCCTGGGCGGCATCTCTTTCGGGTTCGCCGTCATCAGCCACCTGGACCCTGGCGAACGATGCAAGGGAGTGGTGGCCATCACGCCCTTCCTGGACTCTCGTTGGCTCAACTTAGGTCTGGTCAAGAAGTCCACCTACTCTTTTCTTGTTCGATTGACCCTCGCTTTCGACCTGCCCTTGAAGATCTGGAATCATCGTTTGTTTCACCGGGTCTTTCACTGGTACAGCGATTATCCGGCCGACCGAATCGAAACTCTCTTGAACGAGATGGAGGGGCGGACTTTTTTTGAAACCGCTCGCATCATCCTTACCCACCGTCAACCCTGCCGCTTCCAAAACCTGCCCTATGTCCTCATCCTCAGTCATTTCGACAGGACCATTAAAAACGGCCCTTTGCTGGAGCTCTTCGAGAAAAAGATCGACCGTCTGAAGGTCGTCCGGGCCGGCTTCGACCACTACCCGCTGGAGGTCAGCCAAGACTATTTCCAGAGCCGATTTGCCCAAGAAGACATCCATGATATCATCGTCTTTTTCGGCGAGCGTTCTCCGACTTCGATTTCTTGACAGGAAAAAAAAATTGTGATTTACTGAAGGGTCATTTTGGCCTAGAATATCATCTTTATATCGGGTATCGATCCTTTCAAGCCGGAAAGAGAAAAGGAAAAAATGAGAACCATCCTCTCCAAGAAGAAGATCAGGGACGACTTTGTGAGGAAGATCGAGGAGATCAGCGGCCAGAAGCTGCTGGCCTGCTATCAGTGCGGTAAATGCTCGGCCGGCTGTCCGGCAGTCGCTGAGATGGACATCCTTCCCAACCAGGTCATCCGCTATGCCCAGCTCGGTTTCAAGGAGGAGTTGCTCGAAGCAAAGTCGGTTTGGATTTGTGCCTCGTGCTACACCTGCAACGTCCGCTGCCCCAAGGGGATAAAGATAGCCGAAGTGATGGAGGCCGTGCGCCAGGTCCTGCTGCGCAAGAGGAAGGATCATGTTGAAGTTCCCAAGCTCAGCGCCGAGGATAAGGCTAGCGTCCCGGCCATCGCTCTGATCAGCAGCTTTCGAAAATTCACCTCGTGATTTTCGTTGATCATACCAAATGCGACGATCATCCGACTTCATCCGGAGAATGAATCCCCATGAAAGTTAGCTACTATCCGGGTTGTACACTGAAGAGCAACGCCAAGAACTTCGAGGACTCCGCTCTCTGCGCGCTGCGCGAGCTCGGGGTCGACGTCCAAGAGCTCCGGCGCTGGAACTGCTGCGGGACCGTCTACTCCCTGACCACCGACGACCTGATGCACCATCTGGCTTCAGTCCGCAACCTGATCCGGGTGAAGGAAGAGCAGGCGGATTCGGTCATGACCCTCTGCGCGATGTGTTACAACACCCTCAAACGGGTCAACGAAAGGATCAAGGCTGACCCGGACAGCCTGCAGAAGATCCACAAGTTCATGGACGAGGAGAAGATCGCCTACCGGGGAGACGTTAAAGTCCGGCACCTGCTGGAGTTGCTCCGGGAGGACGTCAAGTTCGAGGCGATCGGCAAGAAGGTTAAAAAGCCTCTCCACAACCTTAAAGTGGCCAGCTATTACGGCTGCCTACTTGTCCGGCCCAAAGAGATCGGCCTCGACGACATGGAGAACCCGACCGTCCTCGATGACCTGATGGCCGTCCTCGGGGCAAACCCCGTCGACTTTCCCTATAAGACGGAGTGCTGCGGCGCCTACCTGACGGTGGACAAGCCGGAGACCGTCGCCGACCGGACATTCAGCATCCTGACTTCGGCCCGCGGCCGGGGAGCGGAGGTCGTCTCCGTCAGCTGTCCGCTCTGCGCCTTCAACCTCGACCACCGGCAGAAGGAAACGGCCAAGAAGTACTCCGAGTTCAAAAAGATCCCGATCCTCTATTTCACCCAGCTCTTGGCCATCGCCATGGGCTGCGGAGAAGAGTCCCTGCGTCTTGATCTCCACTATGTCGACCCCCAACCGCTCCTGCGGCAGAAGGGACTGATCTGAGGGAACCATGACCATCCACTTCGGCAATCTCAAGGCAAAAAAGGGCGATATCCACATCAACAAGCAGAGATGCAAAGGCTGCGGCTTTTGTGTCGAGTACTGCCCCCGCGACGTCCTCGAGCTCTCCGAGGAGTACAACAAAAAAGGCTACCATGCGCCCCGGGTCGTAAAAGAGGAAGAGTGCATCTATTGCCAGCTCTGCGAAGCCATCTGCCCGGAATTCGCCATATTCGTCACTCTCAAAAAAGAGGAGGAAGAAGGTGAGAAAACTGAAAGCAGACCCTAAAGGAGTCCTGACCGGAGCTCACTACCTCGACGGCGACTTCGCCATCGCCGAGGGCAGTCTGGCGGCCGGTTGCCGATTTTTCGCCGGATATCCGATCACGCCCTCTACAGAGACCGCCGAACGCTTCGCCGAGCGCATCCCCTTCGTCGGGGGAATCTTTATTCAGATGGAGGACGAAATCGCCTCGATCACGGCCCTGATCGGTGCTTCCTGGGGCGGGCAAAAGTCGATGACGGTCACCTCCGGACCGGGGTTCTCCTTGATGATGGAGAACATCGGCCTCGCGGCCATGATGGAGACGCCGCTCGTCATCGCCAACGTCCAGAGGGGCGGCCCGTCCACCGGGCTCCCGACGCTGGTCGGGCAGGCGGACATGTTGCAGGTCAAATTCGGCTCGCATGGCGACTATGAGATCATCGCCCTCTCCCCTGATTCACCGCAGGAGTGCTTCGACCTGACCATCAAAGCCTTTAATCTGGCGGAGACCTACCGGGTTCCCGTCTTCATCATGACCGACGAATGTGTGGGCCACATGCACGAAAAAGTGGTCATCCCGCCCGCCGACCAGATCGAAGTGGTCGAGCGAAAATGGTACGTGGGACCCAGACAAAAATACCTCCCCTACAAGCCCGACAAAGACCTGGTCCCTTTCATGGTCAAGGCGGGCGACGGCTACCGTTTCCACACGACCGGCCTGACTCATGATGAGCGCGGCTACCCGGCGATAAACGCCGAAGCCCAGGACTGGTGCGTCCACCATCTCGTCGATAAAATCACCAAGAACGCTCCTAAAATCATCGACTACCGGGAGGACCAGACCGACAACGCCGAGATTGTGGTCATCTCCTACGGGATCACTTCACGTGTTTCGGTCAAGGCCGTCCAGGAGGCCCGCAAAGCCGGCATCAAAGTGGGGACCCTCCGGCTGGTCACGGTCTGGCCTTTTCCCGAAGACCGGATCAAAGAACTGGCCAAGAAAGTCAAGGCCTTTGTTGTGCCCGAGATCAACCTGGGACAGATCCGGCGCGAGGTCGAGCGCTGCGCCTTCGGCCGGGCCCCGGCCATCGGCGTCCCCCACTGCGGCGGCTGGGTCCACGATCCCGACGACATCCTGAAAGCCATCAAGGAGGCAGCCCGATGAAAGAAGAGGAACGCCCAGAAGAAAGAAACCCGATGGAGGATTTCCTCCGGATGGACCGCATCCCCCACATCTGGTGCCCCGGCTGCGGCATAGGGACAGTGGTCACCTCGTTCGTCGAGGCGCTGAAGAAGAGCGAGCTCGACCTCAACAAGCTCGCTGTCGTCTCCGGCATCGGATGCACGGGACGCGTGGCCGGATACGTCAAGTTCGATTCGTTCCACAGCACCCACGGCCGCGCCATTCCCTTTGCCACAGGGCTCAAGCTGGCCAACCCCGAGCTCAAGGTGGTCGTCTTCAGCGGCGACGGGGATATCGCCGGCATCGGCGGCAACCATCTCATCCATGCCGCCCGCCGGAATATGGACATCCTGGTCATCTGCGTCAACAATTTCAATTACGCCATGACGGGAGGTCAGGTGGCACCCACGACCCCGCTTACGGCCAACCTTTCGACGGCGCCCTATGGGAACTTTGAATACCCATTCAACCTGGCCTACCTCGCCGACGCCTGCGGCGCAAGTTATGTCGCCCGTTGGACCTCCCTCCATATCCGCCGGGTCACCAAGTCCATCCAAGAGGCGCTGGTCAAGAGAGGGTTCTCCTTTATCGAGGTCATCACACCCTGCGTCACTCTCTACGCCCGACGGAACAGGCTGGGCGACGGATTAAACCTGCTCAAATATTACTATGACAAATCCGAGATGAGGCACGGTGCCGACACGCGCACTGTGCCCATCGATTTCCAGGGAAAGATCATCGTCGGCAAGTTCGTGGACAGGGACAAGCCTACCTACCTCGAATGCATGAACACTCATCTCCAGAAGACCCTGGGCGATAAATACGTGCCCTATGGAGTGAAACCATGAACGAGATCCGTTTTTCCGGCTATGGCGGCCAGGGGATCATCCGCTGCGGTTTGATCACCGGCAAGGCCGTTTCGCTCTTTGATAATAAATTCGGGACCATGACCCAGAGCTTCGGCCCGGAAGCCCGCGGAAGCGCCTGCAGCTCCCAGGTCGTGATCTCAGAAGACCGCGTCCTCTATCCGTACATCACGCGTCCGGAAATCCTCGTCTCCATGTCCCAGGACGCCTACGAGAAATACGAGCCGGATCTCCGTGCGGACGGGATCCTGATTTATGATACGGACCTAGTTCGGCTGAAGCCGGCGCGCGGCCAGATCAAATCCTACGGCGTCCCCTCAACCCGGTTCGCCGAGGAGATGGGGAACCGCATCTTCGCCAACCTGGTCATGCTCGGGTTTTTCACCGGCATCAGCCGGGTGGTCTCCCCCGAGGCCATGAAAAAAGCTCTGCCCGGCCTGGTCCCCAAGAGATTCTTAGAGCTCAACATCCGAGCGTTCGAGAAAGGCTATGACTACGGGGTCGAGCTCTTGGCCAAAGAAAAAGAAAAGCCCCAAAAAGAGCTGAAGCCCCTGAAAAATCAGCCGCTGCCTGATATCAAGAAAAATCCGCCGCGAAAGGCAAAACAATGAAACGGACTGGAGTCTTTATCTGCCACTGCGGCATCAACATTGCCGGCACGGTGGACGTCAAGAAAGTCGCCGAGGAGCTAGCCAAGCACCCCAGTGTGGTTCACGCCGAGGACTATGTCTATATGTGCTCCGATCCGGGTCAAAACCTGATCGAGCAGGCCATCAGGGAGAAAAAGCTGGACGGCGTCGTTGTCGCCTGCTGCTCGCCCAACCTCCACGAGACGACCTTCCGTAATGCCGCCAAGCGCGCCGGTCTCAACAGCTTCCGCTGCGAAATCGCCAACATCCGCGAGCAGTGCAGCTGGGTCCATAAGGACAAGCCTAAGGCCACGCAAAAAGCGACCAAGATTGCGCGGTCCGCAGTGGAGAAAGTCCGCCAGAACGAGTCCTTGGACGCTCTGAGCGTACCGGTGACCCGGCGGGCCCTCGTCGTCGGAGGCGGTATATCCGGGCTCCAGGCCGCGCTCGACATCGCCAACACCGGGTTCGAAGTGATATTGGTAGAGAGGAACCCCTCTGTCGGGGGCCACATGATCCAGCTGTCGGAAACTTTCCCCACCCTGGACTGCTCGCAATGTATCCTGACGCCAAAGATGGTGGAGGTTTCCAAGCACCCCAAGATCAAGCTGATGACATACAGTGAAGTCCAGGACGTCAGCGGTTACGTCGGCAACTTCAAGGTCAAGATCCTGAAGAAGCCCACCTATGTCGACCCGGCAAAATGCACCCTCTGCGATGAATGCACCAAGGTCTGCCCGATCGTTGTGCCCAACGAGTTCGACCTCGGTTTGACCGGACGGCGGGCGATCTATATCCCCTTCCCTCAGGCCATCCCGGCATCCTACACACTCGACGACAAGAACTGTCCCGACCCGTTCACGACCATCGCCTGCGGCAAGTGCGCCGACGTCTGCAACCCAAAAGCCATCGACTTCGACCAGAAGCCTGAGATCATCGAAGCGGAAGTGGGCGTCATAATCGTGGCCACCGGCTATGACCTCTACGACAAGGAGAACATGGCCGAGTACGGGTTCGGCAAGTACGCCGACGTCCTCGACGGTCTCCAGTTCGAGCGACTATGCTCGGCCTCCGGCCCCACCATGGGTCAGATCCTGCGGCCGTCCGACCACAAGGAGCCCAAAGAGGTCGTCTTCATCCAGTGCTCAGGGTCGCGCGACCCCGAGAACCATTGCGCCTACTGTTCGAAGATCTGCTGCATGTACACGGCCAAACATGCCATGCTCTACAAACACCATGTCCACGACGGCCAGGCCTACATCTTCTACATCGACATCCGCTCGGGCGGCAAGGGATACGAGGAGTTCGTCCAGCGGGCAGTGGAAGAGGACGGGGTCGTCTACCTCCGCGGCAAGGTCTCCAAGGTCTTCGAGGAAAAGGGCAAGATCATGGTCTGGGGAGTCGACACCCTAACCGGCAGGAGTATCGAGATCGCCGCCGATATGGTCGTCCTGGCTCAGGCCATGCGGCCTTCCACGGGCGCCCAGGAACTGGCCAAGAAGCTCAAGCTGGCCCTGGACAAGGACGGCTTTCTGGCCGAGGCCCATCCCAAGTTGCGGCCGGTCGAGAGCGTGACAGCGGGGATGTTTTTAGCCGGAGCCGCCCAGGCCCCCAAAGATATACCTGAAGCCGTCGCCCAGGCCAGCGGCGCCGCGGCCAAGGCCGTGGCCATCCTTTCTCAAGATAGGCTGTTCCATTCGCCGACCGTAGCCAAGGTTATCAGCAACCTGTGCACGGGATGCGGGATGTGTGTCGCCGTCTGCCCCTATGATGCCCTTACTCTGAAGGACGGGAAGGTCGAAGTCAACGAGGTCCTCTGCGAGGGCTGCGGCACCTGCACGGCCACCTGCCTGCGCTCGGCCATCCAGGTCAAAAACCTGACTCAGCAGCAGGTTGCCGAAATGATCAACGCGTGTCTCGGAGGCTAATCATGGCGGAGGATTACGAACCGCGGATCGTCGCCTTTCTGTGCAAATGGTGTTCCTCGGCCGGGAGCGACCTGGCCGGCGTTTCCCGGATGGAATACCCTCCCAACGTTGTCCCCATCCAAGTCATGTGCTCCGGCAGCGTATCCCCGCTCTACATTTTCTCGGCCTTCAACAAGGGCGCCGACGGGGTTCTCGTCTCCGGCTGTCATCCGGGCGACTGCCACTATATCAAGGGGAATTATTACGCCAGGCGTCGGCTGAACCTCGTCAAAAAGCTCCTGGAATACGTCGGCCTCGAAACTCAGAGGTTCCAAATGTCCTGGGTTTCGGCGGCCGAAGGGACCAAGTTCACCCAAATCATCAAGGATTTCGTCAAGGAACTGAAACCCCTCGGGCCTCAAACCAAGCTGAGGAGAAATCCCTAATGGCTAAGATCGAGGACCTCAAAGAGGAAGCTAAAAAACTGCTCCGCGAAGGCAAGGTCAAATACATCATCGGCTACGGCGCCGGCAGCAATGGCTGGCTGGCCGCTCCCCTCTTCATCAAGAAACCCGAGGACGTGGACAAGCTCGTCTGGGACCCCACCTGCGTCCACAACCTCGTCCGCTTCCTGGTCGATGAGAAGAGACGGAAAGCGAGACAGAAGCAGCCCGACAAGCGGCCGGTGGGAATCATGGTCAAGGGATGCGACAGCCGGGCCGTCGTCGTCCTCCTGCAGGAAAAGTTTATCGACCGCAGTGATGTCTACATCCTGGGCGTGTCCTGCGAAAAGATGGGCGTTGTCGATGATGCCAAGCTGGCCAAGAAGCTGGCGGGGAAAAAGGCTAAGAGGGTTGAAGTCGACGCCCAGGACCGTTTCGTCGTCACCACCGAGGACGGGAAGATCGAGATGGCCGCGGAAGAGCTCCTGGCCGAGAGATGCCTTGAGTGCAAAGCCAATTTCCCGGTGATCTATGACCTCCTGAGCGGTGAGAAAACCAAGAGGCCTCTAGACAAGCCCTTCGGCTCCCTGGAAAAGATCGAGTCCCTCTCGGCCGCCGATCGCTCGAGTTTCTGGAAAGAACAGCTCGACAGATGCATCCGCTGCTACGCCTGCCGCTCGGCCTGCCCGATGTGCTACTGCGATGAGTGCGTAGTGGACAGCATCAACCTGGCCGTGACCGCCGATACGACGGCGGATGAGAAAGCCCAGCGGATCCACTGGATCCAGAGGTCGGCGGAGTCCTCCGAGAACCTGGTCTACCACCTCGTCCGGGCCATCCACCTCGCCGGCCGCTGCATCGACTGCGGCGAATGCGAAAGGGCCTGCCCGCTCGACATCCCCCTGCGGTTTCTGAACAAGAAGCTGGAGAAGGAGGCCAAAGAGCTCTTCGGCTACGAGGTCGGGTTCGACCCCGCCCTTCCGGCCCTCATCTCCTGTTTCCGGGACGAAGATCCTCAAGATTTCATCAGGTAAGACGATGGAAAAGATACTCGCCAAAAAGTCCTTTCCCCAATGGGTCAAGAAGCTGGACTCCTGGAGGGTCTACATCCCCCGAAAAGATGAGGAGGGCCGCTGGAACTATTTCGAGGCCGACGGCGGAGAGGTCAGTCTCGATGTCCTCCAGACCACCCTCCCCCCCAAAAAGATCCTTTTCCCCCAGCGGGAGGTCTTCCTCGAGTTCGCCAAGACTCTGGCGGGTAACCGGGAAACCCTGGAGATCAAAGAAGTCCTGCCCGAGGTCAAACCCACAGTCATCATCGGAGCCCGGCCTTGCGAGGCCAGGGCCGCCTGGATGCTAGACGAAGTGTTCGGAGGCGAATTCAAGGATGTCTATTACTGGAAACGCAGGGACCAGACCACTCTGGTCGGGTTCGCCTGCACCACCCCTCCCTCAGAAAACTGCTTCTGCACGTCGGTGGAAGGTTCGCCGCATTCCGAAGAGGGATTGGACCTCCTGTTGACCGACCTCGGCGACCGGTATTACGTCCAGTCGATGACCGCTAAAGGAGAGAAGCTCATCTCCGCCGCCAAGGCGCTCTTCGAGGAGCCGAAGCCTGAGGCCAAGAAACAAGTCAAAGCCGCCCACGCCGAGTCGGAAAAGAAGATCAGACGCCAGCTCAAGGACGCCCGGCCAATCGCCCAAAAGCTCAAAGGAATGTTCGATTCGCCGCTCTGGGATGAGGAGTCGATGAGCTGCCTCCGCTGCGGCATCTGCACCTATCTTTGTCCGTCCTGTCATTGCTTTGATATCGGCGATGAGGTCGAATCCCCCTCCCCACTCAAGGGTCAAAGAGTCCGGACCTGGGACACCTGCCAGTTCCCTGATTTCACCATGCATTCCTCTGGTCACAACCCCCGGCCCGACAAGGCCTCGCGGCTGCGCCAGCGTTTGCTGCATAAATTCCAGTATTTCATCCAGGTCTATGACAAGTTCATGTGTGTCGGCTGCGGCCGCTGCATCACGCTGTGTCCGGTCGGGATCGACATCATCAAAGTCCTGGACAAGGTGAGAGACCATGGAGCTTAATGTTTATACTCCTCAGCTGGCCAAGATCGTTCAGACCAAGGATGAGGTCGTCGGCGCCCGGGCGATCAAGACCTTCCGCACCGAGTTCGCGAACGGCGCCCGCTTCGACTACCGCTGCGGGCAGTGCGCCATGCTCTCGGTCTTCGGCAAAGGGGAAGCGATGATCTCGATCTCCTCTTCCCCGCTCATCAAGGACTATCTGCAGTTCAGCATCCTCCGGACGGGCCGGGTCACAGCCGCCCTGCACGATATGGAGGTCGGCGACCTCATCGGGGTCAGAGGCCCCTACGGCAACGGGTTCCCGATGGATGCATGGCAAGGCAAAAACCTGGTCTTCATCGGCGGCGGGATCGGGCTCGCGCCGCTCTGGTCGGTCGTCCAGACGGCGCTCCTCCGGAAAAGCGAATTCGGAGCTCTCAGCCTGATCTATGGAGCCCGAACGTCCAAGGACATCGTCTTCAAAGACGAGCTCGCGGACCTGAAGGGTCAGATGCCGGTTCACCTGTCGATCGACGTGGCCGAGCCGGACTGGAAGGAGTTCGTCGGGTTCGTGCCGACCAACGTCCTGGAAAAGAAGCCCTCCCCCGCCAACACGATCGCCATTACCTGCGGACCGCCGATCATGATCAAATTCGTCATCAAGAATCTTAAAGACCTCAAGTTCGAGGACGAACAAATCTACACCACCGTCGAAAACAAGATGAAGTGCGGGATCGGGAAATGCGGCCGCTGCAACATCGGTTTCCACTATGTCTGCAAGGACGGCCCCGTGTATTCCTGGGCGGACCTCAAGAAACTCCCGCAAGAGTATTGAGAGAAGACGGTACCATGGAGAAGGAGATGAGATGATGGCCAACAAAAAAGCACCCGCCAAGAAGAAGGCGGCACCGGCTAAGCCTCGGCCGGTCAAGACCAAGCCCCAGGAGCCCCCCAAAGAGATGGTCATGGTCTATATCATGGGCAAGGCCCACCGCGTCCCCGCCGATGCGACGATCATGGGCGCCATCGAATACGCCGGCTACCAGATCAAGCGCGGGGCGGGCTGCCGGGAGGGGTTTTGCGGCGCCTGCGCGACGGTCTACCGCTTGCCCGGCGATTACAAGATCTATACCGGTCTGGCCTGCACGACCCTCGTCCAGGAGGGGATGTGGCTGTCCCAGCTGCCCGTCATTCCCGCCCAAAAGCCGGTCTATGACATCAAGAAGCTTGAGCCCAACGTTGCCGCCTTCCAGGTCCTCTACCCGGAGATTTTCCGCTGCGTGGCCTGCAACACCTGCACCAAAGCCTGTCCCCAGAGCCTTGAGGTCATGGACTACATCCAAGCGGCCATCCGGGGTGACATCGAAAAGGTCATGGACCTCTCCTTCGACTGCCTGAGCTGCGGGCTTTGCGCCATCCGCTGTCCGGCCGAGATCGTCCATTACAACGTCGGAATACTTGGCCGAAGGCTCTACGGACGCTATCTGGCCCCCAAGAGCCCCGAGCTCGAGGCCAGGTTGAAAGAAATCCAGCAGAAAAAATACGACAAGGAATACAAAGAGCTGATGAGTGCGAAGCGGGATGTGCTGAAGAAGAGATACTATGCCCGCGATACGGAGTAAAGGAGAGCCCGATGTATCCAGAATATATGAGAGATTCATTGAAGCTGGTAGACGAAACCCGGCAGAAAAGGCTCGAGCTCGAAAAATCCGGGAAACCCGTTTTTGCGCCGATGACCGCCGAAGAGCGGGATGACGTCCTGAACAAGTTCCATCCCGATTACAAGAAAGAATCGCGGCGCGTTGTCCATATCGGGCCCAATAAGGGCGAAGAAATCACGACCGAGGTGGCCGATATCCTGGAGTCTCACAGCCGGATCAGAGCGGAGCTCTTCAACCTCGACAAACCCGATTACGAAACCGATATCCTGATCGTCGGCGGCGGAGGCGCCGGATGCGCCGCGGCCATCATCGCCATGCAGAACGGCGCCAAGAGCATCATTTCCACCAAGCTCCGGATGGGCGACGCCAACTCGATGATGTCGCAGGGAGGGATGCAGGCGGCCGTTCCCGCGAAGGACTCTCCCACCCGTCATTATCTCGATGCGATGGGGGGCGGGCACTTCGACAACAAGCCGGACCTCGTCCGCGCCATGACCGAGGATGGTCCCGAAGTGGTCAAGTGGCTGGAAGACCTGGGTGTCGTCTGGGACAAAAATCCCGATCATTCCATGTACGTCCTCCACGGCGGAGGCACTTCCCGCAAGCGCATGCATTCCTGCCGGGATTACACCGGCGCCATAATCATGCGGACACTCATGGACGAAGTCCGCAACCATCCCGACGAGATCACCGTCCTCGAGTTCATGCCCACGGTCGAGCTCATCATGGACAAAAAAGGACACTGCGCCGGCGGTGTCCTCTACAACATGGAAACTGAAGAATATTTCATGGTCAGGGCGAAGGCCACGATCATCGCTACGGGCGGCTATGGCCGGCTGCACATTCGCGGTTTCGACACAACGAACCACTACGGTGCGACGGGCGATGGGCTGATCATGGCCTACCGGGCCGGAGCCAAGCTCATGTACATGGACTCGGTGCAGTATCATCCGACAGGCGCCAGCTTTCCCGAGCAGATCGCCGGCTTCCTTATCACGGAGAAGATCCGGGGCGCCGGGGGACAGCCGCTCAATAGGCACGGTGAACTGTTTGTCTTTCCGCGTGAACCCCGTGACGTCGAGAGCGCCGCCTTTATCCGGGAATGCTTGGAGAGGCACAATGGGATTCAGACTCCGAGCGGCCGGTGGGGTGTCTGGCTGGACTCCCCGCTCATCGACATCATCCAGGGCGCCGGCTACCTTTACAAGAACTTTCCGGCTATGGTCCGGCAGTTTATCCGCTACCAGATCGACATCACCAAAGAGCCGATGCTCGTCTATCCCTCGCTCCACTACCAGAACGGCGGAGTCGAGATCAACGCCAAGTGCGAGTCGAACATCCCCGGCCTGTATGTCGCCGGCGAAGCATCGGGCGGTGTTCACGGCCGGAACCGGCTGATGGGAAATTCAGTCCTCGACTATAACGTCTTCGGACGCAGGGCCGGCAAATACGCGGCGGAATACACAAAACACGTGAAGCTGGACAAGCTGTCCCTCAAGCACATCACTGCCTATGAGAATGAACTGAAGAAGGCCCGGATCAAGACGGACCGTATGGCTCCGGTGCTGCTCCCCTCTTACACCCCCGAGGACGTGCGGAAGCGCCAGCTGACCGCCCACTACGAAGGCACGCTGCGGTAGGCGTGGTTCGGGGCGACACCTAGAAGCAAGAAAGCGGCTGTCAGGCTGTTCGACAAAAGCTGTCCGTTTTAATCCTCCCACCACCAGGGCCGTCGCTTGGACTTCTCGTTAATAGGTTCTACGTCGATCGCCCACATGCCGCGGCCGTGTGTAGCGATGACGATGATGTTGTCTCGGGGGTGGATAATAAGGTCAAGCACGTAGGCCATCGGAAGGTTGCCACCCAAGACGTTCCAGGCCTTACCCCCGTCCTTGGTTACATAAACACCTCCGTCGGTCCCTACATAAAGGATATTCTTGTCGACGGGATCCTCACGGATCACGTTCACAGGACCGAAGGGGATGTTTCCGGCGATGCTGACCCACGTCTTTCCGAAATCGGTCGATTTCCAAACATAGGGAGTGAAATCGTCATCACGCTTGCCGTTCTGGGTCATGTAGACCGTCCCCAACTCAAAAGCCGAGGCGACGATGCGCGAAACCCATTTTTGGTACGGGAGACCGGACATGATTTCGCTCCAGGTCTTGCCACCGTCGCGGGTAACCTGGACCTTGCCGTCGTCCGTTCCGGCGTAGATCAACCCGGCCCGTAGCGGGGATTCGGAAATGGCGAAGAGCGTATGATAGGAGATGTCGCCCATCTCGGCGGCCGTATTGTAGGTCAAGTCGGGGCTGACCCGCTCCCAGACATCGCCTCTATTGAACGACCGGAAGAGGTACTGTGTGCCGTGATAGATCGTCTCGTTGTTGTGCGGCGAAACGATGAACGGCGCCACCCACTGGCCGCGGAGGGGCGGCTCGTCCGGATAGGTGGCGGGAAGCAAATTCTTGGTCCGCTCCCGCTCCGGTAATCTCATATCCGACCGCGTGATCCGGCCGTAGAACTCGGCTGAGTAGACGATGTCGGGATTGGCCGGGTCGACGGCGTGGCTGCAGCCTTCTCCGCCCGGTGCCTGTTCAAAGGCTACGGCTTGGTAGCCTTCCAGGACCTTCCCGGTCCTTCTGTCCTTCTTCTGGAGGACTTGTCCGCGATAACTCCCATGGTCCTGCATCGACCCGTAGACGCGGAAGGGGGTTGCCATATCATAGGCGATGTTGAAGAACTGACAGACCGGGAGGTTATCCGTGAAACCACGCCAAGTCTTTCCACCATCATAGGAGATGCCGAGTCCCCCATCGTTGACGTTGACCAGATAATTGGAGTTATCCGGGTCGATCCAGAGGCCATGATGATCCACGTGAGTGCCATAGGTCCCCTTGAACGTCTTGCCGCCTTCATGGGAGATGTTCAGCGCCAGGCCCATCGTATAGACGGTGTTCTCGTCATTAGGGTCGACCCGGACCTGGCCGAAGACCCAGCCGTAGGTCCCGGAGTGGCGCTCCATGTATTTTTTCATCTCGTCGGTAGTCGGGCAGACCAGCGTCCAGGTCTCGCCCTTGTCGTCCGAACGAAAAAGGGTCGCGCCCTTTATGATACCGCTCGAGGGACGACCGTAGGAGTCTCTTCCCTCCTCTGCAGACGGCTGGCGCGCGATCTCATAGTTATCGACAAAGGCATAAAGCACATTGGGTTTTTTTAGGCAGACATCGATTCCGATCCGGCCTCTGTATGGCCCATCCGGCAGGCCGCTGTTGATGGGCTTCCAGGTCTTGCCGCCGTCGGCCGTTTTAAAGATGCCGCCGGCCGAGTAGCCCTGGAAGTTGCGCGGGTCGTTCCATCTGAGCCGCACTCTCTGCCAGGTGGACGCATAGAGGGTATTGTTGTCCGAAGGGTCCATAACCAAATCAATCGCGCCCGTCCGCTCGTTGACGAACAGGACTTTCTCCCAGGTTTTCCCGCCGTCGACGGTTTTAAAAACGCCGCGTTCGGCGTTATCCGTCCACTCGTGGCCGGACCCGGCCACATAGACGACATCCGGATTCTGGGGATGGACGATGATCCGGGCGATGGTGTAGGTGTCCGCGAGTCCCATATGCGCCCAAGTTTTCCCGCCGTCTGTAGATTTGTAGATCCCGCATCCCGCCTGTGAACTGCGGAAGATGTTGGCTTCGCCGGTTCCGACCCAAAGGGTATCGGGGTTGGTCGGTGCGATGGCGATATCTCCGATGGCCGTCGAGGCCGCCCTCTCAAAAACCGGTTCCCATGTGGTTCCCTCGTTGACTGTCTTCCATACGCCCCCCGACGCCGTGGCCACGTAGATCGTATAGCTCTTGCCTCTGGGCGAAACTACGGCGATATCCGTACACCGCCCGCTGACGTTGGTCGGACCGATATGGCTCCAATTCAAGGCTTTGAACGGCGATCCTTTGACCATATCCAGATAGGTTTCAAAGCCATTGAGCCGTAGGGCCGGGTCGGTGGACTGAACCCGCAACGGCTTGGTCGCTTTCTGGCCCAGAAGCCCTCCGGATAAAGAGAGACCCGCTAGGAGCAGAAGCCCGAAAATAACTTTACAATGAACCCTGATACTCAAATGGCGTCGGCTAAGCATATTCCTCCTTTCAATAATCCAGTGAATTCGACTGAGGGAACATCTTTATGTGATTTGTCGATTCCCCAGCCTGGTAACCGATTCTAAGAAAAAACCGGATTCTTTGTCAACGCCAAACTGATTCTGTAACCGTAACTGGAAGAATATTTTGACTTTTTGGCTCGATTTGTTATATAAGAATGGTGAGTCTCGAAAGAAGAGGGCATCAATGGGCGAAAACGAGATCGAAAAACGGACCTGCATCCGCTTCAAGATCCCCGGTGCCACCGTCAATTACCAGAGAAAGTCGCTCCTCCCAAGGCCGGGTTTCATGGAGGAGTTCTGCCCCGTCCTGGACATCAGCCGGGGCGGTATCCGCTTTCTCACCCAGAAAGTGCTCAAGCCCGACACCGAGGTTACGCTGCGGATCTCCGTCCCCGGAGAGCGCATTCCTTTCAGCATGAAGGGCGTCGTCAAATGGTCGTCCCCCAGCGAAGGGAAGAGTTATCAATTCCAGGTCGGGGTGCAATTCAATCCCTATGGGATGGACAAAGACCAGAACCTGCCTCAGGCCATGGTCAAGATCATGGCTCTCGAACAGAAATTCGCCGACAAAGCGAAACCGGGCGAGGAGCCTTCCGGCCCGGATGAGGACGAGTTCCAGATCTAGGACGCTCTCTCTTTTTTCTCCCCCTCGACAACAACCTGAGAGAAGTCCGCCATCTCGAGGAGGAGACCGCTGATCGCCTGAAGCAGAGCCAGCCGGTTCTGCCTGACCCGCCTGTCCTCAGCCATGACCAGGACCTGATCGAAGAAAGCGCTCAGAGGAGCCTCCAGCTTGAAGATCATGTTCTGGGCTTTGACGAATTCCCCGGCCGCTATCAAAGGAAGTGCGTTGTCCCTGATGATGGAGAATGATGACCAAAGCTCCTGCTCCTCTTTCTCCGCAAACAGGTCGGGATTTACGGCATAGGGCGGCAACCCCCGGAGGATGTTGTTGACCCGCTTGGCCATCAGGATAAACGGCTCGAAATGCGGGCTTTTCTGGAGAGAAGCGAGGGCCATGAGCCGGAGATAAGAAAAGTAGATCGGATCCAACCCCGCGCCGAGCGCGGCTTCGACCAGGTCATAGCGATACCCCTGGCCTTCATAGATAAACCGGAGCCGCTGGCCAAGGAATGCCCGACAGTACTCGATAATCTCCTTTTTCGATTTTTCCAGGCCGTCACCATAGGCGGAGAACGCCTTCTCCAGGAGATGGTCGAATGAGAGGAGAAGCTTCCTGTCCAGCACGATCCTGCAGATCCCGCCGGCATGCCGACGCAGGCCGAACGGATCGCTAGAGCCCGTGACCTGGACGCCGATTCCGACGACCCCGACGATGGAATCGACCCTGTCGGCGAGGGAGAGGAGCGCACCCGCGTGTGAAGACGGCGGAAGATCTTCGAGACCGGCCGGCTGGTAATGCTCATAGATGGCCTGGGAGACTGTCGAAGGATATCCCTCTTCCCTGGCATAGAGCCCGCCCACCTTTCCCTGAAGAGAGGGAAACTCCCGGACCATCTCAGTGAGCAGGTCCACTTTACATAACTCGGCCGCCTGGACAGCGTCTTTCTTAAGCTTCTTCTCATCGAGCCTGTCGCAGAGGTAGGCAACGAGCTGCTTAAGGCGCGCAGACTTATCTTCATAATGGCCCAGCTTTTCCTGAAACATGACCTGTCTCAGCCCCGCCGCCCTCTGGGCCAGGGGGACCTTGAGGTCCTGCTCCCAGAAAAACCGGGCATCTTCGAGCCTCGCCCTGAGGACACGCTCATTACCCCTGCGGATCAGCGATTTTCGGTCTCTCAGGGCGTCGGCGACTCCCAGAAAGAAGGGCAGCTGCCGGCCTTCCCTGATTACCGAAAAGAGCTTCTGACCCTCTCTCATGGCCACACTGAGCACCTCCAGGGGAAGACGGAGGTATTCTTGGGGGAATTCCCCCAGAAAGACATAGGGATATTCAACGTCATAGGTCAGCTTTTCGAGGAGTTCCTCGTCCGGATAGAGCTGCGCCTCGAGCGGCGCCAGGCGTTTCTCGATCTGAGTGAGGATCATGGACTTTCTCTCTTCCGCCGAGAGGATGACCTTGTTTTTCTTCAGACCGGCCCTGTATTCGCGGAAGGAAATTACCTTAAACGGCTGGGGAGAGTGGAGCTTGTGGCCCGACGTCAGCCCATTGGTTTTGAGGCCCTCGATTGAGAAGGTCAGAACCTTTCCGCCCCAGAGGCAGAGGATTCTCTTGATCGGCCGCGAAAACCGAAGGTTGACCTCGTCCCATTTCATCATCTTCGGAAAGGAGAGGGAGGTGATGATGCCGGGGAGCGCCCCGCACAGTATCCCGTCCGTCGGCCGGCCTTTCGTGATCTTCTTCAGACCGACATATTCTCCCCGCGGAGTCGGGATAACCAGGAGCCTACCGACCTCGGTGTGTTGTGACCTGGCAAAGCCAAGGGCCGCCTGGGCGGGCGAGCCGTCGGCGGCGAAGGCCACGGCTTTGGGCGGACCGATGATGACCTCCTCCCTATCCTCCTGCTGGGGGGCAAAGTCGCCGACAACTACCAGCCGCCGACAGGTTCCGTAGGTTTCAAGAGAGAGACACGTGATATGGTTGGCCTGGAGTTCTTTCTCGATTTTCCCCTTGAGCTGGAACAGGCCCGCTTTAATATGGGAGGCCGGCATCTCTTCGGTGTTGATCTCGAGGAGGAATTCCATCACGTCCTCCCCTGCTCGGCGCAATACTTCTGGGCGATCCGGACGACCAGGCTCCTGATCTGGCCGATCGTTTTGACCCGCTCGGTGACGCTCACTGCGCCCCGGGCGTCCAGGAGGTTGAACAGGTGGGAGCATTTGAGGCACATGTCATAAGCCGGGAGCAGGAGGCCTTTGTCTATGAGCATTGTCGCTTCGGCCTCGGCCAGGGCAAACGATTTCCGGAGCCTGTCGATATCGGCGAGGTTGAAATTGTACTCGGAGAACTCCTTTTCTTCTCGCAGCCTCAAATCCCGATATGAAACATCCCCGGACCAGTCGAGGTCAAACATGTTGTCCTTTCCCTCGAGGAACATCTCCAGCCGCTCCAGCCCATAGGTGATCTCGACGGGGACGGGAAAGAGCTCAACTCCTCCGGCCTGTTGGAAGTAGGTAAACTGGGTGATCTCGAGTCCGTCAAGGACGACCTGCCAGCCAACCCCCCAGGCCCCGATGGTCGGCGACTCCCAGTCATCCTCGTCAAATCGAAGGTCATGCACAGAGAGGTCGATCCCCAGGTTGACCAGGCTGTCGATGTAGATCTTCTGGATATCCGAGGGGGATGGCTTGATGATGACCTGATACTGGTGGTGTTTCTGGACGCGATGCGGGTTCTCGCCGAACCGGCCGTCATTCGGCCGGCGCGACGGCTGGACATAGCTCACCCGCCAGGGCCTGCGGTCGAGGACGCGGAAGAAAGTATCCGGCGTCATGGTTCCCGCACCCACCTCCAGGTCGTACGGCTGGGCCAGATAGCATCCCTGATCGGACCAATATTTCTGCAAGTTCATGATCAGGTTTTGGAGCGACATCGTCTTACTCTTTCGGCCCCTCCCATCTGAGCACCGGATTGCGGGCGGCCGCGGTCTCGTCCAATCGCCTCACCGGAGCAACATGAGGCGCGGACTTGAGGACCTCGGGCGTCTCGACGGCCTCCCGGGCGATCGCCTTCATCGCTTCGATGAACTGGTCGAGGTCGCGCCGGCTCTCCGTCTCGGTGGGCTCAATCATCAAGGCGCCAGGGACGATCAGCGGAAAGGACATCGTTGGCGGATGGATACCGTAGTCGATCAGCCGTTTGGCGATGTCGATGTTCAGGATTCCGCGCTCTTTCTGCAACTTGTCCGAGAAGACACATTCGTGGAGCGTGGGCGAGGCATATTTGAGATGATAGACGCCCTCCAGACTCTTGCGAATGTAGTTGGAATTGAGGACAGCGATCTCCGCCACCTCCTTCAACCCGGCGGCGCCTAGAGAATGGATGTAGGCCAGTGCCTTGAGCATGACCAGAAAATTCCCATAGAAGCTTCGGACCCGACCGATGCTCTTGGGGCGACTGAAGTCCAGCCTGTAGCCGGCCGCCCCTCTTTCCACGATCGGTACCGGCAGAAACGGCTCGAGGTGCTTTTTGACTCCGACGGGTCCGGACCCCGGGCCGCCTCCCCCGTGTGGAGTAGAGAAGGTTTTGTGAAGGTTGAGGTGGATGACGTCTATGCCCATGTCCCCTGGCCGGAACTTCCCGACCAGGGCATTCATGTTGGCGCCGTCCATGTAGACAAGGCCCCCTTTGGCATGGACGATCTCGCAAATCTTCAGAATATCCCACTCAAAGACACCCAGCGTGTTCGGGTTGGTGACCATCAACGCGGCTGCCTCTCCGGTCATCTCCCGGCTGAGCGCGTCCAGGTCGATTGTCCCATTCGAGTTCGACTTGACCTCCCGGACCCTGTAGCCGCAGGTATGAGCGCTCGACGGGTTGGTCCCGTGGGCCGAATCGGGTATGAGGACGATCTGCCGGGGATCGCCGCGGTCCTCGAGACAAGCGCGGATGAGCATCATCCCCACCAGCTCCCCATGCGCCCCGGCGCTCGGCTGCAGCGTAATGGCATCCATGCCGGTGATCTCGGTCAGGCAATCCTCCAGGGTCTTCAGGACCTCGAGGTTCCCCTGGATCAGGTCCTGTGGTGCATAGGGATGGGAGCCCTGAAAATCCGGCAGGGCGGCGATCCTCTCATTGATCTTGGGATTGTACTTCATGGTGCAGGAGCCGAGCGGATAGAAAGAAGTATCGATACAGAAATTCGCCTGTGACAGTCGCGTGAAATGGCGGACGACTTCGACCTCGGAAACCTGCGGGAAACCGGGCATAGCGGCGCGGACAGGAAGACCTGCCAAGGCGTCCTTTTTTTCCGGCACATCCAGTTGGGGAAGGGCGAAGCCTTTTTTCGTCGCGGCACTGATCTCGAAGATCAAGGGTTCGCGGCTCATCGGACGACCTCCTCGACCAGGCCGGCCAGCCGGTCGATGTCAGCCTTGCTGTGGACTTCGGTCACGCAGAACAACGCGCAGTCCTTGAGCGCCGGATAAAAAGGCCCGAGATCCAGCCCGCCGAGGACTCCGTTGCTCAGGAGATGGTCCGCGACCTTCTTATAGCCGCCCTCGAATTCTAGGACAAACTCGTTGAAAACGGGCCCCCCGAACTTCCTTTTGACACCCTTTATGGCACTGAGGCTGCCCAGGGCATAGTTGGCTTTCTGGAAATTCTGATAGGCCAGCTCGCGCATCCCCTCCTGGCCCAGAGTTTCCAGGAAAATCGTCGCCCGGAGCGCGCACCAGGCCTGGTTTGTGCATATGTTGGAGGTGGCCTTCTCTCGACGGATATGCTGCTCTCGTGTTGAGAGGGTGAGGACAAAACCTCTTTTTCCCTCGACGTCTTTGGTCTCGCCGGCAATGCGCCCGGGAAACTGGCGGAGGAATTCCTTGCGGCAGGCCATGAACCCGAGATAGGGACCGCCAAAGCTCAAGGGAAGCCCTAGGGACTGTCCTTCTCCGGCCACGATATCGGCTCCGGCGGCGCCCGGCGGCTGGAGTAAACCAAGGGATGCAGCCTCGGCCACGACCGCGACAAAAAGCGCCTGGTTTTGGTGAGCGACCTCGGAGAGTCGATCCAGGTTTTCAACGACACCCAGGAAGTTGGGCGACTGGCAGACTACAGCGCTGGTCCCGTTGTCGATCTGCCGCTTCAGGCTCTCGATATCGACCTGTCCTTTATCGTCGTACCCCACCTCCTCAACCTGGATAGCCAGGTTCTTGACATACGTGCGGATAACTTCCCGGTACTGAGGGTGGACGGATCCGGCGACCTGTATTCTCGACCGGCCCTTGATCCGCTCGGCCATGAGAACCGCTTCGGCGGCCGCTGAAGCCCCTTCATACAGGGAGGCATTGGAAATCTCCAAGCCCGTCAGCTGACAGACGAGCGTCTGGTATTCGAAGATGACCTGGAGAGTCCCTTGGCTGACTTCGGGTTGATAGGGCGTATAAGGGCTGATGAACTCTCCTCTCGAGCTCAGATAGTCCACGATCGAGGGGATGTGATGACGGTAGGCGCCGGCGCCAAGGAAAGAGAGATGGATATGCTCCTTGTTCTTGCCGCCGATGGTTTCAAAATGGCGGACGAGCTCGGGCTCGGTGAGCGGCGGCGGAAGGCGGAGCTCCCTTTTCAGCCGGATTTCATCGGGAATGCAGCAGAAGAGGTCGTCCAGTGAGGAGACACCGATCCGGTCCAGCATCTCCTTCTTGTCCTGATCGCTGAGCGAGATATAGCTCATGAGGCCGGCCCCTCCAGGAATTTCTCGTAGTCGCCGACCGTCATCAACTGGTCCAAATCCGACTTGTTCTTGAGGCGCAGGCGGATGATCCAGCCCTTGCCGTGGGGGTCATGGTTGAGCGTTTCGGGGGAATTGTTGAGGTCCTCGTTGATGGCGATGACCTCTCCGGATAAAGGTGAATAGACGTCGGAGACGGCCTTGACCGATTCGACGACACCGATAGTCTGGTGGACGTCGAGGGTCTTCCCGACGGCGGGAAGCTCGACATAGACGACATCCCCCAGCTGTTTCTGGGCAAAATCGGTGATTCCGATGGTGGCCGTGTCCCCTTCAACCTTGACCCATTCATGATCCTTGGTGAAGCGATATTCTTTTGGATACATCGTCTGCCTCCTCTCTTATAATATGGCTGCGGAAGCCGAAAATAGCCACCCCCCGGCTTGGGCAACTCCAAGGTTGGGGCTGTCTATTTTACATTAAACTGGGCCTTTGTGGTAGTGAATTCCCGGGGAGCGATATCCTCCGGCCAGCCTCTCTCTTTTTGCACAGGCGAATATCGTGATGACAGGGCTTGCGGCTGCAAAAGCTGCGATTGCAACCCGCGAACACAGCTATTTTCCGCCCCGTTTATAGAACGGGGTGGAAACCACCTTCGCCTTCACCTGTCTGTCCCTGATGCCAACTTCGACTTCGGTACCGATCCCGGTGAGCTCAACTGGAAGATAGACAAGGCCGATGCTTTTCTTAAGGAATGGCGAGAAGGTCCCTGAGCACACCTGGCCTGCCTTCTGTCCAGCCGCAAAGACCGGGTAATGGGGCCGCGGGATGCCCTTCTCGATGAGCTCGAAACCCACGATCTTCCGCTTGATCCCTTCGGTGAGCTGCTTTTCCAGGACATCACGTCCCAAAAAATCGCCCTTCTTGAATTTGATGATCCACTTGAGGTCGGCCTCGAGCACTGTCGTCGTGTCGTCGATATCGTTCCCGTAGAGCATCAATTTGGCCTCGAGCCGAAGAGTATCACGGGCGCCGAGTCCGATGGGAAGAAGGCCGAAAGGCTGTCCGACCTTCATAATCTCTTCCAGGATGGCGGCGGGTTGCGCCGAAGTCGTGTAGATCTCGAACCCGTCTTCTCCAGTGTAGCCTGTCCGCGAGACCAAAGCATCGATGCCGGCCACCTTTCCGTGCTCCGCCCAAAACGATTTCATCCCAGCCAGGTTGATGCTGGTCAGGGTTTGGAGTATCTCCTGGGCCTTGGGACCCTGGAGTGCGAGCTGCGAATATCCGTCGCTGACGTTCTCGACCGAGACAGCGAACCCGGCCTGATGGGCGGCAACCCAGCCGAAGTCCTTGTCTGTATTGGCGGCGTTGACGACCAGGAGGTATTCCTCGAGCGAGAGGCAGTAGACCAGCATGTCGTCTACAAAAGTCCCCTGCGGCGTCGTCAGGGCCGTGTATTGGGCTTGATTGAGGGCCAGCCGGCCGGCGTCGTTCGGAGTCAGATGCTGGATAAAGGCCAGCGCATCTTTGCCCCGGACCATGATCTCGCCCATGTGGCTAACGTCGAAGAGTCCGGCCGCGGTGCGGACGGCCATATGCTCCTCGATGATCCCTTTGAACTCGACCGGCATCTCCCAGCTGAAGAATTCGATCATCCGGCCGCCCAGCGCCTTATGGCATTCATAGAAGCGCGTTTTTTTCATAGACGTTCACCTCGCTAGGAAAGACTATCTAATTATCACAATCCAACCGGCTTCGCAAGCCGGGTCACTTGTCGAATGACGAAATTTTGTTATAATTGGGGACTCCGATGATCAAACTCAAAGACGCGCTGAAAAAAGACATTTTGGCCAGGGTCAGGGAGAAATACGACCTGGAAGAGGCCGAGATCGAGATCACCACTACCCCCCAGCAGAGCTTTGGGGACCTGAGCCTGCCCTTTCCCTTCAAGCTGGCCAAGAAGCTCAAGGCCAATCCCCGGCAGGTCGCCCAGGACCTGCTTCCTTTGTTTTCCGGCCTTGAGGGAGTAAAGAAAGCCGAAGTCGCCGGGCCCGGCTACATCAACCTCTTCCTCGACCGAAATGCGTTCTTCCGGACGGCGCTGCATTCGCTCGGCCGAACCTCCCTTTCTCCGGAGCACGACAAGATCATCATCGAGCACACCAACATCAACCCGAACAAGGCCGCACACATCGGTCATCTCCGCAACGCCTGTCTGGGCGATACGCTGGCCCGCTGTCTGAGATATAAGGGCGAAAAGGTCGAGGTTCAAAACTATATCGATGACACCGGGGTCCAGGTGGTGGATGTCGTTTTCGGCCTCATGGACCTGGAGAGAAAAACGCTGGCCGACCTCGAATCCGGCGGCCAGAAGTTCGACTATTACTGCTGGGACCTCTATGCCCGGACCTCCGCCTATCTCGAAGCCCATCCCGAATCCCAGGAGCGCAAGAGCGAAATCCTCAAGCATATCGAACATGGCCAAGACCCCGAAGCCGGAATGGCTCGTGCCGTCTCCCGCCGAATCCTCCGGGCCCATCTCGACACCATGAAGAGAATCGATGTCGGCTACGAGCTCTTGCCCTGCGAGAGCAGCATCCTCGGCCTTAAGTTCTGGGAAAAAGCGTTTGCCCTACTCAAGGAAAAGGACGCCATCCATCTGTCCAAAGAGGGCGAGAACGCCGGCTGCTGGGTGATGAGGCTGGCCGAGGCCGAGGAGAAAGAGAAGATCATCGTTCGCTCGGACGGAACGGTGACCTATGTCGGGAAAGACATCGCCTACCAGCTCTGGAAGTTCGGCCTGCTTGGCCGCGACTTCTTCTACGAGCCGTTCGAACAGGAGGGAGTTAAAACTCTTTGGATCACGACGACGAATCCCGCGCCGGAGGCCCCGGCTTTCGGGAGTGCCAGCCGGGTCTATAACGTCATCGACTCTCGCCAGGCCTATCTCCAAAAGATCGTCGCCCAGGGGCTGAGAGTTCTGGGTTATGAGGTCCAGGCGGCCAATTCCATCCATTTCTCTTACGAGATGGTCGCCCTTTCGCCACGGAGCCTGAAGGAACTCAACTACAAGGTCTCTGAAAGCGAGAAAGACCGCAGCTTCCTCGAAGTCTCAGGACGAAAAGGCCTGGGAGTCAAGGCCGACGACCTGCTTGACCGACTCGAGGCCAAGGCCCTGGCCGAGGTCGAAAGACGCAACCCCGAGCTCTCTGCAGACCTCCGAGCTTCAATCTCCCGCGCGATCGCCTGCGGTGCGCTCCGCTATTTCATGCTCAAGTTCGCCCGGAACTCCCTGATCGTCTTCGACTTCGAAGAGGCCCTCAGCTTCGAGGGAGAGACGGGTCCCTACCTCCAGTACACGTTCGTCAGGTTGAACAGCATCTTCCGGAAGCTCTCGGACCGGGCCGGGTTCGGGAACGCCGAGCTGGAAAAACTCCTCCGGGAAGTCCCCATCCTCTTGGATCGGCTTCCGGAAAACGAGGGCCACGATTTTTGGGACCTCATCCTCTACGCGGCCCAGTTCGAAGAACATGTCCTGCACTCGGCCTATTCGCTGGAGTTCTCGCACCTCGCCAAGTTCGCCTTCAACCTCTGCCAGAAGACGAACGCCTATTATCATCTGTACTCCATCCTCGGCGAGGGCGACCTGGAACTCAGGAATATCCGGATCATGACCGTTTTCTATATCCGTGAGATCCTCAGGACCGCGCTCTCTCTTATGGGCATCCCACTGCCCGAAAAGATGTGAGCCAAGCGGAGAATCTAACGGACTCAGCGGACCGTTATAACAGAAAGGAGGCCAACACATGATCGAAGTCGAACATCTCACCAAGAAATATGGCGACCTCATCGCCGTGCGCGACCTCAGTTTCAAGGTCGCCAAAGGCAAGATCTGGGGGCTTCTGGGGCCCAATGCCGCCGGCAAAACCACGACCATGAGGGTCTTGACCGGCTATCTCCCGGCCACAGAAGGGAAGGCAACGGTTGCCGGGTTCGACGTCTTCGCACAGCCGAACGAGGTCAAAAGGGTAATCGGTTATTTGCCTGAGGTCGTCCCGCTTTACCCCGAGATGACCGTTTCCGATTATCTGAGCTTTGTCGCCGCCCTTAAGCAGGTCCCCGCCGCCAAACGCAAGCCGGCGCTGGAGCGGGCGATCTCGGTCAGCAATCTGGCCTCGGTCAAAGGCCGGCTCATCAAGAACATCTCTCGAGGGTTTAAGCAGCGGGTCGGGATCGCCCAATCCCTTATCCACAACCCCGATGTCCTGGTGCTCGATGAGCCGACCATCGGCCTCGACCCGGCCCAGATCAAAGAGATCCGCGAGTTGATCAAGTCGCTCAAGGGGGAGCACACCATCATCCTCTCAACGCACCACCTGGCCGAGGTAACCCAGACCTGCGACGGTGTGGTCATCATCAATGAAGGTGGCCTGATGGCGTCTGGCTCGCTCGAGGAATTGACGGCTTCTTTCCGCGAGAAGGATAGAGTCATTCTCAGACTCCGGAGAGGACACGAGGACGCTTTGACGGCCCTGAGGACCATCCCGGGTGTCGAGAAAGTCACCCGCCATAACGGCGAGCTGGCCGTCGAATGGAATCCGGGAAAGGACCTCCGGGAAAATGTGTCCAGGATGGCGGTGGAAAAGGAATGGGGACTTCTGGAGTTGAGGACAGCGGCCATGAACATCGAGGACCTCTATCTGCGCGTCGTTTCGGGAGGAGGCGAGCCATGAGAAACATCTGGACTATCGCCAAAAAAGAGATCAAGACTTATTTCACCTCCCCCATCGCCTATGTGGTCATTGCCGTTTTCCTGGTCTTGGTGGGTTTCTTCTTCTATAGCGCTCTCTCGTGGTTCAATTCCCAGGCGATCCAGATGGCTCAGAATCCCTACTATGCCCAGCAGATAAACATCAACCAGATGGTCTACACTCCCCTCTTCCACAACATGAGCATCATCCTGCTGCTTATGCTTCCCCTGCTGACCATGAGGCTCTTCAGCGAGGAAAAGAAGACCGGGACGGACGAGCTGCTGTTCACTTCCCCGGTCAACGTCGGCCAGATCATCCTGGGCAAGTACCTGGCGGCGCTCGTGGTCCTGGCCGCGATGCTGGGGTTGACCGGCCTCCTCTCTGTGTTTACCTTCGCCTACGGCAATCCGGAGGTGCCCCAAATTTTGAACGGATATCTCGGGCTTTTACTCATGGGGGCGGCGTTTATCGCAGCGGGAGTGTTCTTTTCCTCGCTCACCGAGAACCAGATCGTCTCAGCCATCCTGACCTTCGGCGCCCTGCTTCTGTTCTGGATCCTGAACTGGGCAGCTTATTCGGCCTCCGGGATGTGGAAGGACGTCCTCAACTACCTCTCCGTCTTCCAGCACTTCGACGACATGACCCGGGGAATCCTGGACACCAAGGATGTCGTCTATTACGTCAGCTTCGCCTTCTTCGGACTCTTCCTGACCCATTCCGTGATCCAGTCCAGACGTTGGAGATAAGCCATGGAAACGATCAAGAAAAACCTCAACACCATCGGCCTGGCGCTCGCCGTCCTGGCCATAATAGGCATGCAGATCTGGCCGCACCGAAAGACCATCTTCCTGGTCATGGCCCTACTCGGGGTAGCGGCCATCGCCGTCTACGTAGCGCTCAACTTGTCCTCGCTTAAAAGGAGCGTCAGCCGCAAGTCCTTCCTCTATTCGAGCAACCTTCTGCTCGTCATCGTCCTTGTCCTGGCTATCCTTGTCCTGCTGAATTTTTTTCTTTCTCGGCACAACTTCCGGCTCGATTTCACCGAGGCCAAGCTCCACAGCCTCTCCGACCAGTCCATCCAGGTCCTGAAGAACTTGAAGAAGGATGTCCAGATTAAGGGGTTTTTCCGGGAGGGCAACTACGGCCGCTCCAAGCTGGAAGACCTGCTCAAGAACTACGGTTATTACTCTAAGAAGATCAAGTACGAGTTCATCGACCCCGATAAAAACCCCGGCCTTGTCAAGGCCTACGGCATCACCCAGGACGGAACGACCATCCTGGAGGCGAGCGGCAAGGAGAACCGGATCACGACCTCGACCGAAGAAGACCTCACCAACGCCCTGATCAAGGCGACCCGGGAGAGCAAGAAGGTCATCTATTTCCTGGAGGGCCACGGCGAGCACAGCATCGAGCAGACCGAGGAGGTCGGCTATTCATTCGCCAAGGACGAGCTCCAGAAGCTTGGCTACGAAGCTAAAAAGTTGACCCTGGCGCTCTCCGAGACCTTCCCTCAGGACTGCGCTCTCCTCGTCATCCCCGGTCCCCAGAAGGACCTCCTGCCCAACGAGCTCGAGACCATCCAGGGCTACATCTACAAGGGCGGACGCGTTTTCTTCATGGCCGACCCGGAGGTCGCTCCCGGCCTCGTCCCCTACCTCGGCGGGCTCGGCATAAAACTCGAGAACGATGTCGTCGTGGATACGATCTCCCGCCTCTTCGGAGGGGACTATTTCATGCCGGTCATCACCGACTATGAAGCCCACGAGATCACCCGTAACTTCCGGTACGCGACTTTCTTCCCTTATGCCCGGTCCGTCGAACCGGTCGATCCAAAGCCGGAGGGCATCACGACGTCGCTTCTGGGCAAGACCAGCCCCAATTCCTGGTCGGAAAGACAACTCGACCAGAAGCAGGTGACTTTCGATAAGGAGAAAGACAAACAGGGGCCTATCCCCCTGGCCGTTGTGGCGACCATCCAGGTTAAACCCGAGGAAAAGAAAGCGGAAACTCAGGAAGCGGTCGGTGAAAAGGCCGAGCCGCAGAAGCCCGCCGAACAGAAAAAGGCAGATGAGAAGAAGAGCGAAGAGAATAGTCTGGATGAAATGCCGGTCCCAGAGCCCAAGAAGGAGGGCCGACTGGCCGTCTTCGGCGATTCCGATTTTGCCAGTAACAGGTACTATGGCCTTTCCGGCAACGGGAACCTCTTCCTCAACGCCGTCAATTGGCTGACCGAGGAATCCGACCTAATCTCCATCCAGCCAAAGACATCATCCCCCCGGACCGTACAGTTCACGCCCTCCCAGGGCCGGTTGATCTTCTTCGTCTCGGTCGTCATCCTCCCCCTCGCCATCCTCATCCTCGGGATTTCCGTCTGGCTAAGGAGAAGGTCCTTATGAAACCCAAGACAACCCTCATCCTCTTGATCATATTCGCGGTCCTCCTTGCGGCCGTCCTCCTCTTTGAATCCAGGAGCAAGGCCCGCAAGGAGACGGAAGAAAAGGGGAAAAAGCTCGTCGACCTGGCTTCGGCGGACGTCGAGAAGATCACCCTAAAAAATGAGGACGGGACCATCACCTTTAAAAAGGATGACAAGGGCGAATGGCTGATCATTGAGCCGCTCGAAGCCAAGGCGGATTCCAGTGAAGTCAGCCGCCTGGCCGAGGACTTCTCCAGCCTCAAATTCGAGCGCGTCATCGAAGCCGAAGGAGGCGACCCGGCCAAGTACGAGATCCCTAAGAAGGAGCTCACCCTCTGGTTTAAAGGACAAGCGCAACCCGTAAAGCTTCTTATCGGCATGGAGAATCCCCTCGACAACACGCTCTTCGCCAAGCGGGAAGACGACAAAAGGATTGTCCTCCTGGCCGGCTTCCTCAAAAGCAACCTGGAAAAGAAAATGTTCGATTTCCGACAGAAGGACATCTTTAAGTTCGAGCCGGAAGATGTCGGGTCCATCAAGCTCAAGGCCAAAGATATCTCCTGGCAAGCCCAGAAAAAAGAGGCCGAATGGTTCCTGGACAGTCCAGTGAAAGCGCTGGCCAAGAAGAGTCGTGTCGAAGACGTGCTCAGGGCACTCTCCAACCTGCGGGCCAAGGAGTTCGTCGCCGAACAAAAACAGGAGGCCGAAGTTGCGAAATTCGGCCTCAAGGAGCCGGACTATTCCGTCACTTTGAGCATCCCGGCCAAGAACCAGGAGGTCATATTCTCCCTCCACAAACAGGACGAGACCGTCTATGCGACGACTTCGATCTCAACCAAAATCGTCACCTCCGAAGGACAGGTGCTGACCGATATCGAAAAGAAGGTCGAAGATCTCCGGGAAAAGCAGGTCGTCGTTTTCAACAGCTGGGAGGCCAGCAAGGTCAGCGTCAAGAAGGGCGATCTCACGCTGACGGTCGGCAAAGACAAGGATAACAAGTGGCAATTTGAAGGAGCCGCCAAAGAGGAAGCGGACGGTTCCCGGGTGGAAACCTTCCTCCGGAAGATAGAGAGCCTGGAGGCGGTGGAGTTCATCGACTCGCCGGCCGAGCTCCAAACCTATGGTCTGGCCCCGCCTCAGGCCGAGGTGACCGTCTGGACCAAGGACGGAGAGACAGAGAAGGAATTCCGAGTCCTGGTTGGGACAGAAGATCCGGAAAAAAAGCAGGTCGTCCTGAAGAATCCCAACCTCGATTACCTGTTCCGCGTCGACTCCGCCTTTTTGGCCGAATTCCCCAAAGAAGGCAAGGACTGGAAGCCGGCCGCTCCTGAAAAGAAAAAAGAAGTCAAACAGTAAGCCCAATCTTCATCTGGCGGCGCACCCAGCTGGGGGTTGACGCTGCACTGCAACTGGATGGGAGGGGACGACGTTTGGGCCGGCCGGCTCTTGAAAGATAGAGATGCATAGAAAAGAAGAGGATGGAGCGTTGAGAAAAGCGCTCCTCCGTTGGTATAGAGTCCATCATCGAAAGCTCCCCTGGCGAAAGACCAAAGATCCTTACAAGATCTGGATTTCAGAGGTCATGCTCCAGCAGACCACGACCTCCACCGTGCTCCCCTATTATGAAAAATGGCTCAACCTCTTTCCCAACATGCAAGCCCTGGCCCAGGCTTCAAGTCAAAAGGTCCTTAAAGCCTGGGCAGGACTCGGATACTACCAGCGCGCCAGAAACTTGTATCGAGCGGCCCGGATGATGTGCCGGGAGAACGGCTGTATTGTCCCGGACAGCTACGGAGATCTCATCGCTCTTCCCGGCTTTGGTCCCTACATTACGGCGGCCGTTCTCAGCATTGCCTACGGACAGCCCTTTCCCGTTCTGGACGCCAATGTCCGGCGGGTCGTGATGCGGCTAGCCGGGATTCACAGCAAGCTCAGCCCGCAGATTGACAAAATCCTCCTCCCATGGATCAAGGCCATCTTCCCGGAGCGAAACAGCGGCGATTTCAATCAGGCCATGATGGAACTCGGAGCGCTGGTCTGCAGGCCCAGGAACCCGAGCTGCCTTCTCTGTCCGGTCCAGCGATTCTGTCTGGCCTTTGAGCGGGGCGAGCAGGAAGTCATTCCCACTCCCAACAGGAGGAATGGCCAGAAGATCGAGACCGTCGTGGGCATCATCAGGGACGGAAGGCGCTACCTGATCCAGAAGAGACCTCCCCAAGGCCTGTTGGCCGGTCTCTGGGAATTCCCGGGCGGAAAGAGGGAAAGGGGAGAAACCCTTCGCGGCGCTCTGCACCGGGAACTCCAAGAAGAGCTCGCCGCAGAAGTGAAAATTGGGCGGCAGCTCCTCAGGGTCCGCCATTCCTACACCCGGTTCCAAGTGACGCTTTTTGCCTTCGAATCCGAGCTCACCGCCCCACCCAAACTCAAGAGAGGGAGCCATCGCTGGGTGTCTGTCAGGGCAATGAAGAGCTATCCATTTCCTTCCGGAAGCGCCAGGATCGTCCGTTTTCTGGAGGACCACGATAGTCAAAGAGACCACAGGCGATTGATGGGTTGAAGAGAATGGACATCATCTATGAGTTCGTCCCATACGGAGAACGGTTCGAGCCGCAGCCGGCGACGATCGTCTTGGACGTGGGCATGAAAACGGTCCCCGGAGTCATCGACCACCACCATCCGGAAGCCGAACCCGAATGTACGGCTTCTCTAATCTTAAAGCATCCGGAGCTCGTCCTCGACCATCTCCGCTTGTTTCGAGCGTCCGCGCAGGAGGGCTCCTTACCTCCCCTCCGCGTCATCACCCATCGGTTGCCTGATTTCGACTCTCTCGCCTCGATCTTCATGACCCTAAAACTCCTGGAGACGCGGAGGATCGACCCTTCGCTTGAAAGGATCGCCCGCTACACACGGATGGTCGATTCGGCATCCCTACCCAAAGAGATCGAACTGTCGTCAACACCCTATTCCATCCTGCGCGCCCTCTTCTCCGGGGTTAGGAAAGAGGAGGCCGAGATCAACCGAGAACGCCTGGCCGAGGGCCTGAGATTCATGCGCTTTCTTTATGCCAAATCTGAAGAAGGCTATGAGATCGAGGAGAACCGCCGCCTATTCTCGGGGATCGACCGCTACGAGCGGGCGATGCGCAAGGTCGAGAACGATTATTTTCAATACCTCGATGACCTTGGCCGGGCGGAAAAAATCGTCGTGGACCTTCCCCTCTCGGACCAAACAGGACGACGGCGGGTGGACGGCCTGATCGTCCGGAATCCCACGAGCTTCCTCCTCAAGGAATGGTCCCGGCGTGACCTGAACCAATCGGCCCAGAGGAAGGGCTTCTCTCTTCTGGTCACAAGTTTCGGCGGCCCGAGATACATCCTCGGCGTCGACCCGGAAATGGGCGTTAACCTCCGTGGTTTGGGCGGACTCCTCAATCAAAAAGAAGCCCAAGAACGAGAGGCTGAAGGCAAACCCTTAGTCCACCGCTGGTACGAAGGCAATTGCCCTTTCTTCAACTACCGGATCATCGACTCGCCCCAGGATGGGACAGCTCTCAGCCATAGGGACGTCATCGATTGCCTATGGGCCTTCAGCCGGGGCCTTTCCTAGACGATGCTGAAGCACGAAGTCGGCCAGCCTAGCGGCGATGTCACGCACGATCTCGTCGGGCACACCGTCACTGGCCGCAGATTGAGGCCGCAGATCGATCGGGTTGTTGACGTAATCCACGACCACGAAGAGGCCGGACGCGGTCAAGGCTATCTCTGTGGAGAAAAGGTCCAGGCCGCAGATCCGGGCGATGGTCAGAGTCGTGGACGCGACCGGCTCTAGACCGAATCGCCTATCGTCTTCCTCTCTGACCGGCACATAGACATGTGTCGCCATATCCCACCAGAAGGGATAGACCCTACCTCCACAGAAGAGCACCCGAAACCAGGCCGGCCGGCCGGCCATTTGGACGGGCGTGATATGGGTTTGGAGCAGATAATAGTCCTGAGGATGGGCTTGCCGCACCTCGAGGACCTGGCCGAAGGTTGAGACCTCGAGGACGACACCTTCGCCCCCTCCTCCGTGGGCCGGTTTGACGATGAATTTCTCGCCCAAAGGGCTGAGGTCCAAAGGGGAAACATCGGGCTGTCGGCTGTGGGGGGGCAGGATGATGGTGTAAGGAGTGTGAATCCCGGCGGTAATGAATTCCAGGTGCATCGAGGCCTTGTTGACGGCATGGGCGGCCCGTTTGTGGGCGTTTATCTCGAAGATCTCATGTTCGGCCGCCCATTCGACCAGGGGGACGAAACAGGGATCGGACTCCGATGCCCTGTCCAGGAATACAGAGAACGTCGACCCGGCCGCAGAGAGTGCATCGAGGGCTGCGGAGAGGTTGGCCGGAGTGACCTGCCAGAGGCCGAGGCCTCGAGTCGAACAGGCGGCCTCCAGGATGGCCACGAAATCGGCGTCGTATTCCCAGTTCCAGGCCAGGCACAGATCGTGTTGGGTCATGGTCAGTCCGTTTTCATGATCCGAAATAAGCCGTCAGGGCTCGCAGCGCGTTCAGAGTGACCCACTTGCTGGGTTTCCCCTTCTTCTCAATATTCACCTGCACCCGGCCATTAAACGTGTTTTCCAGCATCCATTGTCCCTGGTCGTTCTGCTTCGTCAGGACGAGTTCGACCGCCTCTTCCATTCGGGGATCCCTGTATCCCAGCCGGGTCAATAACATCAGGACTTCCAGAGCGTCGCTGTCCCAAATGGTGGGAAAACCGAACTTCAGCCATTTGGGCTTGGCCGCCTTGGACAGGTCATGGCTCCTTTTGTAGAGATGGTGCCGGAGGAGATATTCTGATCCCTGTTCGATCGCTAGCGTGACCTCGAATGACCGCCCCTTTTCAGGGATCTCGGCCAAAGCCCTAAGGGTCTTGACAACACCCATCAAGCAGGTGTGCTTACCCCAGCAGGCTTCTCTTTTCTCGTAGGGCCAGCCTTTTGGAGCGCCGTCCTCTCCGTCATCAAAGCGCTGATAGGAAGTTATCCAGTCGATCCCCCGCTGAACCCGGGAATCACCAAAATAACCAAAGCGCAGGAGGCTCCAAACCATGTTACCCGTGAGACAGGGCAAAACGCAGCTGTGGAAGCCACCGCTTATCTGGTTCCCGCGATAGCAGAATCCGCCGCTCTGCCGGTCCTGGCTGATATCGATTATAAACTCACAAGCTTTTCTGATCCGGTCATCGTTTCCATCGGCACCCAGCTCGGCCAGGATGATGACCTGCCAGACCGTCCCCCTATACTTGGCCCGGACGTAGAAATCCTCTTTCGTCCCCCAATACCTCTTTTTCCTTTGGCTCGCCAGAATCTTGGGGACTGGACCCTTTTTCATGATGTCCGCTTTCGCTTCGGCGGCCTCGGGATGGGAAGCCGGGAGACCCATGAGCTCGTTCAGGACAATGTAGCGAACCGAGGAGTTGTCCGTTTCGAGGAGCCAGGGCAAGGGATTGGACTTGAGGATAGGGGAACCTCCTTATAACGGTCTCTTCAGCAAGCGGATGCCGTCCACCCAAACGGTGCCGGTGCCCTCGCCGACGACGTTCAGTTTCACATTATCTGGGTTTTCTCCGGCCTTCAGGAAAGACGGGATCTCCATCGAAGTCCAATTATTCGTCCCGCTAAGGGCAGAATCGAGGCCGCGGGAGAAGAACTCTCCCTTGCCCTCAAAATGGCACCACATCTCCAAGTAGACCCTGCCCTGTATCCCCTCTGTCCGCAGCTTGGCCTGATAGACGAGAGTGGCCTCCTCGATATCCAGGTCCCCCGTTTCAAACAGGCAGATGACCGAAGGCTCGGTCAGGCTGATCTTCAAGGACCCCTTCCCCTCGCTTTTCACCCGGGCGTCGATTTCGATGCCCGAAAGCTGAATAATGCCGTCCAGGCTATCGCCGGAATATTTCTTGATCACAACGTCTTTGGCCGACGGCCTGGAACAGGACATCATCAGTCCCGCGATCAGGACGCAGACGAGGATCACTAAGATTCTCAGTTTCATGTTCCTCCCCTCCTTCCTAGCGTACCACTCTCGCCCGAAAAACGGACTTTCGTTCGTGGGCGAGAAGCCATTCTTTCCGCCAGAGACCGCCTCCATACCCGACCAGCCGGCCGTCGCCGCCGATAACTCGGTGGCAGGGAATGATGATGGAAATGGGATTCCTGTGGTTGGCCTGGCCGACGGCCCGCCCGGCCTTTGGTCTTCCCACCGCCCTCGCCACTTGCCCATAAGAGGCAGTCTCCCCATACGGGATCCGGACCAGCTCCCGCCAAGCTTTTTTCTGAAACTCTGTCCCCTCAAGGAGCAGGTCCAACGAAAATTCCTTCCTCTTTCCCCGGAAGTATTCGTTGAGCTGCGCGACCGCCGCCCTTAATGCATGGTCCGGCCGGGTCGCACCGCACGGCTTGTGGCGAACAAAATTCACCGCCGTGACGCCCTCCTCGGTCCCGACTATTTCGATGACTCCGATCGGAGAACGGTAATAAGCGCGGTGTCCGTCCGTCATCGTCAATACCTCCAGCTGGTCAGGTCTGCGCCCGGGGGCGCCGATTTCTCTATCCGGGCCATGATCTTGGGGATGTGGATCTGGTGGTAGCGCAGCCGCGAGATGGCGTTCGGCCGAGTGTGGTCTCCATTCCAGCAGTGCTCGGCCCGGTCACCGTAGTCGACTTCTCCGTCATAGTAAGGGTCCTGAGTTTTCTTCAGGAAATCCTCCATCAGATAGACGGCGTTGTTGAGGTAGTAATTGTCCATGTCGCCGCAATAGATATGGATCTTTCCTTTGAGTTTGGGCCCGAGCGTCCTCCAGTCGCGTTCCAGGATGTAGCGGAGGTCGTAGTTCTCCTTCCAATACCGCGCGACGGCCGGGTCGATCTCGCCGGTCATCTTGTCCCAGATCCGCTTCGGGTAGCCGTCCTCGCCGACCGGTGAAAAGACGGCCTCCCAGATGTCATACTGGTCGCCGGACCGAGAATGCGTTCCCATGACGAGCTCGCGATGGTTGGAGTCCTCGACCGTCGTGCTCACTTCGCCCAGGTAGTTCCGCTGCCCCGGCCGCGGAGTTTTCTTCCAACGGCTGTCCACATAATAGGCGTTCTTGTGCTCGTAGATGTTGACGATCGTATAGGCCCTGAAGTCGATCGGGTCCGGGCAGGCCGCCCAGCAGCCGTTGTATTCATCGGGATAGAAGACTTGGACTCCGAGCGCTTCCCACCCGCCCGTGGACCCGCCGTAGAGGAACCGGGCCCAGCCCTGGCCGATGCCGCGGAACTTCTTCTCGATCGCCGGGATGAGCTCGGTGGTGATGGCGTCTCCGTACGGGCCCAGATTAGCCGAGTTTACGGCGTAGGAATCATCGTAGTAGGGGTTGGCGTGCTGGATCTCGACGATCAGGAAACGAGGTGTCTCCCCGGCAATCCAGTATTTATAGAACTCGTAGGCATATTCCTGCTGGATTTTGTTGTAGCCGGTGATTCTGAACCGGGGGGAATAGTCCGGCTTGAGGTCTGGATCGGGCGGTGTTTCGCGGAAACCTTCGAAAGTATAGGGAAAATGACCGTGGTTGATGATCAGCGGATAGCGGGCTTCCGGATGCTGGTCGAACCCCTCGGGGACGAGGACATTGGCGCCAAGGGACATCGGCCGGCCCCAGAACTTGGTCAGACGCTCGCTCTGGATCTTGATGTGCTTGATATATTTCGTCTCCGGCGCGTCGGGGATGGGCGGGATCTCCTGGTCTATGACGACCCGGATGATCTCGTCCCTCGCCGGGTCCAGGCTCATCTTTACCGGCTGGCTGTAGAGATTTCCCGGTTTGGCGCTCCACCGCTGTCCTTCTCCCTTATCGGGAGGGAGCTTGACCGTATGCCCGCTGGCCAGATGGAATGTCTCGTACCGGTTGAGCACAGCTTGAACCCAGTATTCTCCGGCCGGGAGGTCGGCCAGGCTTTTCAGCGGATAACCGAATGCGGTTCGGTCAAAGACGGCCGGCTCTCCGGGCTTGAGTCCGTCCACGTCAAGACCGAAGGCCATCTGGGTGTTCGGCCCGTCGCCGATTTGGTAGCGGGGCTCGGCCGATTCATCTGAGGAAACCAGGAGTAGCATCCGGCCGTCGAGCGGTGTTTTCGACCGCTCAGCGGGAAACTGGACACCGAAACGGAGGCGGCATTCAGGCTTTTCGGCCGTTGCCAAACGGCCGCCGATTCCGAAGCTGATGATGCACAGGACAGCCAGGAAAATAACGGCATTCTTTCTGTGGCTGATCATGACTTCCCCTCTCCTTCCGTCAAAGCATCTGGTCAATCACCCGAGTCGGACTACCTCGTTCGTCGATATCGTGAGAGCGGAGGCTTGACTCCATTCCTTTATTCAATGGACGAACAGATTCTTGCTCGAGAAAGTGGGGTCGCTGGTCAGGTTGACGCCGAGCCTCCGCAGCCCCATCTCGTCGCCGGGAGTCGGGATGTGGGTCAGATGGACCTCGCAGCCCCGGATTTCGGTCAGTTTTTCCAGGGCAATCTGGGCGGTCGGATTAGTGGAAGCGTTGATGCTGAGACAGATCAAGACTTCCTCGACATCCAAGCTCACCGCCTTAGCGCCCAGGATATTCTGCTTGAGGTTCCGGATGGAGTCGATGATGGCCGGCGAGAGGAGATGGATCCGGTCTGGGACTTCGGCCAGCTTCTTGATGGCGTTCAGGATGAGGCTCGAGGCCGCGTGCATGAGCGGGGAGTTCTTCCCGGTAGCGATGGAGCCGTCGCGGAGCTCGATCGCCGCCCCGCAGAAGACTCCATTGTTCCCTTTGCCGCTCTCCCGGGCCTCCTCCGCCGCCTGCCTGGCGGGAGTGACCACAAGGCGGTTCTCCGCGTCGACACCGAGCTCTTTCATCAGGAGCTCCGCCCTTTGGACGGTGTCTTTATCGACAAACCCGAGGGCGTACTCGCAGCGGTAGCGGAAATACCGCCGGACGAGCTCCTGCTTAGCCGCGTCCCGGATCAGATGGTCATCGGTAATGGCAAACCCGGCGCAGTTGACCCCCATATCTGTCGGCGATTTGTACATAGACTGCTCGTGGGTGATCTTCTCTAGAATCCTCCTCAGCACCGGGAAAACCTCGACATCGCGATTGTAGTTGACCGACAACTGGCCGTAGGCTTCGAGATGGAACGGGTCGACCAAGTTGAAGTCCCCGATATCGGCCGTGGCCGCTTCGTAAGCGACATTTACCGGATGCTTGAGAGGCAGGTTCCAGATGGGAAAGGTTTCAAACTTGGCATAGCCGGACTTGAGTCCCTTCTTATGGTCATGATAGAGCTGGGAGAGGCAGGTGGCCAGCTTGCCGCTCCCCGGACCAGGCCCCGTGACGATGACCAAGGGCCGGAGGGTCTCGATGTGCTCGTTGGCGCCGTAGCCTTCATCGCTGACGATGAGGTCCACGTCGGTGGGGTAACCCCGGGTGAAGCGATGAGTGTAGACACGTATCCCCCGGCGCTCCAGCTTGTTCTTGAAGATCCTGGCCGAGGCCTGTTCATCGAAACGGGTGATCACGACACCGGTCACCCCGACGCCCCAATCGGCCAAATCGTCGATGAGCTTGAGGGCATCGACATCGTAGGTGATGCCGAAATCCGCCCGGAGCTTCCTCTTCTCGATATCGCCCGCGTAAATACACAGCAGGACGTCGGCCCGGTCTCTGAGCTTCTGGAGCAGCCGCATCTTGACGTTCGGATCATAGCCGGGAAGGACGCGGGCGGCGTGATAATCGTAGAGAAGCTTGCCCCCGAACTCGAGGTAGAGCTTATTGTTGTATTTCTCGACCCTTTTCAGGATGGCGTCTGTCTGCAGCGCTAGGTAGCGTTCGTTATCGAAGCCGGTCTTTCCCGTCATATCATCGCCTCATCCAGCTAAAAGACTTATATCGAATGCCGCCAGTCCTGTCAACTCGAGAGGCTCGGGGGAGGCTCGGGTAATATAGCAGAACCGTGCCCGCTGCGCTGCGGAGGGCTTTCGTATGCACTCCCCCTTGCCTTAATAACTAAAAAAAAGAATCCCTTCCCGCTTCACTCTCAAACGGATTTATCACCAGTGGGCCTTTGTCTCTGGCAAAAAAAGATTATGAGTGGGTGCGGGGGATACAGGAAATATGTATGATAGCGGAGAAAGGAGAAGCCTATGTCAGAGGTGTCCGACTTCCGGGGATTCAGCAAAGAGACGGTCGCGTTCTTCCGGGGGCTTAAGAGGAACAATAGCAGGGACTGGTTTGAGTCACACAGAGAAATCTACGAGAAGCACGTCCTGGAGCCGGAGAAAGCCTTTGTCGTGGCCTTGGGCCAGCGGCTCAAAAAAATTTCCCCGAACATCGTGGCCGCTCCCAAGGTCAATAAATCCATCTTTCGCCTTAACCGCGATACCCGCTTCAGCCTCGACAAGTCTCCGTATAAGGCCAACCTGGGCATCTATTTTTGGGAAGGGCCCCGCTCCCGGATGGAGAGTCCCGGCTTCTATGTCCACCTCGAGCCGCCGACCTTCCTGCTCGGCGGGGGATACTACATGTTCCCGGACTGGCTGCTGGAGCGCTACAGAACGGCTGTTCTGCATCCCAAGTACGGAAAGGAGCTGGCCTCCATCCTCAAGAAAATCGCCGGGACAACGGATTTCGAGATCGGTGGCAGACACTACAAACGAGTGCCGTCCGGATACGACCCTATCCATCCAAACGCCCCCCTACTCCTCCACAACGGCCTGCACGCCGGATGGGAGACGACCGTCCCTGACGAGCTCTTTACCCCCGGCCTCGTGGATTACTGTTTCGAAAAGTTCAAGCCTTTGGCGCCCCTTCACCGCTGGCTGTCTACTCTCGCCGAGAGGCCGATTGGCGTTTCAGGGACCTAGATTGATAAGGCAAATAGAAGCTGGGCCGCAAAATATGTCCCCAGGATCAGGATTTGGGCCAGCCAAAAGGGCTTCTTGAAACGGTTGACGGCATTGACAGAATCGGAGAACAGGAAGAGAAGCGCGCCGACCATAGCCAGCAGGCTGCTCTGATCGAGAAGTCCCAGATGCCGGCTGACCGCGAGCCAGGCCATGCCCGAGATGGCCAGGATGTAACCCAAAACAGGCCATCGGTACTTGCCGAGGCTCCGGTATAGAAATAAAAATACTAGCCCGGTGTAACCAAGGATAACAAGAAACGGAAAAAGGGCAAAGGCCTTAAGCCCGCGGCCAAAAGCCAGAATATAAAGGGCCTGAGCGGCCAGGAAGGCCAGAAGGCCGGGCCGGAAATACTTGGCCGGCAGCATCAGAAAGACATCCCCCACGAGAGAAAGGCAAAGGCCGGACAGGATGAGGTATCCATAGACCGATGGAAGAATTGTTACCCGTTCCCAGGCCAGGGAAATAACCATGATCATGGTGAGAGGCTTGAAGGCATAATGGATAAACTTCGACTTCTGATATTTCCCCGAGATTGCAAAGGCCGCCGAGATGGAGATCACAAGCACGGCCAGCCATGCGTCTAGTTCCATCCCCTAGTTACCCACGCCCTTCTATTTGTCTGTCCTCATCTTCACAATTAAAGATCGAGCTATTGGAGGGTCCTGGACAGGAGCTTGAAATCCTGGAAAAGACCGTAGCCGACGGTGCTGTAGGCAGAGCCGGGCGGATATCCCCCCTCCGGCCCCTTCTGGAACATCCCCGGCCAGGCCATGCCCAGGGGCGGGTTATTGTGATGCGGCCCAAGGGTATTCTTCAGCGTCCCGAAGACGGTGATGCTCACCGTGTTCTGGCCAGTGCTTATAAAATCGGTGATGTCGAGCTCAAAGGGCGCTCTGAAAATAAACCCGGCACTTTTGCCTCCGACCTTGACCTCGGCTACCGATCCGCGCCATTCTCCAAGCCTGACGATGATTCGCTCTTTCCTGGGGTCGGGCGCGCTCAAGCCAAAGGTCTTGGAATAGCTCACTCCACCAGCGCTGAGCGGCCTCCCCTGTTCTGACCAAGGGCCAAGCCCCAGAACGGCCGCAGGAATAAGCCGAAATCCCTTTTCTGCGTTTTCCAGCCCGAAGTCCCCCAATATATAAACCGGTTCAAGCTCTGTGTGAATAGTAAATGGAGACGCCTTGAGGGTAATCTTGTTTCGTCCACCCTGGCAGAATCCGCCGATCTCAAAAACTCCAAAGGCCCTGTCCAGCCACCATTGCCCGTTGATCGGTTCGACCTTCCGTCCGTTGACAAAGACCTGATATAGGGCAGGACGCTCGACCACGAGCTTCAGCGAAGATGGGTCGACGCCCGGCCCGACCTCGAACCAAAAGCCGGCCTCAAAACCCGAGCTAGGGGCGAATTTGTCCAGATCGAGGATGTCTGTCTTGTACTGCACGGCGTTGTCCCATGGATTGCGCTCCAGGCCGTGATGTTGAAAGGTCTTCCGCTGGGCCTCATAGAAATAGAGGTCTTTCTCTTCCTTATTTCCGACCCTGAGGTCACAGTGATCGATGGTCAGGACATTGGGAGAATCGGCCCCGACGGCCAGCTCGCCGTCCGAAACCAGCTCTCCCCAGCGGAATTCCTGTTCTTCAACCCGGCCGGCCTTCTTCGGTCGCAGACAGAACAAGGCGCTCCCGCCGGGCGGAAGGTTGAACTTGACCTCGGCATACCCTTTGAGCGGCCCACAGGGATACGATGAAACGTTTCCGTTGAATGGATCCCAAATCTCTACTGATTTCCCTTTGGATACGAATTTGCCGCTCATGGCCCTATCCGGGCTGACATTGGCCAAGAACACGAGCTCGGCGTCCGCCAGTACGCGCCGATGGTGGAAGAACATTGCCTGGTCACCGTCCAGGTCCGAGAACTGGATGTCCGGGGCGCAGAGTCCAGAAAGATCCGTGATCGCTGCGTCCACCGGCTTGATCAGCCAATTAGCGGGATGGGCGGCGGCCAGCTGAGCGGGCCGGTCGGAGGCCCTGCCGTCGACAAAACCGACGCCCTCGGATAAGCATAGCACCCGGCCTCCCGCTTCGAGATAACGGGCTAAGAGATCCAGCGTCGGTTCGTTAAGATTTTCGATTTCCGCCGGCAGGACCACGACATCGTAGGTCCGTTCTCCGACCACCATTCGCTGGTTTTCGGCCCGGCCATGATTCCGGAGTATATCTTCGCTCCCCAAGTCGTACTCGACCTGGACGGCCTCCAGCCTGTTGATGAAGCTGGTGAATCCTTCACCGATGGCTTTGAGCCTCTCCGACTGAGGTCCCGGGGCATAGTGCATCCAAGCGGTGGTGGTCGGCTCCAAAACCAGAATCCGGTTGATCTGCTGGCCTTTGCTGGTGATCACTGATAGGCGGCCGAGATAGTCACCCATGACCTTGTAAGCATGCCACCACGGCTCATGGTAGGAGAACGACTGCGGATGGTCGCGCTTGCGGGCGCCCATGATGGTCACGTAGGAGAGATGCTGGTTGATGAAATTGACGCCCAGCGCAAACTCCCAGTCGGCGATCCTCTTCTGATCGACGAACCTAAGGTCCCATCCTCCGGCGCCATAGGTCTCGGACATCGTGCGGGCACGGCCAAGTTGGTTGGCGACACTCCGAATCTCCTTGGGAGGCCGCGCATTCCCGAACTGGTCATGGGGGCCTGTCTGCCACTGGTTCATCAGGCAGTCGATCCCCGGCATGTGGGAGTGGGCGAGCATCGCCAGGTAATCGGAAGCATAGTTCGGGCCGGGCCACTCGTGCTCCAGGTAATGGCCGGTCAGCCAGAGGTTGTTGGCGGCGCAATAATCATAGTAAGGCTTGGCCCAGTTTTCGATGAACAGTTCCAGTGTTGTCGCATAGAAATTGTGCCGAACCGTCCGCCAATCGCCGGTCTCTTCGAAGAGAGAGGGAAGGTTGATTCGTAAGTCGTAGCCCCATTTTTTCTGAAAGACATCGAATATGGAAGGCGTAAAGTTGACGATGTTCGGGCCCATGACCGGCCCGATATGGGCTTCGTCCTGAAAGCTCCCGGGGACGGTCAGGCCGAACTCACTCCCGATTACCCGCTTGTATGCGTTCAGGGTGACATCCAGGAATTTTTCTGTCACGGCCCTGTTCATCAGGTCGACATAGGTGTAGCCGCCGTACCAAACCTCAGGATTGGCCCTCTGGATATCGAAAATATAATAGTCCCCTTTTCCGAGCGTCGCCGCCGATCCGGGCTGGACGGCTTTCTCGGTGACGTCCTCAAACCCGGCCTCGGTTTTTCTGAGCACGAGAAGCGGTTTCTCCTTGGGATCGCCCGCAATGGCCGTGGACTTCGTCAACCGCAAGCCCTTCCCGATCGAGTCCGGCATTTCGGCCGGGACGTGCCCGCCCGCAAAACCAGAAGGATAGGAATTTTCATCATAGATCCAGATCCTTATCCCGAGCCCTTTCCCCACCTCGACCGTATGGCGGCAGAGGTCGAGCCATTCCTCGGAGAGATAGGGCGTGATCAGGCCGGGGCGCGGATGGATAAAAACGCCGCCGATTCCGTGGGCTTTGAAATCGGCGAGCTGGGTCTCGACCTGCTCCTTGGTCACCCGGTCGTTCCATACCCAGAGCGGCGCGCTCCGGTATTCGGCGGGCGGGTCGGTGAATGCCTGAACGATGGAGACATAGGCATCGCCCTCCACTTTTTTCTGGCAACTCGCGAGCAACCCGATCATTCCTAGAGAGACTAAACATAGGCCCAGGGCTTTTTTCATGTCTTTTCACTCCTCCGGTTGGAGCTTGAAAACCATCCTTGTTTCGGGTCGGATGATTCACGGACGGTATCTTATCCAATACCGGGAGGATTAGACAAGGCCTATTTTCGGCCGAGATTCACGAGCTCAGTCCGAAAGCAGCCGGCGGGCGCAGTCGGAAGTCCCTCGGCAGAATGGAAGCGGGATGTCTTTGAGAGTGGCGGAGAGGGTGGGATTCGAACCCACGGTCCCGGCGTAAACCAGGACAAACGCTTAGCAGGCGTTCCTGATCGACCACTCCAGCACCTCTCCGCGCCTTTGTGGCGAAGCTATATTAGCACGTTTTCCCCCTGTTGAAAATGGGGTGTACTCGTTCATATGATTAGTGACACATAGGTCTTTGGGATTCAAGACAGAGCTGATAGTATTCGGCCGGGGTGAGATATTCAAGCGTTTGATGGGGCCGAATGAGCTAGGCCGGGGGACTAGCGGTTTATTTCCATGGAACGGGCGAGTGACTCCATTTCGGCAGCCCTGGCGTCTCTACGGGTGGCCCGGAGCAGTGCCGCGAAGCCCTTGAGAACGTCGTAGCCTCCAGGGTAATAGCTCCCGTCCGGCTTTCGGGCGATAGCCAAGGCCCGCTCGTAAAGAGCCTCCGCCTCTTGGAGACGGCCGCCCTGAGAGGCGCAATCCGCCAGGCCGCCGAGGCTTTCAGCCACCTCAGGATGCTTCGGGCCGAGGGCTTTCTGCCGCAGCGCAAGCGACCGTTCATAAAGTTCCTGGGCCCCCTTCAAGTCGTTCTCCTTAAGCGTGACAGAGGCCAATCGATCGAGAAAACGCGCGAGCTCCGGGCTACCGGGGCCCGCAGCTTCTTGGATAGCCACCGCGCGGGCATAATAGGGTTTTGCCCCGATAGGGTCGCCGCTTCTGGAAATGGCATCCCCCAGGTTCATGAGGCCCGACGCAAGGTCCGGATGGTTGGGGCCCAGCACCTTTTCCTGGATTTGGACCACTCGCTCAAGGAGCGGCACCGCGCCTTTGGGATCCCCCGAGTACGTACGGACGACGGCCAGATTGTTGAGCGTCTGGGCCAGGTTCGGATGGTCGGGGCCCAACACTTTTTCCCGGATCGCGAGCGTCCGCTCCCACATCTCGCCCGCTTTCTCGTAATCGCCTTCTCGATAGGCGATCGCTCCCAGGGAGTTGAGCGTGTTCGCGACGTCTTCATGTTCGGGGCCGAAAACCTTCTCGCGGATCGCCAGGGCACGTTCGAGGAGGCGGCGGGCCTCGGCGTAATTCCCCTGGCTCAAGTTGAGATTCCCCAAGTTAAGTAGGCTGCCCGCCACGACCACGCTCGCCGGGCCGAGACGCTTCTCTCGGATGGTCAAGGCCTGTTCCTGGAAAGCCTTCGCCTTGGCGAAGTCGCCATTTCGCCACGCGATAGTGCCGAGCTCGGACAGGGTGTCCGCCACGTCCGGGTGATCAGGACCGAGGGCTTTCGTGCGGGTGTCCAACGCCTTCTCCAGGAGCTCTTGGGACGGGCCATACAGGCCGAGGTTCTTATAGACGGTCCCCATCGTGTGCATCAGCTTGCCCTGGACGAAAGGCTGCTCCTGGAGCTCGCCGATGATACTGTCTGCTCCCTTGTCGAGAATCTCCCGGGCCGTGATGCTGTTGCCCCGGGCTTCGCTCGGGTTGGAAACCTTGAAAAGCCCCGTCAGGAAATCGGAAACCTGACGCGACGCCTCGGCTTCCTGGTTCGCCCTGTCGCGCTCTCGGGCGATGCGGCGCGATTGGATGGCCGTCGTTACTGAGAACGCGACCAGAAGAAGCGCTATTGCGGAGGCCACGCTGACGCCGACTCTATGACGCCGGGCGAACTTCCTGGTCTTATACAAGGTACTCGGTGGACGGGCGATGATGGGCTGATGGTGCAAAAACCGATCGATCTCTGCTGCCAGTTCTGAAGGCGATCCATAGCGTCTTGTGCGGTCCTTCTCGAGAGCTTTCATCGTAATCCAATCCAGGTCGCCTCTGACCTGCCGGATAAGCGCAGTCGGCTCTGTCCGTCTCTTCTGCGCTTCGACAGTCGCCGTTTCCCCCATCGTGCTCAGCTTGGTGCTCGGCTTCGGCGGGTCCTCCTCCCTGATTATCCGGCGGATCTCGTCGAAGCCGGCGCGCCTCAACTCTTTGGGATCAAAGGGAAGGGCGCCAACCAGGAGCTCGTATAAGATGGCTCCCAGCGAGTAGATATCGGTGCGGGTGTCGATGTTCTGACCTGACATTTCCGCCTGCTCGGGGCTCATGTACTCCGGTGTTCCAATCAACATCCCCAGTTCTGTATACATCGTCCTCTCGGTGAGGCTTTGCGCCGTAGCCTTGGCCACTCCGAAGTCGATAATTTTGGGGACCGCTTTGCCATCTTGAATAGCGACCAGAATGTTGGAGGGTTTGAGGTCGCGATGAATGATCGCCTTTTGGTGGGCATGCTGGACTCCGTCACAGATTTGCATGAACAGCGCGAGTCGTTCAGGGGTCGTTAGACGGTTTTGATCACAATGCGCAGTAATAGGGATGCCCTGGACGTATTCCATGACGAAGTATGGGCGGCCATGCTCGGTTTCTCCGGCCTCGAACACCTTAGCGATAGCGGGGTGGTCCATCATCGCCAGCGCCTGCCTTTCCGATTCGAAGCGGGCGATGACTTGCTTCGTGTCCATGCCGCTTTTAATTACCTTCAAGGCCACTTTTCGGCGGATGGGCTTATGCTGCTCAGCAATCCAGACTTCTCCCATTCCCCCTTCGCCAATTTTTTCCAGCAAACGATAGGGCCCTATGGAAGCGAAGGTTTCAAGGGAAGAAGTCAAAGTCTGTGTGGGAACCTGAGGTTTTTTGGTGCTCATGAGATCTCCTCCTCCGAGAAGAGCATGGCGGAGGGAGAGGGATTCGAACCCCCGTTCCGGAAACCGGAAAGCGGTTTTCAAGACCGCCGCCTTCAACCACTCGGCCATCCCTCCGGCGGAGTTCTTATTTTACCCTGCTGGTGGCTGGGTCGCAAGCAGGCACCTCCCAGTTTAGGAGCGCGTTCCAGAGCAACCGATAATCCGAATGGTTGAGCTCGCGATAGACAGGATTGAAGTTATAAGCCAACACCCGCCCCCGTCCGACGGGGATGTCGAGGATGGCCGGCCGGCCCTCGAGTATGTCCTCACCCTTGATACCGCCGCTCACGAGAAGCGGTGGGGCCTTGGCTTTGTCATCCTTGGCTTCGAGCTCTCCCTCAACCTCATCGTCGCGCTCTTCCTTTGGCGGACGGCTTCCCCACTGCAGCACGATCAGCCCCCGGTCCACTCGGCGGACTGAATACACCGGGTAGCCGCTCCGGAAAATAGAGGTCCTCGGGCTGTAGCCATAGGATATAGGATGCTCCGGCCGCAGGAAGCTCGCCGTCAGTTCCACGCCGGGCGTCCAGACCCCGCTTTCGCCGCGGGCCCGGCGCACGCGAGGAGCCACTCCCCCATCCAGCGCGAGAGCAGACCCGTTGCCCAGGGTGATCAGAGTCCCTCCGTCCTCGATAAAGCGTTGGAGGTTGGCCATGCCTGACCAGCCGATACCGCCTGTAATGTCGCCCGAGGCGACGGGAAAGCCGTGACTCGGGAACTCGGCGGTTTTCGTATAGGCCAGCGGAGAGAACTTGCGGTCGAGGCCGTGGATTTGGCCTTTCAGGTCCTCTTCGCTATCGCCATGGATGATCACATCGAACCGATCCATCAAGCTTCCTGCCCGGATGTCGTCGTCCCGGAGGATGGTATACGGGATCCCTTGGCGGTCGAACACGAGCCGGAGCCAGCCGATCATCTGCGTATCCGCCCAGGGATGCCAGAGCGCCATCCGCGGCAGACGTGATTCATGCCGGGGGACATCTGGCAGGGCCTTGGCGCTCTCGAAGTCAAGGCCGAGGTCGGAGGCGACTTCCCCGAGCTCGGCGGCCAAGCCCTCCTGAGCCTCCAAAACCCAAGAGCCGGCCGGGTATTCGACCTCTCCGATCTTGAAGGCCTTCTCCGCGAGTTCGACCTTGAACCCGGCCAGCTTCGCCCGCGCCGCCAGCAGCGCTTCTTGTCCCGTGTCCTTGAGAAGGAAGACTGGACCTGTCCCAGAGATACGGCAGGTCACCTTCACGTCCTCCTTCAGGGGGTCGAGGGGCACCTTCATGATCTGTTCGTCTTCGACGGGAGTGGCCGTCAGGCCGAAGTGAACCGGAAGCGCCCAGGAGATATCGTCGTAAGGCTGAAATTCGGCGTCTTTTGGAAACTTCTGGGGAGCCAGCAAGTCCAGCGCGTAGTTGCGATAGGGCTGGTCCAGGCGGACGACAAACGTTCCTGCAGGGAACTCCCCTTCCTTAACTGCAAATGGCTGCATCGCCCGTCCGACCTCGATCCTTTGTCCGAGGAGAAGGTTGATCATCTGGGCGACACGGCGAAGGTCGCCTTGTTCTGGCGCGATGACAAACGCCCGCGGCTTCCCCTTTACCCCCTTCTGCCAGGATTCGAAGCTCTTGCGGTAGAAGTCGCGCAGCAAGTCCTGGCTGTGAAGTGCCGTGTAGTTGAGGACGGCCAGGCATCCGGTCTGCATGTAGTTGACATTGTCTCGCAGAGACCATTGGAAGCGCTTCGGCGGCGGCAAGGGACGATACCACTCGCGGCTTGTGACAGGCCGGCCTTGAGGCCGCCACTCACCGACTTCCCTCTGGACCGTTTCCGCCGTGGCGTTCCCGAACGTCTCGTAGCCGCGCCCGATGGCGTTATGGTTGGTCGCCACCGATTCCATGTAGTGGTGGCCGAAGCCCTCCCCAAAGGCCCAGGTCCAGACTCCCGGCATTCCCATCGCCGTCAGCGTTCTCACCTCGGCGAAGGCCATGTCGAACAGTTCGCTGATGACGATCGGCTCGAGGTTGGGGTTGAAGGGGCCGGTGCCGTTCCAGGTCAGGAGAAGCGCGATCGACTCGTGAAGGTCATGGATGGCAACCGGATGATATTCGAAGAATGCCCGGCGCACGGCCCGGGTGGTCTCGAGCGCGGCCTGATGGGTGTCGCGGTTGTTGTCGTGGTAGACATACCGGCCCCAATACGGCGGGGAAATGGGAGGCAGGTTCTCATAGTCCGTCTTGCCCTTTAGATAACGGTAGAACCACTCCACGAAGCGATCCCGGCCGTCGGGCTCTGAAACCGGGTTGATAAGGACCACCACGTTCCGGCGGATGTTTTGGACCATTGGCTGTTCGGAGACGGCCAGCCGGTAGGCCAGCTCCATCACCATCTCGGGGCTTCCGGTCTCGGACGAGTGCAGCCCGGCATTGAGGAAATAGAACGGTTTCGAGGTCGCGATGACGGCCTCAGCCTTCTCGGGACTTATCGTCCGGGGGTCAGCGAGCGCCGCCGAGGCCATTTTCAGCTTCTCCAGGTCTCGGATGGCCTCATCATCGGAAATGATCACGAGCAGTATATCCCGGCCCTCGTCCGACCGCCCGATGGTCTCGACCTTCACCCGGGACGAGGTGCGGGCCAGCTCGCGAAAGTAGCCGTGGATAGTCGCGACCTTCGAAAGCTCACCCGGCGCGCCCACTACGTGCTTTAAGTACTCCGAGGGAGAGACCACCGTCTGCGAGTCGGGCACGTAGGCCACCCAGGGATTAGTGAAGCGCGGATCCGTCACAAACTTGGCGATGGCCTCAACCGAGCCGGGCTCGGGTTTGTCGGGTGCATACGGGTTCTGGGCGGATAAAGTAAGGGCTGCGAATAGACAAACGAATGTAATACTCAGCATCGCACGCAACGGATGTCTCATCTTTTCCTCCGGATGGCTTCGTCGCTTCGTTCCCCGTATTGACCCAGTGCACAGTGTGTTCATGGTCAATTGGCTGTCTGGTTCAAACAGAAAGTATATTTCCGGGGACAGCCGGGGTCAATAAGAAAGGCGCATTGGAGACGGTCAGCTGGAGGTGATTTTTTCCAGGCCGTTCATATAGGGGCGCAATGCTTCTGGAATCAGGACCGAGCCGTCTTGCTGCTGATAATTTTCGAGAATCGCGCTCACCGTCCTCCCCACGGCCAGCCCTGACCCATTGAGCGTGTGGACGAGCTCAGGCTTGGCCTTGGGCTCCCGCCGGAACCGTATGCCGGCCCGACCCGCCTGGAAATCAGTGCAGTTGGAGCAGGACGATATTTCCACATAGTTATTGCGGCTCGGCATCCAGACCTCCAGGTCATAGGTCTTGGCGCTGGCGAAACCCAGATCAGCCGTGCAGAGCGAGACGACGCGATAAGCCAGTTCCAAGCGTTTCAATACCTCTTCGGCTGCGGCGGTCATTTTTTCCAGCTCGTCAAAGGACTTCTCAGGCAGAGAGAATATCATCAGCTCGACCTTGTTGAACTGGTGCTGGCGGATGAGGCCGCGCACGTCTTTTCCGTAGGAGCCGGCTTCGCTCCGGAAACAAGGGGTATAAGCGACGAACCGCTGCGGCAGGATACTCCCATCGAGAATCTCGTTCCGGTAGATGTTGGTCAGAGGGACCTCGGCGGTGGGGATCAGGTACCACTCATATCCTTGCAGCTTGAACAGGTCTTCGGCGAACTTGGGGAGGTTGCCGGTGCTGGTCAGGCTGGCGGCATTAGCGATAAACGGCGGGATGACCTCTTTGAAGCCCCTTTCTCTGGTGTGAATATCCAGCATGAAATTGATGAGGGCGCGTTCCAGGAGCGCCCCGGCGCCGAAATAGACGGCAAAGCGCGACCCGGTGATCTTGGCCGCCCTTTCGAAATCAAGGATGCCCAATCGCGTGCCTATATCCCAATGGGCTTGCGGTGGGAAATGAAAATCCGGGGACTTTCCGATAACCCGCTCGACGACGTTGTCTTCAGAGCTTTTCCCAACCGGCACAGATTCATTGGGGATATTGGGGATAATCTTGATGAGCTCATTCCAGCGCTTGGCAATGCTCGTCATCTCCTCACCCAGTGAATTGATCTGCGCGCCGACCTTCTTGCTTTCCAGGATTAGGCCACCGGTCTCTTTTCCGTCCGTTTTATCCTTTATGAACTGCTCGGAGAGCTTGTTTTTTTGCGCCCGCAGCTCCTCCAGTTCCTGCAGTTTTTTTCGCTCATTCAAGGTCACTTCCCGGAATTCATCCATCAGCTGTCCGAAGGGGCCTCGAGATTCCAGCTTTCTCTTGACTTCATCAAAATTATCAAGGACATACTTGGGAGTTAACATCGGCGCCGATTATATCAAAAAGCGGGCGATTCTGTCACCACGGACCCGATTTTTAAGTTATTGGCACGAGCTCCGTGATTGTGATATGAAAAGGCTATCATGCCCGGCCGCTTGTCCTCGATCTCTTCTCAGATGGACAGACTCTATGAGTTTGACCGCGAACCCGTCTCCCCGGACAAGCTCCATTCGGGCGGGAAGTTCGCCGGACTGTTCGCCGGAGAGCACGTGGCCGCGACCGAGTTCGTCATCGGCGCCTTCTTTGTCCTCCACGGCGTCACCGCCAAAGACCTGTTCGTCGGCCTGCTCGTCGGCAACCTTCTGGCCGTCCTCTCCTGGACGTTCATCTGCGCGCCGATTGCCGTCCGGACCCGTCTGACCCTCTACTGGTACCTGAGAAAGATCGCCGGGCCGGGGTTGACGATCATCTACAACCTCGCCAACGCCCTCCTCTACTGCATCCTGGCCGGAGCGATGATCGCCGTCTCGGCGACCGCGGTCGGCCTGGCCTTCCGTCTCAAAGCACCCGCCCTAAACGCCGTATTCCCGAGTAGCATCGGGTGGGTCCTGCTGACGATCGTCATCGGAGCGCTGTTCACCACTCTGGCCATCTTAGGGTTCGAGAAGCTGAGCCGGTTCGCGGAGGTCTGTTCGCCGTGGATTTTCATCGTTTTTATCGCCGGCGCGCTGGCGGTCCTCCCCCGCCTCGGTGTTCGCACCGATTTCAGCAATTTTTGGGAAATCGCCGCCACTAAAATCTGGAACGGAATCCCGGTCGCCGGCCAGGACCGGTTCAGCCTCTGGCACATCATGTTCTTCGCCTGGTTCTGCAACCTGGCCATGCACGTCGGGCTGTCGGACCTGGCGATTTTCAGGTATGCCAGGCGCTGGACCTACGGATTATACACCGCCTTCGGAATGTATCCGGGCCACATGCTGGCCTGGATCTGTTCGGGAATCATGGTGGCGGCGGTCGGCCGGGAGATGAACCCGGGCCTCATGGCCTATGAAGCGCTGGGCCTTGCCGGAGTGGCCGGGCTTCTCCTGGCCGGCTGGACGACGGCGAACCCGACGCTCTATCGGGCCGGGCTGGCCCTGCAGACGATCACCCCCAACTGGCCCCGCTCGAAAGTCACGCTGGCGGCCGGTGCAATTACCACTCTGCTTTCCTGCTTCCCCGTATTCTTCGTCAAGCTGCTTGACTACGTGGCCATCTACGGCCTGGTGCTCATGCCGATCGGCGCCATTGTCTTCGCCGAGCACTGGATTTTTCCGCGTCTGAACCTCGAGCAGTACAGCGCCGAGAAGCGGGGGTGGGTCTTCAACTGGTTGGCGCTGGGCATCTGGGTGGGGACTCTAGTGGTCTGCTTCCTGATGCCGATCCACCTCTACTTTCGCTGGCTTCCGGGCTACTTCATCGCGCTGGTCTCGTATGTCCTTCTCAGCTTGGGTCGGAAGAGGTAGAATGGCCAAAAAGTGGCTGCCCGCTCTTTCTTTGGTCAGTCTGGCGGGTTGCCTGGCCGCGCCGGTCATTCAGTTCCTGGGGAAGCTCAGCTCGGATAGCAGCAAGCTGGTTTTCTTGGCCGCTTCGGTCGGCTGGTTCGTCTTCGCCACCCTCTGGGCTCGCCGCAGATAATTGAGATTTGGGGACACCGTATCAATTTCCGAATTCCAGCAAATCGGGCAATTGGTTTTTGGATCCTGAATGATTCAGGGCTTTATGAAGGTTCCGTTTCGGTATTCGGCAAAAGCGACGTTTAGCTCCTCTTCGGTGTTCATCACAATCGGCCCGCGCCAGGCTACTGGCTCGCTAAGAGGCAGCCCCGAGATCAAAAGAAACCGCAGGTCCGCCTTCTCGGCCTTTATCGAGACTTTATCCCCGTCGCCGTAGAGCAAGAGGCTCTCGGCCGGGATAGCCTTTTCCTGGCCCGGCGTAAAACGCCCCTCACCTTCAAGAACGTAAGCGAAAGCGGTATGTCCCTTGGGGATGGCGTGTTCGAATTCGCCGGAATTGGGAACTGATACATCCAGGAATTCCGGGTCGCCGATAAGATCCCGGACAGGTCCATGACAGCCGTTGAAAGAGCCCGCCACGACCTTGACAACGCTTCCGGAAGCCAGCCGGCATTCGGGGATATCCGCCGCCCGGATGTCGCGGTAGCGCGGCCCCATCATCTTATGGCTCGCCGGCAGGTTGACCCAGAGCTGGAGCCCCCATAGGGTGCCCTTCTGACGGCGGGGCATCTCCTGGTGAATGATTCCGCTGCCGGCCGTCATCCACTGGACTTCACCGGACTGGATGATGCCCTTATTCCCCATGCTGTCGCCATGTTCAACTTCTCCGGATATCATGTAGGTGACGGTCTCGATCCCTCTGTGTGGATGCCAGGGGAAACCGGCCATATAGTCCGCCGGCCTGTCCGAATGAAAATCATCCAGCATCAGGAATGGGTCGTAGCGCGGAACATCGGCCGAGCCAAAAGCCCGCTTGAGATGGACGCCGGCGCCCTCTAAGGTCGGCCGGCTCCGTGATAGGCGTTCAATTGCCCTTATTTTGTCCATGATAATCTCCTATCGGCCTTAATTCCTACTAATTCTATAATAATGATAGGAAATGGATCTGTCAATCCGCGGCGCCGACCGATATAACTATCCGCGATTGGAAATCAATTGAGTTGGCCCTAAGTTCAATCTCCCTGGAGCTTGAAGGCATACCGGCCGGAGCCAACCTTGATCAGAAAGCCCGCCTGGGCCTTCTCGATACTCCGGATACCCTGAATTCCGGCCTTATATCCCTGGCCGTTCCAAACCGCCTGATCGCCTTCCTTTATCACCACATTCTCGAGGTTGAATCCGGGGATGACGACCTCGGCCTCGCTGCCTACGGGAATAACGACTTCCAGCCGCACGGTACGATCATCCCGCGACCACGACGACGAAACCTCGCCCCGCACCGTCCGCGTCGACCCGGCAGCATAACGCAGGTCCCTCACCATCTGCGGCACGATCCGGATCTTTTCGAAGCCCGTGGATTCGGGCGCCAGGTTGATCCCCGCAAGCGCTTTATAGAGCCAGGACCCTACGCTGCCGAACATCGGGTGGTTGTGGGAATTCATCGAGGGCCCCTGCCGGAGCTGCCAGAGCTCCCAGAGGCTGGTGGCGCCGTTCTCGATCATGTAGCCCCAGCTCGGATAGGTCGTCTGGGTGGCGATGTCGTAGGCCAGGTCGGAACTCCCGTTGTTGGTCAGAAGCTCCATGATGTACTTGGTACCGATGATTCCCGTCGTGAGATGGGAATTGTTTTTATAGACAATGTTGTCGAACAGGCTTCCCCAGACAGATCCCCTCATCTTCTCCGGCACGAGGTCCAGGAAGAGCGGCAGCGTATTGGCTGTCTGCGTCCCGTTGGCGTAGCTGCGTGTCTTCGGATCGAAGTATTCGCGATGAAAGGCCGTTTTGATGGCTGAGGCCAGGTCTCCGTAAGCTTTGGCATCGGCCTCTTTTCCAAGGACCTTGGCCATCTCGGCCAGGACCTTGACATCATAGTAGTAATAGAATGAAGAGACGATGTCCCCCGGTGTTCTGTCCACGGCTACCCAGTCCCCGTAGTAGCTGAACTTCACCAGGTCGTTCTCCGCCCGGGTGCGCAGGAACTCGACATATTTTTTAATCCCATCATAGTAGTCTTCGAGAACCCGCCGGTCGCCGTAATACTGATAGAAATACCAGGCGATTAGCGGATAGGCCGTTCCCCAAGCCGGGTCGGCCGGCCGCGATCCCCAGATGTGGGGCACCGTGTCCGTAATCGTCCCCTTCTCGTCTTGGACATCGCGGATATCGCGGAGGAAATTAGCGTAAAAAGCGGCCATGTCGAAGTTGTAGATGGCCTCCTCTGCCGTCCCCTGGGCATCGCCCATCCAGCCCATGCGCTCGTCCCGCTGGCAGCAGTCGGTCGGCGTGCTGTGGAGGTTTGTCTTCTGTCCCCAGATGATAATCCTCTGCAGGCTGTTCAGGACCGGTTTTGAACAGGCGAAGCTCCCCACCGGCTCGACGGCCGTGTGGACGACCCTTCCCCGGACGCCGTTGACCGCGGGAACGCCCGGATAGCCGCTGAGCTCGACGTACCGGAAGCCGTGGTAGGTGAAGCGGGGCTCCCAGACTTCCTCCCCCTCGCCCTTGAGTATATAAACATCCTCGGCCCGCGCCCCCCGAAGGTTTTCCTGGTTGATCATCCCGTTGTCATAGACCATTTCGGCGAAACGCAGCTTGACCGCCGTCCCCCGCTGTCCCCGCACCCGAAGCTGGGCCCAACCGCTGAAATTCTGACCCATATCAAATACGTAAACTCCAGGTTCGGGGCTGGCCATCTTAAGTGGGACGATCGTGTCTACCACTTGAATGGCCGGCATCATTTGGGCCGAGAGAACGCCCTTGGGTCCGGCCACCACCTCCGCCGCGCTCCATTGGCCGTCGTCATACCCCGCCCGGTCCCAGCCGGGTGTCTCAAGACGCGCGTCATAGGTCTCACCGTTGTAGACGCTATTCGCGACGACCGGCCCGTCCATGCCTTTCCAGGAGGCATCGCTCACCACCTCGAGCTTCTCCCCTCCCTCAAGCTCAATGTTGATCTGAACGAGCAGGACAGTGGCCTTGAACCATCCCTGGCCGAGCATCGCAGCTACGGCATTTGGGCCCGTCTGGAGATACCCGGTCACATCGTAGGTGACGTAGAGAGCGCGCTTGTCATAGGTCGTCCAGGCAGGGTCGAGGACGTTCCGGCCCACTTTGTGCCCATTCAGGCGAAGCTCGGAGTAGCCGAGCCCGCAGACATACGCCCGCGCCCTGAGAGCCTTCTTTCCTAACTCAAATTCCTTGCGGAGCTGGTTCTTCCCGCCGATCCATTTCCCCTTCCAATCGGCTCGAGAAAACAGCCCCGTATCGAAACGGGCGACCTGACTGAAGGGGCTCTGGCGGCCATCTCTGTCCCAATATCTGACCTTCCAATAATAGCTGCTCCCGCTCTGCAGAGGTTTTCCGGCATAAACGACCTGGGTCGAATCGGTTGAATCCACCTTTCCGCTCGCCCAGAGGTCACCCTCTTCCGCGTTCGGCTGCGTGGAAACTAAAATTTCATAAGAGGACTGGCCTTGTCCGCGCTCCCCGTGTTCCAGAACCCAGGAGAACCGCGGCTTGAGTGTGTCCACGCCGAGCGGATTGACCAGGTACTCGCAGCGCAGCCCCGTCGGCGCCTGCGGCCCCTTCGCCTCGTCAAGCCCAGGTAAAACCGGATATCCTAAAAACAAGGACACCATAAAAATAAATAGCCCTGAAAAAAATAATGAACGCATCGACTCCCTCCTTGGATCATGATTTGCGGCGTCATTGTATCAAACCGGGCATGTCTAAAGGAAGCGGGCGGTTTGACAATCATCGGGCAGGGCATAGAATATTCCCGCATGATTGCCTTTGAAGACCACTTTCAGATGTCCGACACCAAGAGAAGAAAGGTTCTTGAGCAGGCCCTTTCGCGTGGCGGGGACTTCGCCGAGATATATGCCGAATACCGTGTCTACAGCTTTATCAACATGGAGGAGGACATCATCAAGGAGACAGCCGAGAGCATCAGCCTCGGCTTGGGGGTCCGGGTGATCTCGGGAGAGAAGACAGGCTACGGCTATACAAACGACCTCTCGTTTGACAGCATCAGCAAAGCGGCCCTAACCGCGGCCTCGATCGCCGATTCGGAAAAGACGGCGTCCCTCCCCGTTTTCCAGAGAGCTCTGCCATCCGAGGACCGCTACCCGCTGAAACGGCCCGCTCATCAGGCCTCTCTTCAAGACAAGATCGAGCTCGTCCGGCGTGCCTACCTCTCCTGCCAGAAATCCGACCCCAAGATCAAGAAGGTTAAAGCCCTTTTCCAGGACCACGTTCAATACGTCTCGGTGGTCAATTCAGAAGGCTGGGCGGCCGAAGATGCCCGCCCCCAAGTGAAACTCGTCTGTACCGCCGTCGCAGAAAAGAACAAACGGAAAGAATTTGGGTTTTCGGGGGGCGGCGGCCGGGTCGGCCTGGAATACTTCGGGCAGGTTCTCTCGCCGGAGCGGATCGGGCGGGAAGCGGCCGAGGAAGCGCTGTTGCTCCTCGAAGCAGTCGAGGCGCCGGCCGGAGAGATGCCGGTCGTCCTGGCCCCCGGACATGCCGGCGTCCTCGTCCACGAGGCCGTCGGCCACCTGCTCGAGGCCGATTTCAATCGCAAGAAGACATCGATTTTCTGGGACAAGCTCGGCAAGCGGGTCGGGTCTCCCCTGCTCACGATCTATGACGACCCGACGCGGCCCTCTTTCCGCGGTTCATATAACATCGACGATGAAGGCACCCCGCCGTCGAAAACTCTGCTCATCGACAGAGGCGTCGTCCATTCGTTTCTGCAGGACAGGCTCTCGGCCCGCCTGATGGGCCGTCCGCTCACCGGGCACGCCCGGAGGCAGGACTACACCTGCATCCCCATCCCCCGAATGTCCAACACCTACGTAGACCGGGGCCAGGAAGACCCGGAGGATATCCTCAGGTCCGTGGCCAAAGGTATCTATGCGGAGAAATTCGAGGGCGGGCAGGTCGAAGATTCTGGGAAGTTCACTTTCTCGATCAGTTCCGGCTATCTCATCGAGGAGGGGCGTCTGACCGCTCCCATCAAGCAGGCCACCCTCATCGGCACGAACATCGACATCCTCCAGAAAATCGAAAGAGTCGGGGCCGACCTCTCCTTCGGCCTCCAGACGGGGACCTGCGGCAAGGAAGGACAGGAGGTGCCGGTGACGGACGGGTGCCCGACGATCAAGATCTCTCGGATGACCGTAGGAGGCCAGTCATGACAGAGACGCCCAGGGCCGATTCTCTCCTCGGGCTGGCTGAGCGCATCGTCAGCTTCGGAAAAGGATGCGGCGCCGATGAGGTCGAGGCCACCGTGAGCGACGGCCGCGAATTCAGCGTGGATGTCCGCCAGGGACAGATCGAAAACCTGGTCGAAGCCGGGTCCCGTTATCTGAGCTTTCGAGTCATCAAGGACATGAAAACTGCTCATGCCACTTCTTCTGACCTCCAAGAGGAGACTGTTCGGCGGCTGATCAGGAACGCCGTCAGCCGGGCTGCGCTGGGCAGCCGTGACGAATGCGCCGGTCTTCCTCCTCTTTCACCTGAAAAGGTCGACATTCCCTCGCTTCGCCTCTTCGACCCCGAGGTCCCGAAGCTCGAAGCAGCCAAGAAGATCCATCTGGCCCTGGAGACCGAGCGGATCGCCCTGGAGGACAAGAGGATCACGAATTCCCACGGGGCCAGCTTCATCACCAACGAAGTCACAACTGTCCTGGCCGGGTCCAACGGTTTTCTCGGCTCCTATAACCAGACCTTCTGCAGCCTGAGTGTCGGGCTCCAGGCGGGAGAGACCGACGACAAGGTGGAGGATTATTGGGTTTCCGTAGATCGATTCTTCAAGAACCTGGAGTCGCCCGAGACAGTGGCCAAAAAGGCCGTCGAGAGAACGGTCCGGCAGCTTCAACCCCGGAAGATCAGGACGCAGACGGTGCCGGTCATCTTTGAACCGGGCATGACCGATTGGCTAGTCGGATTCTTGTTTGCCTGCGTTTCCGCCGTCGCTGTCTACCAGAAAACGACTTTTCTGGCCGGAAGGCTGGGAGAGCGGATCGGAAACGAAAACATCACCGTCATCGACGATGGGCTAATGCCCGGGAGGCTCGGTTCTCGTCCCTTCGACAGCGAAGGCGTTCCTTGTCGCAAGACCAGCGTGTTCGAGCAAGGCGTTCTCTCCCGGTTCCTTTGTAACACCTACGCCGGCCGCAAACTGAAGCTTCCCACGACCGGAAACTCGGACGGAACAGGGGTCGGGCCGAACAATTTCTATCTCCTGCCCGGGACCGTTTCACCTCAGGAAATCATTGCCTCCACAGAGAGAGGCCTGGTCCTGACCAGGACCATCGGTCACGGGCTCAATCCGGTCACCGGAGACATATCGCGCGGGGCGTTCGGCCTTTGGGTGGAAGGCGGAGAAATCGCCTTTCCCGTCTCCGAAGTGACCATCGCCGGGAACCTGGAGCAGATCCTGAGCCAGGTTGAATTGGTGGGCAACGACCTGGATTTTCGCGCCCCGGTTTGCGGCCCGACCATTAGAATTGGAGCGCTGACCGTGGCCGGCGAGTGAGGTCAGCCGAACCGGTTGATTCGGAAGACCGACCTCAGGGGTCTCTTGGGGACGTGGAGCACCCCTTCCGCATCCTGCCAGTATTTGACGGATCCCGTGAATTCTTCCGTAATCGGACTCTCGGCAGGATAGCCGAGGGCCAGGACACAATCGATTCTGTATCCCTGAGGGACGTTTAGGATTTCGGCCAGCTTCTCTCTATCCACGGAGAGCAGCCAGCAGCTTCCCAGCCCTTCCTCCCTGGCGGCCAGGATCATGTTTTCCATGGCCGCTCCGACATCATATTCAAAGCCTTTTTCGCGCACGGCAAGGTTGACGAGCGGTACGATATAGGCCATCGGCTCCTGGCCGGGCTGAGGATTTCCCCGCGGCGTTATGTAGGCGGCCCAGCGCAGGCAAGGAAAGATTTCCCGGCGGACCTTCTCATCATCGATGGCGATAAACTCCAGGGGCTGGAGGTTTCCGGCCGAGGGGGCGAGGCGGCCGGCGTTCACCAGTCTCTCGAGCAGCGAACGCTCGACAGCGAGCGGCTTAAACCGACGGACTGTCCGACGGGAGAGAATGATATCCGAGACACTCATCTGGTCATCCCTCGGCGAGGATGGCCTTCAGCTTTTCGGCGTAGAGCCGGCCGGCTTCGTCCGGCGCTGCCAACTCGATCTGCTGGGGCGAGGAGACGCCCAGGCCGAGTTCTGCGGACCGCATCCCTGACCCCCGATATGCGGTCTTGAGTTTTGACGATCGCGATCTTGGTTTTTTTTGTCTCCACTCCCGTCTCCGCTCCGCCGAAACGGAGAGCCGGAACAGCCGCTAGGGTGGAAAGCGATGTCTTGAAAAAACTCCGTCGGTTCATCGTCTCACCTCAATCTCAGGATTTTATCATAACCGGCCTCAAACCAGTAGAATCGCTTGGCCGGCCTCCTTTCGGACGGCGGTTAACGCAGCGATTCTACGAGCGCCTTGGCCTTATCGGTCAGGGCGGTCCAGTCCTCGGCGGCAATGGCCTTTTTATCGAGGAGCGCTGTTCCAATAGCGACACAGCAGGCGCCGCAGCGGATGAATTCCCGGGCATTCTCGATGCTCACGCCGCCGGTGGGCATCAGACGGACCTGCGGGAGCGGACCTTTGATGTCTTGGAAGTATTTGGGTCCGACTGAGGTCGCCGGAAAGACCTTGACCACGTCCGCCCCTTTCTCCCAAGCGGACACGATCTCGGTCGGCGAGAAGGCACCCGGCGCCACAAAAGTGTCGTTCCGTCTGCAAATCGCGATCATATCGAAATTGGTGATCGGCGAGACAACGAATTCCGCCCCTGCCCGGATGACCGCTTCGGCCGTCGCCGCATCGAGGACCGTCCCCGCGCCGATCAGGGTCCCCGACGACCTCCTCTTGGCCATTTCGGTGATGATCTCGAGAGCGGACGGCGTCGTCATGGTGATCTCGATGGCACACACTCCGCCTTTCTTGATCGCCTCGACAACCCGGGTCAGTTTCTCCGTGTCCGACATCCGAATCACGGCGATGACCTTGGTGGCCAGGATGATATCGAGGACTTCGTCTCTCCTCATCTCCACTTCTCCAGCCGGAGGAAACTCCTATCTCTGGACCCGGCCCGATTTCTCTCCCTTCATCAGGGCCAATACATCATTTTCCGAGACCAGGTTGAAATCCCCCGGGAGCGAATGTTTCAAGCAGGACGCGGCGACGGCAAAGGCCAGCGCCTTTTCCTCGTCGCCGAAAAGGTCGAGCCCATGGATCAAGCCGGCGGCAAAGGCGTCCCCGCTCCCGATACGGTCTACGATATCGGTTATCTCATAGCGCGGGCCCGGCCAGAATTTCTCCTTGTTCCGGAGGACCGCCGACCAGATGTTCTGATCGGCGCTCTGGCTTTCCCGGAGCGTGATGGCCACAAGACCGAGGTTGGGGAATCGCTCCAGGACGCCGGCAGTCAGCTTTTCGTAGGCGGCGAGGGGAAGCGATCCGGATGCGACGTCTGCTTCAACCGGGATTCCCAGGGATTTCTGGCAATCTTCCTCGTTGCCGATGGCGACATCGGCGGACCGGACAATCTCGCCCATCACCTCGGGTGCCGCCGTTCCGTACTTCCAGAGCTTGCCGCGGAAGTTGAGGTCGACCGACACCCGGATCCCGCTTGCCCTGGCTCTTCGGACGGCCTGGAGCGTCAGGTCGGCCGCCGAAGCGCTGATGGCCGGGGTAATTCCCGTCGTATGGAACCAGTCGACGCCGGCCAGCGCCGCATCCCAGTCGATAGCGCCCACCTTGGCATCGGAGATGGCTGAGTGTTCCCGGTCATAAATGATTTTGCCGGGCCTCTGGTTGGCTCCCGTCTCGTCGAAATAAACCCCCAGCCTTATCCCCTGCCTGAGGATATGGTCTGTCTCCACTCCCCATTTCCGGAGCTCGGAGACAGCCGCGTCCCCGACCTCGTTTGGGGGGCAGACGGAAATATAGCGGATGCGGTGGCCGAAGATGGCCAAGGAGACAGCCACATTGGCCTCCCCTCCCCCGAAACGGGCGGAAAGCCTAGGAGATTGGAAAAGTCTTTCGCTCCCAGGTGGAGAAAGCCGCAGCATAATCTCTCCGAAAGCTGCAATCGACTTCATCTTGACACCGATCCCGGAAGTGATGAATCCTATTTATCACAGATCATAGACAATAGCAAAGGCTTGACCATTCTTCAGTTATGGTTTAAATTGAGGATAATGCGTTCCGGAGGTTTTATGGCCATAAGACGGATCCTCTTCATCACCTGCGTCATTATTCTGGGGGTCTGGCCGGTTCTCTCCGCCGTCAAGCAGGTCAGAGTCATCGCCGAAAGGGCGAGCATCTATATTGAACCGAGCCGGACCAGCGCCCGGATCGAGATCGTCGGGAAAGGGACAATCCTCAACCTCCTCCAGGAAAGGAAGGTCAAGGATATCTGGTATTATGTAAGCTTCAACTCACCGCGTTACGGGACGCGGATCTCCGGGTTCATCCAGGAATCTGCGGTCGAACTGGCCCTCGAAATGCCGCCGGCACCACCAAAGGAAGAGCAAAAAATCCCGCCAAAAGTCGAACCTGAACAGGCCCGTCCTCCTGAAGTTTTGCCGCCTCCCAAGGCTGAAGAAAAGAAAGAAGCGCCGACGAAGACCCCGGCCGCCCCGCAGACCGTGGAAGCAGTGGCCTTGACGAAGCTCCCGAAAAACAAGAGCTATAAGTTCCCGCGCAAGGAGAGCCCCCCTCAGGAGACCGCCTGGAAGATCGTAGAAATAGCCCCAGTCAAAGAAGAGAAGCCGCCGGTCGAGGTCAGGGAGTTCGCGCTCCTGACGGCGCCCCCGAAGCGCAGAGTAATCACTCTTCCCAAGAAGGAGAAGCCGCTGGATGACCCCGCCTGGCAAATCATCCAGCCGGCTATTGCAGAGAGGCCGAAGCCCGCTGAAAAAGCCAAGGCCGAGCCCAAGCCGCCTGAAGTCAAGAAGGAGTCGCCGGAGAAGAAACCGGAGACCAAGCCCGCTAAGCCTCAGCCTGTCAAGCCGGCACAGGTTTCCCCCCCGAGAAAAGGCCCGGGCTTCATCACCTTCGGTCTAGGCTACGGCTCTTCCTTTGGCGGCGCGGGCGGATGCTTGCAGTTGAACTCCCGAACAGGGCTCTCTCTCCATGCCGGGGTGGGGCTCTATCCGACAAGCTGGATCTATTCCGAAACCGATTGGGTCAAGGATAAGGCGCTGTGGAGCATCGGCCTAAAATACTATCTTCCTCTCAAGTCCACCTTCTTCTCTCCTTTTGTCGACCTCCAGTACGGAGGCTTGAGGGTGGAAGCGGCCCAGGTCGTCATCGGCATCTGGGACTATAACTATATCTTGAGCCGGGAGCAAAAATCTCTCTGGGGTCCTTCGCTCCTCGCCGGGGTCGAAATCCGAAAGGGCCGGTTCGGGATCAGCGCCGCGCTGGGAGTTTCTTATGCGACGACCTCCTGGGAATATCTGCAGAACAAACTCTCTTTCGTCTTTGACACCGGGTTGGTGTTCCACTTCTGATGAAAAAGAGGGCCCTGGTTCTCGTCTGCCTTGTGGTCTTAGTATGGGCCCCTGCCGCTCAGGCCGGACCGGAGACCGCCGGTCAGGCGTCCTTGGTCGCAACGGGCAAAAAAGAGACCACTATCCGCAACCTGACCAAGGAGACCGTCCGTTACACGATCCGGCGGCTCGTCCGCGACCCGCAGCCAATCGTGCACTATCTCAAGCCGGACGCTCTCGATCGCTGGCCCTGCGAAAGCGCTCTCGATGTCTCGTTTGAGCGGAGTGGCCAGGCGGCCAGCTATCGCCTCGAGTGCGGACTCCCCTATTCATTCCGCTATGACGAGAGCGACAACCTCGATCTCTACAGCGGGTCGCACGGCCTGTTCGGAGTTGCCGACCTAGCCCCGTTCGTCCCGACACCGATGGTCGTCGTCGAGAGGATGCTCGAACTGGGTGAAGTCGAAAAGTACGACGTCCTCTTCGACCTCGGCTGCGGGGACGGCCGGATCGTCATAACGGCCGCCAAGAAGTTCGGCACCCGGGGAGTGGGTATCGACATCGACCCCCAGCGCATCGAAGAATCCTTGCGGGCAGCCAAGGAAGCGGGGGTAAACGGGCTGGTCGAATTTCGGCTCCAAGATGTGATGAAGGCTGATATCAGAGAGGCGACCGTCGTCACCATGTACCTTCTTCCCGAGTCCAATGCCCTGCTCCGGCCTCTCCTCGAAGAGCAGCTCAAGCCCGGCACTCCCGTCGTTTCACACAACTACTCCATTCCCGGCTGGGAAACGAAAGAGGTCACCTACATCACGCTGCAGGATGGGACGGGACAAGACCACACGATCTTCGTCTATAAGAGATGAGGCGCGATGACCCGGCGGAGTTGATGAGAGCGTCGGTGCTCTTCACGCCCCTCCGGATCGGCCCGGTCACCATCCCGAACCGTTTCGTCCGCTCGGCCACGCACGACTTCATGGCCGAGGAGGACGGGTCGGTCACGGAAAGACACCTCACGCTTTTTAATCAGCTGGCCGAGGGAGAGGTGGGTCTCATCATCACGGGCCATGCTTACGTCAACCCGGCCGGGAAAGCCAGCCCTCGCCAGCTCGGAGTCCACGAGGACCGAATGGTGGAGGGCTTGAGCCGGATCCCCCAGGCTGTCCACGATTTCCCATCGCGTGTCTTCCTCCAGATCGCCCACGCGGGCCGGCAAACCAAGGAAAAAATCTGCGGCTGCACGCCGCTTGCCCCCTCGGCTGTTTATGAACCGGTGTTCAAAGTGATGCCTCGGGCGATGACCAAGGAAGAGGTCAAAACCACTATCGCCGAGTTCGTCCAGGCCGGGCGCCGGGCGAAGCAGGCCGGGTTCGACGGAGTCCAGCTCCATGTCGCCCACGGCTATCTCCTGAACAGCTTTATTTCCCCCTACACCAACCGGCGCGAGGATGAATACAGCGGCTCTCTTCTCAACCGCGCCCGCATCCTGCGCGAGATCCTGGGCGGCCTAAAAAGCCTGGCCGGATTGGACTTCCCCGTCATTGCCAAGCTCAATTCCTCGGATTTCATTCCCCAGGGGCTTTCCATCGAGGAAAGCATCGAGATCGCCCGGTTGCTCGAAGCCGACGGCCTGGACGGGGTTGAAGTCAGCGGCGGAATGTCCGAAGCGGGCAAAGGCTCAATCTGGCAGGGGCTGAGGTCGCAAGAAGAGGAAGGTTACTTCGTGGACTCCGCCTCCCGGTTCAAGGCGGCGCTCAGAATCCCCGTATTCGGGCTCGGCGGATTCCGCTCATTCGCCGTCATGGAAAGGGCCATCGAAGAGGGCAAGGTTGACCTCATCTCCCTGAGCCGGCCGTTCATTCGAGAGCCCGACCTTGTCAAGAAATTCCGGCTCGGCCAAGTCGATAAATCCGAATGCATTTCCTGCAACAAGTGTTTCAACCCCCGGGGGATCAAGTGCGGCGACCTGGTCAAGCCGAGCCGAAGGATCTAGGGAAGGAGTCTTGTTGAAATCACGATCTACCTTGGATAGAATGTCGGATACATAACATTTTTTTCGTGAACTGAAAGGAGCGAAAAATGCGAAGAAAACAGTTCACCATCCTGATCTCGATTCTCTTGATCTCCCTGATGCCGTTCGGCTGCAAGGGGAAACAGCCCTCTATCACCTATCCTGTCACCGAGAAGGGCGACGTGGTGGATGATTATTTCGGGACCAAAGTGGCCGACCCCTATCGCTGGTTCGAGGACGATAAGTCCGAGGCGACGGCGAAATGGGTGGAGGCCGAGAACAAGGTCACCTTCGATTACCTGGCCAAGATCCCCTTCCGTGAGCAGATACGCACCCGGCTGACCGAGATCTACAACTATCCCCGCTATTCGGCTCCCTTCCGAATCGGGCAATATTATTTCTTCATGAAGAACGACGGCTTGCAGAACCAGAGCGTTATCTACATCCAGAAAGGGCTTGACGGCGAGCCCCGGGTCTTCCTCGACCCCAACACCCTCTCCCCGGACGGAACCACAAGGGCCTTCCTGAGCGGTTTCTCCAACGACGACCGCTATGCCGCCTATTCGCGGTCTGAGGGCGGGTCGGACTGGACGGAGATGAAGGTCATGGAGGTCGAGACGGGCAAGGAGCTCGAGGACCGCATCCTTTGGACCAAGTTCGGCGGCGCCGCCTGGCAGGGTGACGGGTTCTATTATTCCGGGTTCGAAAAACCGGAAGAAGGCAAGGAACTCACCGCGGCCAACGAGAATCAGAAAATCTACTTTCACAAACTCGGGACTCCTCAGAGCGAGGACAAGCTGATCTACGAAGACCCGGCCCATCCCCGTCGCTACAATAATGTGGATGTCACGGAAGATGAACGCTACATATTCCTGACGACCTCGGAAGGGACCTATGGCAACGAGCTCTACTTCAAGGACCTGAAGGCGAAAAAACCGGAATTTTTTCCCCTCGTCCAGGGGTTTGAGAACAACACCTACGTGGTTAACAACCTTGAGGACAAGCTCGTCATCATAACCGACATGGACGCCCCGAACAACAAGGTTATGCTCGTCGACACCAAGAATCCGGCCAAGGAGAATTGGACGCTGCTTATCCCGGAAAAGCCCGAAGTGATGACGAGCGCCAGCGTCGTCGGAGGCAAGATTTTTGCCTCTTACCTCAAGGACGCCAGCACGCACATCTACCAGCACGACCTGGCCGGGAACCAAGAGAAAGAGATCGCGCTTCCGGCGCTCGGGTCGGCCGGCGGGTTTGGCGGTAAGAAGGAGGACACCCTCGTCTTCTACACCTTTACCTCATTCACCTATCCCCCGACCATCTACAAGTATGATATCCCGACCGGAGCCTCCGAGGTCTTCCGTAAGACCGAGGTCAAATTCAACCCCGACGACTACGAGGCCAATCAGGTATTTTATCCCAGCAAAGACGGGACCAAGATCCCCATGTTTATCGTTCACAAGAAAGGTCTCGTCCTCGACGGAAAGCGTCCGACCCTTCTTTACGCCTACGGCGGCTTCAACGCCAGCTCCACCCCATACTTCAATGTCTCCAACGTCATCCTGTTCGAGAACGACGGCGTCTACGCCATGGCCAACCTCAGAGGAGGCGGCGAATACGGCGAGTCCTGGCACAAGGCCGGAATGCTGGAGAAAAAGCAGAATGTCTTCGACGACTTCATCGCCGGCGCCGAATACCTGATCCGCGAAAAATACACCTCCAGCGATAAGTTGGCCATTTCCGGCGCGTCCAACGGCGGGCTTCTGGTCGGGGCCTGCATGACCCAGCGGCCGGAGCTCTATAAGGTCGCCTTCCCGGCTGTGGGTGTCATGGACATGCTGCGCTTTCATAAGTTCACCGTCGGCTGGGGCTGGGCCGTGGAGTATGGATCGAGCGACAACCCGGAACAGTTTAATTACCTCTACGCCTACTCGCCGCTCCACAACATCAAGGACGGCGTCTGCTACCCGGCGACTCTTATGACCACGGCCGACCACGATGACCGAGTCGTGCCGGCTCACTCTTTCAAGTTCATCGCCACGCTGCAGGAGAAGCAGACCTGCAAGAATCCCGTCCTGATCCGCATCGATACCAAATCGGGACACGGTGCCAGCAATATCACCAAGGCCATAGAACAGCTGACGGACATCTGGTCCTTCATGTTCTACAACATGGGCCTGAAGGTGAAATACTAATTGGTGGACTCTTATGGAGCGCCGGGAACAATCTCGGCCTCGACCTTAGAGCGGGAGGCGGGTTCCTAGGCCTTTCTCAACGGCGAGCTTGAAGACCAGAGGCGCGGTTGCCATGTCGTCCAGGGCGAGCCCGAGGTTGCAGGTCATCGTCCTTTCAGCGGGGTTTGTCCGGCCCGGCTTGCGACCGGTCACGAGCTCACCCAGCTCGGCATATACCGGTGGTATATCCTGAAAGTACCCGATTGTCTTGTAGTACTTGAGCTGAGGAATATCGTCGGTACAGAACTTATCCGCTTCCTTAAGCGCATGCCTATGCCAATAGGAATCATAGTCCACGAGCGAAGCGAAAGCTCCCACTTCCAGCCAGCCGGGCTGGATGGTCGCATGAGGGGTTTTGAGTATCGGGCCGGCCGTGACGACCACATCACATCCGGAGACGGCTTCCCTGGGTGTCTTAACGGGACGGACCTCGAGGCTGCATTTATTGGCCATCTCGGCCGCATAGAGTTCCCGAGCGTCTTGGCTCGTATCATAGGCCATAACCCGCTGAACCGAAAAGAGGACCTTGAGTGCCTCCAGGTTGCTTCGCCCTTGCACTCCGCAGCCCAGGATGCCGACGATTTTGGAGTCCGGGCGGGCCAGGTATTTCGCCGCCACGGCCGTGGCCGCGCCCGTGCGCTTGGCCGTGATCCAGGTGCAGTCCATGACGGAGAGCGGAATCCCGGTTTCCGGGTCGTTGAGAATGATCAGGCCGCTGATGTAGGGCAGCCCCTTCCGGATGTTCTCAGGAAAGCCGCTCACCCACTTCATCCCGGCCGATTTCAGGCTGGGGATATAAGCCGGCATAGCGTGGATGAAGGAATCCGGACGCGGATGGATGCCCGGCTTGGGCGGCATCTCGACCCGGCCCTCCCCTTTCTCCCGGAACATGGCCTCTAGTGCAGCGATGATACGTTCCATCGGCACATCGATGGCCTCCACCTCCGCCCTCGACAGATACAGTATCTTTTGCTCCACCACAAGCCTCCAGATGATATCCAGGTCAATTCATGAGGATACACGCCGGAAATTTGAACTGCAACATATTTTATCCTATAGCGAGGGCTATCCGCTGACGACTTTCCACCCCCGGCGGTTCAGGTCAAGATAGATGACCGCTCCGAAGACGAGGCCGGTAGCTAAGAAAACCAGCCCCATAGCGAGCTGCCCGAATATGATCTTGCCGGCCCCAAACAGGAAGGCATAGATCATCGCAACCCCGCACAGCCAGTCGACCAGGTTGAAAACACCGTCCCGGACGGGCACGATATCCGTGGCTTCCCGGGCGATCGGACCCCAGAGCGCCGCGCTCGGCCGGACCCGCCGGTAGAAAGCGAGCAGGGTTTCTTTCGGCTCCGGCTTTGTCAGAAACGTGACGGCCAACCATACGATCGTGGTCACCGACACTGTGGCCAGAACGATATAGGCAAACTCCTTCGGCTCGCTTTCATTGAGCCGAAACACGACCTGGACCGTCAGGGAGGTGATGAAGGCGGCAATCATGGCCGCCACCTCGCTCCAGGCGTTGATCCGCCACCAGAACCAGCGCAGGAGATAGACGAGCCCCGTCCCGGCGCCGAGCGCGATGATGAACCTCCAGGCGTCGGCGATCGAGCCCATGAAGAAGGTGACGACCGCGGACAGAAACATCAGCAGCATGGTCGTGATCTGCGAGATAGTGACATAGTGTTTCTCGCCGCGGCCGCGGACGAGGAACCGCCTATAAAAGTCGTTGACGAGGTAGCTCGCTCCCCAGTTGAGCTGGGTCCCGATGGTGGACATATAGGCGGCGGCGAAGGCGGCGATCATCAGCCCTCGGAGCGATACCGGAAGATCGGTCATGACGATCCGGATGTAGCCGGACTCGGGGTCGGCGGCGAAAGCCGGGTCATTACTGAACTTGACGACAGCGACCAGTGCAACCAGGATCCAGGGCCAGGGACGGAGGGCGTAGTGAGCCAGGTTAAACCAGAGGGTGGCCAGGAGCGAGTGTTTCTCATCCTTGGCGCAGAGGATCCGCTGGGCAATAAACCCGCCGCCGCCCGGTTCAGCTCCGGGATACCAGGATGCCCACCAGTTTACCGCGATGTAGACGAAGAAGGTGATCAGCGGCATCCAGGTGGAGTTGATGTCGGGGACGAAAGACAAGAGCGATCCGGTCGCCCCGCGGCTTTGTTCCACGGACCGGATCCCCGTGACGAGGCCGCCCATCCCGCCGATTGACTTGACCGCGAAAACGGCCAGCAGGATCACCATGCTCATCTTGAGGACGAATTGGAAAAGGTCAGTGACCAGGACGCCCCACAGGCCGCTGAGGGTCGAGATGGAGGCCGTGATGAACATGATGGCGACGGCGACGACGAGCGCCTGGACTTTGGTCAGCCCTAGGATCAGCATCAGGATCTTGACGATGGCCAGGTTGACCCAGCCCATGATGATGAGGTTGATGGGAAGTCCCAAGTAGAGCGCCCGGAAGCCACGGAGGAACCTGGCCGGCGCGCCGCTGTAGCGAATTTCGGCGAACTCGACGTCGGTCAGGACACCGGCCCGCCGCCAGAGCCGGGCGTAGAAAAAGACGGTCATGATCCCGCTCAGGGCCATACTCCACCAGATCCAATTCCCGGCGATGCCGTTCCGGGCCACGAGTCCGGTTACGGCCAGGGGCGTATCCGCGGCGAAGGTGGTCGCCACCATAGAGGTGCCGGCCAACCACCAAACGACTTTCCGGCCGCCGACAAAGAAGTCGCTGACGCTCTGGGTCGCTTTCTTGCGGTAGTAGAGTCCGATGGCCAGGTTAAAGGCAAAGTAGGCGGCCACAACCAGCCAGTCGATCAGGGTGAGTCTCATCCCAGCTTCTCCTAGTTATTTGCGAATAGTCTATTCGGAAGACACGAGGTGCCGTTAATTGAGACTAGCCAGAAACGCCTTGAGAATGGGCCTTTTCCCCTCTTCTGGAACAGCCGGCTCCCCGTTTGACGGCTTCATGCTCTCCCCGATATTAAGGCTCTTTTTATCGGGGCTAAGGGTAGCAACAAACAGCCCGGGAGTCAAATTCGCGAGTGAGATATTGATACCTGAACAAGGACAAGACCAAGGGCGTCTCCTCGGGGAATGTCTTCGGTTATTGCCTTGCTATTGCCGGAGGATTTTGATAAAAAATGAATCACGACTTATGCAACCCAGTTATCTTACTTTCTGCAGATTGCGGAGGGCTCGATGAAGAAAACCTTGGTGATGCTGTTTTTCCTGGCACTGTACCTGGCCAGTTTCACTCTGGCCGCTGAGTTCGGCTATCCGGCCGAGGGTGAGCCGTGGTATTTCATCAAGACCGCCTTCTCTGATACGGTGTCGCTCTCCAAAGGAACCTGGAGGGTATCACAAATTACCATCAACGGGACCCGGAGCAGGGATTTTCTTCTCTACCGCGGGGATGAAGAGCTTCTGGGAAAAGATATCCAAGGCCAGCAGCCATTTGAGGCAAAAGTCCGGTTCCCCTGGCTGGGAAACCAGGCCTACGAGATTCAGGTGCTGCTCGAAAACGCCAAAGCCAAAAAGACCGCAACTCTCGTTCAGAAGGTCTCCTCTCCCGCCCTCAAGGGATACTGGAATCTCGACTGGAAGAACTATCTGGCGCTCATCGTGGCCGAGGAGAACGGCATCGAGCGCCTCAATTATCCGGTCCAAGCGACCATCGGGATATTCGCTAATTACCTTAAGTCCGGCGATGAGATCAGGGTTGTCAAAGCAGAGCGCGCGGGAAACGATGTCGCCTACATAGAGATCCCTTCCCAGGCCTACGATCAAGTCACGTGGGCTGACCAGAAGATCCTCTCGGTCGAGGAGAAGGATGATAAAACCGGAAAGCCGATCATTCGCTATCATCCCACGACCTCGTTGAGCGTCGCTTTTCTGGCCAACCTCAAGCCAAAGGAAAAGGCCACCTACCTTGTCTTCTACAACAATCCGGCGGCACCGAAGCCTGCCTATGCCTCAGACCTCAAGGTCGTCGGCGCCGGCTCCGGCCAGCCCATCGGCAAGACGATTGAAAACAGCTTCTATAAAGTGACACTGAATAAAAAAAGCGGGGTCATCTACGAAATCACAGAGAAAACCTCCAAGACTCTCCTCGAACACAAGCTCGAAACGAACGGCTCCATCCATTGGAATCCCTGCCTCTATTCGCCGCCGCACACTTGGACCCACACCTCGGATTGGGAGAACCCGCCCTATGTCGAAGTGATCGGGCCGGTCTTTTACTCCATCCGGATTACCGCTCCCCTCCCCTTCTATCCGCAGGTCCTGTGCAGCGTGACTTATCATTTCTACGCGAACGTGCCCTACATCCTCATCCAGACGACGATCGACGTCAACGAGAACATGTTCGTCCAGGCGCTCCGCAACGGCGAGATCGTTTTCAACAAGAAAGTATTCAGAAATGTCGGCTACAAAACCATGGACGGCCGAGTCGAAGCGATCGACCTGAATCGCACCCGGATGCATCCCGACCACGTGATCACGCTCCGGCCGGATACACCTTGGGTCACTTTCTATAATCAGGACAAAGGCGTCGCCTTCGCCAACCTCTACCTCGACCTGGCCACTACGAACGTCGAGGGCGGCGAAGCCTCGGCCGAGCAGCCCTTCATCTACATCCAGAACGGACCCTGGTACTACCTGGCCAGGGGCCTGGTCTATTCCTTCGGCACCAACAATCAGACACGGATGCTGCCGGTGCGGAAGGGAAGCGTCTATTACGAGCGGATCGCGTTTTATCCCTTCTTGTTCAAGAAGGAACAGGGGTATTCTGTCCAGGCGGACACACTCTTCAATATACTCAAATACCCTTTGAGCGTCCTTGAGTCGATCGAGACTTACGCCGAGAGCCCGGAGGGTTGGGTTACTCCCATCCTGACCGAGCCGTTCGAGGAGGGCGTCGATCAGGCCATAGGAGGAAAAAAGAAGAAATGAGCGATCACGTCATCGAAAAGATCATCTCTACCCACAGACCCCGGATCGACCGCACTGTCGCCATCCCGAGGGATGAGTACGCCCGGCGCTGGGCACTTGTCCAAAAGGCCATGAGCGAAAAGGGCTACGACCTCGGCTACGCCTGCGGCAGCGAGCTCGACCGCTCTGACGTAGCCTGGCTGGCCGGCGTCTTCGACCCGATCATCGAGCGCTACGGCATCCTGGTCCCGGCCCGGGGAAAACCGGTCGTGGTGGCCGGTTCGGAAGGCGGACACGTCATCGCTGACTGCGTCAAGGCTTCCGGAGCCGAAATCGCCCTCCTGCGGGAATACCAGATCTCGGACGAAGACTACCGGTTTGCCACGTTCGGCAAGCTCGAGGACCTCGCTTATCGGCTCGTCCCCTTCCGGCCCGGGCGTCCCATCAAGATCGCCCTGTTCTCGAGCGGCCAGTTCATGCCTCACGACCATGTCACCATGTTCAAGGGCCGGTTCGGGGCCGACAACGTCGTTTTCGACCTCGAGCTCCTGCGCCTGATCAAGTATGAAAAGAGCGTAGCCGAGCTCAAGGTCACAGGTGTCGCCAACCGGATCGCCGACGCCGCCTTCTTGGCAATGCTCGCGGTGCTCAAGCCAGGAGTGCGCGAGCTCGACGTCGCGGCCGCGGCCGACTTTGTCATGAAGAGGCTCGGCGCGGGCAGGACCGGGTTCCCAACCATCGTCTCTTCCGGGCCGAGGGGCCGGACGGTGCTCGGGCCGGCGACAAACCGGGTCATTAAGAAGGGAGAGTTCGTATCGCTCGGCCTCAGCCCGACCTTCAACGGCTACCACGGCATCATGCGGCGGACGGTCAAGATGGGAGCCGGCTGGACCCGGCAGGAAAAGGCTTTCATGGAGGCTTTGGAAGGCCTCTATCACACTGTGATCCGGGCGACGGCGGAGGCCGCCCGCAAGCGCCTGCCGTCCCTGTCCATCGACCGGAAAGGGAAAAAATATTTGGAGACGACCAAAGTCAGGGACAACCGCGGCCGCCGCCTGACCCCCCGCGAACCGTACACCTTCATCCACAACACCGGCTGCTCGGAATGCCAGGAAGGATACGGCGCCGTAACACCCTATTCAGAAAACCGGCTGGCCAAGAATGCTGCCTTGATGATCGACGTGGCCTTCATAGGGTTCGACGAAAAACACGAATTGGTCTTTCCGATCGAATACGCGGTTATTGAGGACTCGTTCTGGAAAAAGGGAAAACCCATCGGCGTTTACAATCGCGTTCCTCTGTCCGTCCAGGACCTCGTGGGCAAGGGCTTGGTAGATATTCCCGAAGCAAGAGTCAATCCTTACCATAAGCCCTTGTAATGAAACTGATAGAAATGAGCCTTTTTGCCACAATCCGGCGAAATAGACCAGGATTTCCGGATTCAGCGTGTGTCTGCGAATTAGGCGTTCTGCTTCTATCTCTTTGGCTTTGCCCATCTCTGAACACGTCGCCCGCCGACCTGCTGAAATTCCAGTCACCCAGTTTCGAGGAGCCGTATTATCGGATCCAAATTCCCTTCGAAGTCAAGGGCGATAAGGTCCTGATTCAAAACCTGCTGCTCAACGGCGCAAAAGCGGGTCCTTTCCTGGTCTTCAAAAGAGGGAAAAACATGGACTTGTCCTCCCCTCTTGAAGGAGGCGCCTATACCTTTGTCCTTGACTATGCTTGGGCGGGAGGGAAAAAATACCGGGCGACGCTCGTCTACCAGCCGGAAAAAGCCGAAATACTAAAAACTGTGGAGAACACCGGTCTCTCGCCCCAGAAAGGAGGGATTCCAGGAGGTAGAGAGGGTCTTTATCGCGTCTATCAGGTGGAGGAGGAGGCGGACCTCGAGCCTCCCGATATCGTTATTTTCGATGGTACGGAGGAGGTGCCGTTCGAGATCATGGAGAGGATGGAGTCCGTCCCCCCCGACGCTCTGTCGGCCACCCATTCGGTGACATCGACACTCAAGATTGTCCTCCCCCTCAGCACTGATTTGCCGCAAAGACTCGACACGCTGTTGAAGAAGCTGCGGCATCCATTGAGGGTCCTCTGATGGAGTTCGTTGATTTTGTGAAACTCAAGAGGAGCGGGCGCCTCAGTCAGCTGTTCCCCGGCTGGAAAAAGGGCGAGCGGGTGGCCTTCCTCTCCCCTCACGACGACGATGCCCTTCTCGGAGCGGGCCATCTGATCCTGGCCACTGTGAGGTCGGGTGGTGTTCCGTCTGTCTCCGTCTTCTGCCGGGGAGACGCCGGCTATTCCACCGCCGCGGAAAAAAAGGGAATCGTCCGGAGGAGAAAGAGCGAGGCCATCAGCGCCTACGGCCAGCTCGGTGTCAAGAAGCAGGATATCCGGTTTCTCGACATCCCCGACTTCTCCCTAATGGCCCATCTCGACCGCCGGCCGCCCTGGGGGAAGGGAGTCTTTGACAAGATCGTCTCCACGCTTCGCAAACAGCAGGTCTCCCGGATCGTCTTCTCGAGCGGCCATCGCGAGCATTGGGACCACACCGCCGTCTTTTATGCCGGAATCTACACTTCTTCCCAAGCGCAGGACCCTATCCTGGCCGACCTAGGCAAGCCCTATCCTGCGAGGACCTACCTCGCCTACTCCGTTTGGGGTGATTTCGAGCCCGCTCCAGAAGGACACGAAATTCGCGCTGATTTGGGAATTCTGGCGCCAGAGGAAGACGAAAAGCGAGTCATCGACGCGGTTAAGGCCTTTTCCTCACAGGCCCGGATTATCAAGAATATCGTCGCTCACAGAAAAAAGCGGAAAACTCAGGGCGGATATCTGGAGCTCTATAAAAACATCAGACTCCGCCAGCCGATCGATTATTCGCCCTATTTCAGACTACTTGACAAGATGCGATAAGAAGGGGAGATACTGAATGGCTTCTCTCCCAATCGGGTTTTTAACGCCGTTCCCTCAACGCTCTTTTCGGCGGCTGCGGAACTCGCAAACACAGCTTTCTCTATCCGTTTATCCTTGGCGTGCTCAGACATCCTCGCCGCCCGAAACCCGGGGTGCCCTCAAAGAGCATTTCGTGAAGGCTAAACCCTCAATGGTCGCTTCATCCATCCAGTATCTCCCCTTAAAAGACCATAACTGCTGGCCTAGGAGGAAACGATGTATGCCGTCGGGATAGACTCGGGGACACAAGGAACCAAGGCGCTCATCGTCGATTTCAAAGGAAAGGTGCGGGGACGCGGCTATGCACCGCACCGTTCAATCCCGAACCTCAAGCCGGGCGAAAGCGAACAGGACCCCCGGGTCTGGGTGGAAGCGCTGCAAAAGGCCCTGGCCGCAGCCCTTACGGAATCAAAGGTCAACCCCAGGAAAATCATGTCGCTCGGCGTCTCCGGACAGCAACACGGGTTCGTTCCCCTTGACAAAAGCGGCCGCTCGGTCAGGCCGGCCAAGCTCTGGAATGACACTTCGACGATCGCCGAGACTGAATTCATCATCGAGAAGCTGGGAGGAAAAAAGAGCTTCATCCAGAAGCTCGGCATCAACCTGGCCGTCGGTTTCACAGCCTCAAAGATCCTCTGGCTCAAGCGGGCTGAGCCGCGGCAATTCGAACGGGTGAAAACCATCCTGCTCCCCCACAATTACCTCAATTTCTGGCTCACCGGGAAAGCAGCCATGGAATATGGAGACGCGTCCGGGACCGGGCTGATGGACATCCGCCGGCGCGTCTGGCACCGCGAAGCGGCAGCCGCCATCGACCCGGGCCTCGAGGCCAAGCTTCCGCCGCTCCGTCATCCCGCGGAACCTCTCGGCCATATTAAGAAACAAATTGCCTCGCGGCTCGGAATGGCAAACGTCCTCATCTCCAGCGGCGGGGGTGACAACATGATGGGGGCTATCGGCACGGGGAACGTCATTCCCGGCGTCTGCACCGCCAGCCTGGGGACATCGGGAACCGTCTATTCCTATTTCAAGCGGCCCTTTGTCGACCCGGAAGGAGAGATCGCCGCCTTCTGCGACAGCACCGGCGGTTGGCTCCCGCTCCTCTGCACCATGAACGTTACCAACACGACCGAATATTTCAAGTCGATGCACGGCCTCTCCAACCAGGAATTGGAGACACTGGCCTCCCGGGCCCCGGCCGGCGCAGAGGGCCTGATCTTCCTGCCCTTCCTCGACGGCGAAAGAGTCCCCGTCCTCCCCTTTTCCTCCGGCGTGCTTTTTGGCCTGGATAAGAGGACCTTCAACGCTGCCCACATGGCCAGGGCAGTCATGGAAGGGACAATCCTCAACCTCGGCTACGGCTTTTCCCGGATGCGGTCGCTCGGGCTCAAGCCGTCGGAGATCCGGGCGACCGGCGGCGGCGCCAAGAGCCGGTTGTGGCTCCAGATCATGGCCGACGTTTTCCAGGCACCGGTCGTCACGCTGGCCGAGCAGGAGGCGGCGGCCTATGGAGCAGCCCTCCAATCCATCTGGGCATACGAAAATGAAAAGGGGCAGGGCGCCGGCATCGCCGATATCGTGGCAGAGAGAGTGAAGACGGCCAAGACGACGGTCGAACCGGAAAAGAAAAACCGAGCGCTCTATGATTCACTCCAGGATAGGTTCAATTCCGTGTGGAAGGCATTAACGGAGGAGTTCAAAGACCATCGGAGAATTGAGAGCTAGCGACAACAGGCGGACCGAGTACCCTCCCAGAATCAGGCCCAGCCCATCTCATACCCGGCTTCATATATGGCGATGATGTTCTCAACCGGGGTGATGGACTGGATGTTGTGGCAGGGCGCCAGGATGTAGCCTCCTCCTACCCCGAGGATTTCCAGGTTCTCCCGGACCTCCCGGATGACGTCCTCACGGCTCCCGAAAGGAAGCGTATTTTGGTTATCCATGGCGCCGTGAAAGACGAGCCGGTCGCCGAACTCCCGTTTGAGCTCGGCCCGGTCGAGTCCGGTGTTCCACCACTGGATCGGGTTGAGGAGGTCGATGCCGGCCGCAACCATGTCGGGGACGATTCGCCGGACGTTGCCGTCGTTGTGGTGGAAAACATAGACACCGGCCCCATGGGCCAGGTCGATGATCCGCTTCATCCCCGGCAGGAGAAATTCGCGGACATGGGCCGGCGAGATCATCAGGTCGTTCTGCCCGCCCATATCCTCGGCCACGTAGCTCAACATGACTTTTCCGGGGATCTGTTCATAGATTCGGGCGGTATTCTCGTAAGCCAGGTCAAAAAGCTTTCCCAAGCAGTGATGGACGATGTCCGGATGCTCGATCAGGTCGATGAAGGCCTGCTCCTGGCCGCGGAGGTTCTTGTAGGTTAGGAAGGGCTCGGAGCCGCCGCCCCGGATAGGATACATCCCCCTTCCCCTAATCTGGCCCCGTATCCCGCTGTAATCCCACCAGTCGGGGTTCGGCCATTGATAGTGCCGTTTGATCTCCTCGACCGAATCATACCCGGCCAAAGGCGAATACACGCATTCATCATAGACGCCGCTCCCGTATACCATGAAGCTGTACTTGCAGCCGAAGACATCGGTGCGCCGCGGAAGCCGTGGGCCCCTGTATTCGGGTTTCACCTTGACCACGTAATCGACGTGAAGCTTGGCCAGGGCCTGGTCGATCGTCCGGCAGCCGAGGCGTTTCCGCAGCATCGCGGAAGCCTCCTCGGTTCCCCAATAATCCATGGGCACCCGGTCGGGCTTCCGGCGTTTGAGCACCGCCAGCCAGCGCTCCCGGGGGGTCATGGTCTCTTGGGGCATCGGCGCCCACCTCAATGCCGGTGAAGATCCTTGTGCATGATCTTCCGCGTCTCGAAGAGGCGGTCGTCGGCCGGGAGGTCGACCAACCTCTGGTTCATGCCCTCGTCGTTCTCGGCCTGGAGCAGCTTGGCCACGTAGTCGATGACGCTGGGCGGAAAGACGCCGTCCCTTTCGTACAGCTCCCGCTTCTCGAGGAGAATCCGGCTGGATTCGACGCAACTCCGGGGGAGGGTAGGCAGCTTCCGGAGCAGAGCCTGGTCGGTAAAAATGTTGCCCTGGACATAGAGTTTTTCAGCCAACTCAAGGGGCAGGTTTTTCTTGAACAGAGAATCGTCCTCGCGGAATGACCAATCGGCGGCCATCACGATCCCGGCCATGAGCAGATGGATGATGGCGCTGCCGTCGGGGCTGCGGAGCTCGACCGTCTGTCGGCTCTGGGGATCGGAGAAGGCGGACGTCTCTTGGGGGTTGAGCCGTTTGGCCAGATGGCGCAGGTTGGCCCAGCCCAGGGGCACGCGGATCATCGAGCTCCGGTTGAGGTCGCTCCAGCAGATGCGCGTCGGCGCTTCCTGGTTCGGGACAAGCCTCAGATAGGCGGACGAAACCGTGTTCCCGAAGGCAGTCAGCGAATCGGCGTATGTACACAGCCCGCCGATCAGCCGCCGCGCCGGGACCGACAGCTTCCCCTGCTCATCGACCATGATGTTCCTTCCGTTTTTGACGAGTTCCATGTGAAAATGGAGGCCGTTCCCGGCGATCCCCTCTTCGATCTTTGGCGTGAACGTGGCCACGCAGCCGTACTTGTAGGCGATGTTCCGAATAAGCCAGCGGCCCAGGACGAGGGCGTCGGCCATTTCTTCGGCCGGCCGGGGCAGGTACTCGATTTCGAGCTGCTCGGCCTGCTTGCCGCGGATCTCCTCGAGGTCGGAGCGGACACTCTCGACGAACCCGACTTCACTGTGGGCATACTTGACGGCGCCGGTGATTTGGGTGATGCAGCGAATCATCTCGTTTAGGATCTGACCGCTCTTGATGTATGGGGCGGCGGCGTGGTAGCCGTGCTGTTTCTGGCCGGGATAGAGGTTCGGGTTGCGGTCACTGAGCAAGAAGAACTCGAGCTCGCCCAGGCTTTGGAACTCCAGCCCGGAATTTCGGCGGAAGACCTGGCAGGCCTTGGTCAGAATGCTGTCCAGGGCGAACGGCGCGAGGTCGCCGTCCTTGGTCAGATAGCGGCAGATGAAGTCGAGACTGCCCTCGTCGAAGGGGTTGAGGAACGCCGTCCTGTAAGCAGGGACGACATAGAGGTCGGAAAGCGAGCTGTCCACCATCCCCTTGAAAAGGGAAGATCCGTCCACCCTCTCCCCTTCGGCTAGGATGGTCTCTACCTGAGAGGGATTGGCCACAGGGAGCTTCAGCTCCTTGAGCTTGCCGTCCAGGGCGGTGTAATGGAAGGTGATCCGCTCGAGGTGTTTCTCGTCGATCACCTTAAGGAAGTCGGAGCGGGTGAAGTCCTGGGGATACTTATCGAGAAGGATGGAAAGAGGGTTGGCCAGGGCATAAGTGAAAGCGTTCTTGGACACGGAAGTATCTCCTTGGGCCGATGCTTTCGGCTTCTTTGGCATTCAGATAGGATGCGCTCTTTTGAGTCCTTATTCTACGGAATAGGGGGGGACTTTGCAACACGGTGAGGCGGAAAGGGCGCAGTTAGCTGCCCCTTTCCCGTCTTGTCACTCGTACAATAGATACGGCTTGCGCGCCTCGGAAAAAGCCTTGAGTCCCAGGTCGTATTCCCTTACGATCTCGGCGACTCCTTTGCCCTTCTCGAGACCAGTCCTTACCTTAGCCGTTCCCATAACCTTGTCAAAATAATCGGCGTAGAACTGGAATTTGTCCGGATACATTTCCCGGATCGTTTTGACGACATGCAAAGCCGTCTCAAAGGGGCGGTAGGAATTCCTGTCGGTCACATGGACCTGGGCCCCTCCGCAAAGCTCTCCGACGAATTTCGAGAAGCTTGGAGTGAACCAGGCTTCGCGGAAGATAACGCCGGGCAGCCCGAGCCCGTTTAGGTTTCTGGCAAGCTCGAACCCATCGACCCACGGGGCCCCGAATATTTCAAACGGCTTCGTCGTCCCCCTCCCCTCTGATACGTTCGTCCCCTCCAGGCAAACCTGTCCGGGATAAACCGTCGCCGTATCCGGGCTTGGCATGTTCGGCGAGGGGATAACCCAGGGCAGGCCGGTCTCATCAAACCACATCTCCCGGCGCCAGCCATGCATCGGCACGACCGTCAAGTCGACCTTCTTCTCGAGGAAACGGTCATTGATCATCAGGGCGAGTTCTCCCACTGTCATCCCGTGGCGCTCGGGGATGGGATACAAACCGATGAAGGAACTGAACTCCGGATATTCCAGTACCGGGCCCTCCATGCCCAGGCCATTGATCGGGTTTGGCCGGTCGAGCACGATAAAGGCGATCCCGCTTTGGGCGGCTGCCTGCATCGCATAGGCCATCGTCGCTACATAGGTATAAACCCGCGTCCCCACATCTTGGATGTCGTAGATTAGGGCGTCAACGTCCTTGATCATGGTCCCTTCGGGGATCTTCCCCAGGCCCTTCGCATCGGTGTCGAACGAACGCATGTATTCGTCGATGTCCTTGAACATCCCGGGGTCAGGTTTCATAGACTGCCCGTAGAGGCTGAAGACAGGGATCCGGTATTTGTCATCGAAATAGAAAGGGATGTATTCTCCGGCCTGAGCGTTTCCGCGGACGCCGTGTTCTGGACCGTAGAGCGCGACCAGTTCGACCTCTCCCGACTGCCGCAGGAGGTCGATATCGCTCTGGAGGCGGCCGTTCAATCCTGTCGGGTTGGTGATGAGCCCGACCTTTTTCCCCTTGACCAGGTCGAGCCGGCTTTCCAGGAAGACTTCGAGGCCGAGTTTGACCGCCGGCGCTGGTGGCCGTTGGGGGACTTCCTTTTTTGTCCCGCAGGAAAATTGAAGAGTCATTCCCAACACAAATAACAGACCCGGCAGGGTCGCCCGAACTAGACCCAGTCGACGATTGGATATTTCCATCTTGACCTCGCGAATCCCCAAACACCCATCGGGATCAAATTCTGATAAATATTTTCTTTCGATAGAACGGACTCATCAGGGCCAGCCAGAGGAGCACATAACAGACGGCATAGGCCAAAGATCCATTGAGGTTTCCTGCCCAGGGGACGAACACGTGCTGATAGACCCAAGCCAGAAGAGCGATCTTCTCGCCTCCCGAGGAGACCTTTACTAACGCGAGCAGTTTGACCATGAGAATCGAGCCGACATAGGTGGCTATGGCGTTCGTCCCGAAGATGAAAAATGGAGTGGCCCATCTCTTCCATCCCCGTTTATCGATCAGGAAATAAAACAGGGCCAGAAGAAGGAGCGCCGCCCCGGCGGTGAAGATGACAAAAGTGCTCGTCCACAGTTTCTTGTTAATGGGGAAATAAGGATGAAGGGCCAGCCCGAGGCCGGTCAGCGCCACCCCCGCGGCGAGAAGCCCGATCGTCTTCGTCGCCGGCCGTCTGTCCGTTCGGAGCCAGTCTCCTGTCAGCGTTCCCAGAAGCGCCGTTACTATCGCCGGGAACGTGCTCATGATGCCCTCCGGGTCGAACGTCGGCTCGTAGAGATGGCCCGCCAGGAACTTGAGGTCGATGTAGCTGGCCAGGTTCCCGTTGTAGTCTAGGACTCCGGGGCCATAACCGGGCACGGGCACAAGCTTCATGGCCGCCCAGTACCCAGCTAAGATCAGCAGGGCGACGCCGAGCCTGCCCTTGCTTCCCAGGTGGAGATAGAGCAACGCCGCAAAGAGGTAGCATATGGCGATCCTTTGGAGAACTCCCGGGATTCGGACGGAGGCGAAGTCAAAGCGCGGGATGAGACGCAGCAGCATGCCGAGGCCGAATATGAGGACGCTCCGCTTGAAGATCTTGAAATACAAATCGCCCATCCCCACGCCTTCCTCTTTCTTTCCGGACAGGGCAAGCGAAATGGACACACCGACGATGAAGACGAAGAAGGGAAAGACGAGGTCGGTCGGCGTCCAACCGTGCCACTCAGCATGACGGAGCGGAGGATAGACAAATTGCCAGCTCCCGGGGTCGTTGACCAGGATCATGCCGGCGATGGTCAGACCGCGAAAAGCATCCAGCGAGGCGAGTCTTTGACCGGCCACCAGGTCTTATCCGGTCTTCTTCAGAACGATCAGGGTCATGTCGTCGAACGGCTCGACTCCGGCTGTAAACGAAGACAATTCAGCGCAGACCTTTCCCACGATCTCCGAGGCCGGCTTCTTCGAGCTCTTCTTCAGCAGACCGATGAGGCTCTCCTCGCCGAATTCGCCGTTGTCCTTGTTCCGGGCATCCGTGATCCCGTCGGTGAACAAGACGACCATGTCGCCCTTGTCCAGGATCACCTGGCTGACCTCATAAGTGACCGCTGGAAACATCCCCAGGCATAATCCTGTAGGGTCGAGACGAGCGACCGTGCCGTCCTTGGCGATGACGATCGGCGGGTTGTGGCCGGCGTTGATATAGCGGAGCGCTCCCGTCCGCATGTCCAGCTCGCAGAAAAAGAAGGTGATGAACCGGTTGGAGGCCGAGCTGCTGTGGACGAAATCGTTGAGCTTCGCGGCCATGTTTTCGAGCCGCAACTGGGGACCGACCTCGGCGATGAGGGCGGCCCGGAGCGACGCCATGAGCAACGCCGCACTCATGCCTTTTCCGGAGACATCGGCGACGATGACGGCCAGCCGGCAGGGATCTATGGCGATGAAATCATAATAATCCCCCCCGACTTGGTTGCAGGGGATGTTCGTCCCGGCGATGTCGAAATTCTCGCAGGGCGGGTTCTTCTTGGGAAGGAAGTCCTTCTGGATTTGCGCGGCCAGGGCCAGCTCCTTCTGGAACTTCTCCACCTCGATGGCCTGCTCGATAGCCAGGGAGTTTTCGATTTTGACCGCGGCCAGGTTGGAGAGAAGCGTCAGCAGCCGCAGGTCGTCCTCCCCGAACTGGTCGAGCAGCGAGATGCGGTCGGCATAGATCACACCGATGATCTCCCGGTTATTCCAGAGCGGCACGCACATGGCGCTGTGGATGTTGGACTTGATGACGCTGTCCTTCATCCTCAGCCGGTCGTCAGTCTGGGCATCGGCAGTTAGCACCGAGGAGTGGTTGTCCAGGGCCAGGTTGATGATGCTCTGACTGACCAGGATCTTTTGGCGGAGGAGGTTCTTGTTGTTGATGCGCGGCACCTTGGCGATCATCTGGGGAGGGTTTCCCTCCTTGAGCATCAGGACCCCCCGGTCCATGGGCAGATATTCGGAGATCAGGTCCATGATCCGCTCCAGCAATTCCTGAAGGGGCTGGTGGAGGACGAGCGCCTTGCTCACCTCGTTAAGCACGGCCATAGACTTGTAGTCCGACTTGATCTTCATGAAGTCGGCCGGGGTGGCGAGCGACTGGATGGTGGTGTCGATGTCCTGCTTCTTCAGGATGTCCTTGAGAGGGATCACGGTGTTGATGTTGCGCGAGGGGTGGACGACCTCGGTGACCTCGACGTTGCTGGACAGCTCCTTATCGTAGATAATCCGCGTCGAGCCGATCAGGATTTCGTCGCCCCTCTTGAGCTCGATCTCTCCCTGAACCTTCTTGCCGTTGAGAAAGGTCCCGTTCTTGCTGCCGTTGTCCCGGACGCAGAACCCGTTGTCCGCGGGAGCGATGATTGCGTGGTGGCCTGAGGAGAAAGGGTCGGGAAGGGCCAAGTCATTGTCTTCGGACCGACCGATCAAGATCTTTTCCCGTTTGAGTGTATACCAGAAGGAGTCCTCTTTTTTCGGATAGATAAACAATCTCGGCATGGTGAGCCCTTGCCAGGATTATACTATTGGTGTGGCAGGACTTCAAGTGAAAACGGCTTTTTCCGCCGCCTTGATCATTTTTCGGCTGATCCTGGCCTTTTCTTCAAGGGTGGTATCCTCGATCAGCGGGATGAGAAGCTCTTTCAGTTCCCTTTTCAGGATGTTCTGGTAGGCCTTGACCGGAAACGTCCGGAGAGCAAAGGCAAGGTCACGGTCCTCCTGAAATAGGGTCCGCTCCAGGGATCCGTTCCCGCATGTCGCGAGCTTTCCCGACCGTGAGCCTGAATCCGCCCTTGACGGCTAAGTTTACTAAGAGTTCTTAAGGATTTTCTGGAAGATTCGCTGTCTCTCCGAAGAAGACAAGTCCTCGACCAAGGGAATGATAATGTCCCGCATATCCTTTTTCAGGGTGTTGTCGAGCAGCTCGATCGCGTAAGCGATGGAATTTCGGGTTCCAGTTTCAATGTTTTGATAGGCCTTGCGGATCTCTTCCTGAGGATAAACAAGACCGAGCAACTTGAAGATATCGGGCAAAAGGGTCTCCAGGTCCCGTTTCAGCCGGTGCCGGGCGGCCTCAGTGCTCTCCCCATGTCCGAGCTCTTGGAAGTCGAGGAAAGCCCGGCAGTATTTATGAACGAGTGAAAAGACTTTTCTCTTGGCCACCCGGGTCGGCAACGCGACGTCCCCTTTTTCCGTCCGGATGCGGTCCAGGGCATCGATAATTTCCGGGTCCAATTCCCCACCCCCCTGGTCGAGTTCTTCCGCCAGGGCGAACGCCGCCTTCTGCGTTCCGAGGCGGGCCAGTGTTTCAACCACCGCCTTTCTCAAATTCAAGTCCAGGCGTCTGTCGCTGAGGTTTTCTTCCAGAGCAGGCATGGCCGACTGGCCATATTTATGAAGGGCGCTGATGGCATCTTCCCGGGTTGAAGGATGGCTCAACTTGCGGATGATCGCCGGAATGTAACTTACTTTCTTGAGCCTGGCCGCACTTTTCAGGGCATAGCAGGAGACATCGGGGGAGTGGTCATCAATCAACGCCTCGAGGCGGTCGGTCAGTGGGGCATCGGGACTCATCAACCCGATCGCCTTCGCCAGCTCCATTTTTTCAACCTCGGATTTCTGGCTTTCCGCCATCACGTTTCCCGCATGGCCCTCCATCAGCTTCTGATAAGCGTCCAGGGACATGGTTTCCCGGATATCCGTAACGAGGTCTTCCTGGCGGATGTCCTCGGCCTTTTCCGGAAATCCGGCGGCCCCCTCGGCGTTGAACAGATCGCTGAGTGACGAAACTCTCACTTCCCCGGCTTTTTCGGAAATCAAGTTTTTGATTTCCGGGGAGAGCTTATCCCGCTGCAGGAGGTCAAAAACATGCATGGCATAAAGAACCGCGCTTCGATTCCGGCTTTCCATGGCATCGAATATCTCCTTGGCGGAATCGACGTCAAGCTGTTCCCTCACGCTCTGGTCAACCCGGTCCCATTTCATCTTGATGCTTCGATTGATGGTCGTGACGTATTCCTTGCCGATTTTCAGGCTTAACACCGCCCACGGAATCAGGAAGACGATGACAATCCAGCTCAGCTGTTTCGCTAATCCGGTGTCAAAGACCGGGGTTAGATATTTAACTTCCTTGTTGAGGAGAAGGGCAAAGACCAGGAGGATAAGGGCCGCCACGACCTTCGCCACCCGGCTGATGAACATGTCGATGAAAGGCTTGGCCTTGAATTTCAAACCCGAGGCCACCGGAATGTAAAGAATTTCCCTGACTGTTTGTTTGAGAGAGAAGTCCAGGCTTTCGTCGCTGCCTTTGATGAAAATCGCCGGAAGCAGGGCAAAGGGAGCAATCAGGACGACGACGGAACAGAGCAGGAGCACGACCGGAGTCAGGAGGACCGTGAGCTTCACGCCCATCTTCTTTATGAAATTCCCGGTAAAAAAGGCGTTCAGGAAAAAGGCGAAGATGGTCAGGCCGGCGAAAAAGAAACCAAAGAAAGCCTGCATATCTTTTATTCGGTTCTTATAATGAACGTCAGCCGCCGAAAAGAACTGGAATTCAATTAAGGTGGAGACGATGATGCCGATGGCGACGACGGCGGCGATCAGGGTCAGGTAAGGACTATGGCGGACGGCATTGAAGCTGTCCTTAAAACCGACCTTAGGAGCCTCCGTCTGGCCCTTTTTGGACAGAACCGGTTTGGCCATCGCCGGAGGTCGTTGCCGGTCCCGAAAAACGGCCCTGACCACAAACACGCAGGCGATCATGAGACCGCAGGCCAAGGGGAGCAGCAGGATGCCCAAGTTCGCCCGGGTCAGGACGCCGGCCAGCAATCCCCCGAGAATCCCGCCCAGGATCCCGCCGCTGCTGATGAAGCCAATCAGCCGCTTGGCTTCCCTTGGGTTGAAGATTTCGTTGACGGTCATCCAGAAATGGGTCATGAGGACGACGATGAGAACGCTGGCCCAGACCCAATAGACGTAAGGGAGGTAGAGACTATCTCGGCCGTATCTAGTCTCGAGAACCAGTTGCAGAACCAGCCCGGAGAGGGCAAAGAAAACGAGGTTGGCGATGATCAGGAATTGGATCGAGATCTTGAACTGGATTCTTGCATAGTACAGAACAACCAAGCCGGTCACGACGGCCGCGCTGAGATAGGCGAGCGGGAGAGCTCCGACTCCCACCCTAACCAGAAGGTGCGTCGTCCGGTGTACCTTGATAAGGGTGTGGGGAGTCGTGATCAAAAAGAAATAGGAAAAAAGCAAAAAAGCCAGCTTCTCTTCACCGGGTTTGATACTGACAAGCCTCATTAGGTTAAAGTTAACAATAAATTAGCAAGGAGTCAAATCAGGATGGCGGTCAGGAAATGGGCCAGAGGCCGCTTTTCTCGCTCAGATTGCTGAGATAATTGGCATTGCGGAGACTTTTAATGATTTAGCAGGGAGAGGTGATGAAAAAGAGGTACAGGAACAGGAAAACTAGAGGAAGCTCTTCAAGGCGGTTTCTTCCTCATCGTAGATGTCGAGGACCTTGGTCAGCATTGTGACCTGGAAGATGAGAAACAGCTTCTTCGATATCCTCACCAGCTTTAGCTTTCCACCCAGGTTGTGGGTGGATATGTAGCTGGCCAGGATCTCGCCCACCCCAAAGCTGTCGATGAATTCCACCGCGTCGAAATTAAGGAGGATCTTCCGCTTCCCGCTATCGAGTTGCTCTTTGACCAGTTGATGCAGTGTCACATCGGTAATGTCCGACCTTTTGATCTCCCCCTCCAGGTCGAAGATGACGATGTCGTTCTTATGCCTGGCCACTATTCTCATGTGTCCTTTCCTCTCTCGACGACTCCCTTATGATTAGCTAATATCAGATTAGGAGGAGAAAAGTCAACAGGACAAAAAGATTTGATTTTTCCGAAAAATTTTGGGAAAATGGCCCAAAATCGGTTTTCCAGGGCAACAGATTCGCCCGAAGACGTGTTTTATCAGAGGGGAATCGCAGCTTGAAAACCGGATGAGGTGTTGATTTGGCCGGGATAAAACGGGATTTTCCTCCCTTCGACCGCCGCGGCCCGCGCGTCCGCGACGGGATGGACCTGGAGGAGGATTTTGAGAAACTGGCCACTCTTTTCAAGGACGAGGCCAAGCACCCGACTCAGCTCCGCGGGCACCAGACCGGGATTCTGCCCGCCGGGGAGGGCGAGACAACGACCGACCCGGTCAAGCTCTATCTCCGGGACATGGGGAGCATCTCCCTCCTCACCCGGGAAGGAGAGATTGGGCTGGCCAGGCAGATCGAGAAGGGCCAGAGGACCATCATGAAGGCGTTGACCCGGACCCGCCTCTTGATGACCGAGCTCGTCTCGTTGGAGGAGACGATCAAGCAGGACCTTCAGACCATGCCCCAGATCTTCGATTGCGGCGAAGACATCGAGGAAGACAGACTCGCGGTTCGAAAACAGGGCTTGGTCAGGGTCTTCAGAAAGCTCCGCCAGACCAATTCCGTGCTGGAGAAAATCCCGCCGCGTAAAAAGAACGCCTGCGCCCGCGGCCGCCTCGTGGTCAAGATCATCCACCTGATCGGGCAGCTCAACATCTGGCCGGCCCGCCTTGAGATGATCATCGAGGATATGCGCTCCCGCTTCGAGGGCTTCTGCGAGCTGGCTGAATCGCGGGAGGAGCTCGAGTCGAGCCTGCGCCGCATCAAGGACCGCCAAAGGAGGGCCGAACTCCAGAAGCGTCTGGCCGAGGTCAAGAAGGTCCTGAGAAAGAGCCACGACGAGCTCGGGACCAACTGCCGGCAGTCCGGTGAGATCCTTCGCCAGATCAGCTTGGGGAAACAGCTTGGCGACCGGGCCAAGAAAGAGCTGGTCGAGGCCAACCTGAGGCTGGTGGTCTCGATCGCCAAGAAATACACCCATCGCGGCCTGGGGTTCCTGGATTTGATCCAGGAGGGGAATATCGGGCTGATGAGGGCGGTGGAGAAATTTGACTACCGGAGGGGATATAAATTCTCCACTTACGCCACCTGGTGGATCAAGCAGGCGATCACCCGGTCCATCGCCGACCAAGCGCGGACCATCCGCATCCCCGTGCACATGGTGGAGACGATCAACCGGCTGAAGAAGCTCGTCCAGGCCAGCGTCCAGGAAAAGGGGCGGGAACCGACCCATGAAGAGCTGGCCAGGAAGATGGTGCTAACAGTGGTCAAGGTCCGGGAGATCATCAAGGCTTCCCAGGAGTCCGTTTCGCTCGACGCGCCCGTGGGCGACGAAGAGGACAGCCGATTGGGGGAGTTCATCGAAGATAAAACAAGCCCTTCTCCCGAGGAAGCCGTCATCCATCGCAACCTGCGGGAACAGATCGAGCATGCCCTGGACAGCCTTACCGAGAGAGAGGCGGAGGTGCTGAAGCTGCGTTTCGGGCTGATGGACGGCAGGGAGCACACCTTGGAGGAAGTGGGCGATGTCTTCAAGGTGACTCGTGAGCGCATCCGCCAGATCGAAGCCAAGGCGCTGCGCAAGCTGGAAAGCTTCAGCAAGGGCGGGAAGCTGCGGTCGTTCCTCTCGGAAGCACAGCCCTGAGGGGGGCTATTCCTTGCTCCTCATGTAGACGTTGGTCGTTCCGCTTTCTTCTTTGAACTTTAGCTCGAAGGAGTTGGAGTGGCTCTTGATCAACTGGGATAGCTGCTTGAAGCCATAGGTGCGCGGGTCGAAGCTCGGGTCGAGCTGGTGGAGGTAGAACCCGAGCGTACCCAGGTTCGCCCAGCCGTCCACCTGAACGGCCATCTCATAGGCTCCTTTAAGCAACGGCAGGGGGTCGAGTTCTTTGGGTTTCTCGCTCTTGATGTCGGGGACTTTGGTATCTCTCTTGCTTCTTGGCGCCTGCTGTCGAGGAGCCAGATTCTCGGTTTGGATAAAAATATTGCAGGCGTTGACGAAGGCTTTGGGAGTCGATTTCTTCCCGATCCCCATGACAAAGATTCCGTGTTCGCGAATTCTGGTGGCCAGCCGGGTATAGTCGCTGTCACTGGAGACCAGGCAGAACCCGCCGACCTGGTGGCCGTGGAGGATATCCATGGCGTCGATGATCATAGCGCTGTCCGTGGAATTCTTCCCAATCGTATAGCGGAACTGCTGGATGGGCTGAATGGCATAATTGTTCAGGGCGTTCTTCCAGCCGGACATGCTGGCTGTCGTCCAATCCCCGTACACCCGCCGGATTGTGATCGAGCCGTATTTGGCCGTCTCGCTGATGATGCTTCCGATGAGCGTCGGCTGGGCGTTGTCCCCGTCTATGAGCAGGGCGATCTTGACGACTTGGGTTTCGGCGAATTGTTCGACCATGATGACACCTCTTTCCTATAAGGCCTGATTCAACTCGGCTATAAGTATAATGGACGGCAGCACCGGGCACAAGACACAGCCAACTGAAGAAACGGTTCTTTTCCGGATTTAGGGACCGGTCAGCCTTTGACGGCGACCTCATAGCCTTCCCGAATGGTGGCGCCCACTAACAGATCGAGATATTTGACCAGTTGTTCCTGGTAATAGTGGCTGCGCTCGTTGGCCAGGGCGTCTTCTTCGGTCTTCCAGAAAGTGACCGACATTCCCTTGCCGGTGGGGCGGTCGACTAGAAGATAGGCGGCCACAAACCCTTTTTGCGACTTGGCGGCGGGAATAACGCTCTTTTTATAAATAGCGATACCTTCATCGACCCGCTCCGGCCTGGTATTAATGGTGGTCAATCGGGCAAACATGGCGTTTCCCTCCTTTTTGCCAATCTTCCGAGATTTTTCCGACATCGCAGACAATCTGTCTCTCTCGAGTCGGTCTAAGAATATCAGTTTCTTCTTGCGCTGTCAAATTCAAATCGCGCACGGCGGATGAAGCTTCCGGCTTGACTTCTGCGGCGATTAATTTAGTATTAATACAGATGCTTTACGCCGCGATCAAGCGCGCCCTCTCTTTCTTTTTGCTCTTCGCTTTCCTGGCCTTGCCGGCTGTTTTTTCCGCCGAAGAGATCCCCTGGGAATGGTCGGGCATCGAAAGGGTCGTTGTCATCGGCGACCTGCACGGGGACTATGAGAGCTTTATTAAGATCCTCAGGGGGACGCAGGTTGTTGATGATGACCTTCTCTGGGCGGCAGGAAAAACCCACTTCGTTCAGACAGGCGATGTCATGGACCGCGGACCCGATGCCCGGAAAATCCTCGACCTTCTGATACGCCTGGAAAAGGAGGCCGAGGCGGCGGGCGGGATGGTCCATGTCCTTCTCGGAAACCATGAGGAATTGAACCTCACCGGCATCGTTTTCAGCAGCAACTCGGACTACGTAACCCTCGACCAGTTCATCTCCTTTCTTCCCGACTCCTACCGGAAGCAGCAAGAGGACTCCCTGAGAAAGAAAATCACCAAGCTCCGCGCCCGAGGCCGCCGGATAAGCGAGAAGCAAGCGATTGACGCGTTTTGGAATTCCCAGATAAAAGATCCGAGCGCCCAGCGGCTCTACGTATTGAATCTCAACGAAGAATATGGCCCCTGGCTGCGGCGGCTCAACGTCGCCATCAAGATCAACGATGTCATCTTCGTCCATGGCGGCATCAGCGAAAAATATTCGAAGTGGGGGCTCAAGGAGATCAATGACCTCTATCGCATGGAGCTGACGGATATCTGCCGAGCCCTGCGCAATTCCGAGCCTCCCCGGATCATCCAGCTATCGATCATCTATCGAAGTGACAGCCCTCTTTGGTACAGGGAGTTGGCCACTGTCGCTGAGGCCGACCTGAAGGAGGAAGTGGACGCGATCCTGAAGAACCTCGGTGCCAGGGCCATGATTATCGCCCACACACCGGTGATTCCTCAGACTCCAAGGGATATGCAGCGCTTCGGCGGCCGGATCTGGATTGTGGACACCGGGATTTCCCGGGTCTATCGCGGGCCGGCGTCCGCCCTGGTCATTCAAAACGGAGATTTCCATGTTTGGGGGGTAGGCGATGAAAATGACGATGAGTCTGATCCTGCTTTCCTGCGTCTTTATCGCGCTTGGGCAGGGCACCCTGATCCGTTCCCAGCCGCGCGATGAAGAGGTCGGCCGAATGGAGGCCATGGAGAAGGTCCTCCGAGAGGCCAAAGTCGGAAAGATCGAGAAAGAAAAGCTGGGCGGGAGAACCGGCCCCTGGCTTGTCACTTTAGGCGATGGCGCCGTCAGGCAGCGCGCCGTCTTTCGGCACGTCGACCGACGGAGACCCCATCCGACGCCCGACAGCTACAAGTATGATTTAGCCGCTTATGAGCTGACCAAACTCCTCGGCGTAGAGTTGATCCCGCCCGTCGTCGAGAGAGAGATCGAGGAGCGGAAAGGCTCCCTTCAGGTCTTCCTCGAAAACTGCATCCGCGAGAAGGATCGGAGAAGGAAGAAGCTGGAGCCTCCGAATCCCAAAGCCTTCTCCAATGCCCTTGAAGAGGTCAAAGTGTTGGAGAATCTGACCTATGACGAGTGCCAGGATGCCGACGATCTCTACATCCATCTGGAGGATTGGCGGGTCTGCCGGGTCGATTTCTCAGAGGCCTTCGCCCCTATGTCTGAGCTGCTGCCAGGGTGTGACATCACCGTCTGTTCAAGGAAGTTCTATGAAGGCCTTCTCAAGCTAAATGAGGAATCCATCAAGTCGGCGCTGAGCAGGTATTTGAGCGATGAGGAGATCGGGGCGCTCCTCATCCGGAGAAGCCTCCTCGTCGAAAAGATCAAAACCCTGATTTGTGAAAAGGGCGAAGACGCCGTGCTATTCTAGCCCGGAATTCTCCGGTAAGGAGGGGGTACATGAGCCGTCCCGAAGCGACGATCTCTAAAGGAGCGGGTGGACCCGGGTCCAACATATTCTTCCGATTTCTCCGGCTATTCACGGTCATCCATCCCGGCGAAATCGTCAAAGCATCTCTTCTTTTCCTCAACAGCTTTCTCATCATGTTCGGCTACTACCAGATCAAGCCGGTGCGCTTCTCTTCCTTCCGCTGATCGCTCTCGGGGGATACGGGTATGCGGCGTTTGGCGCGTCCCTCCTTTTAATGAAATGGATCAAGGTGGTCGAGAACGGCACCGACTATTCGCTGATGAAGACGGCGCGGGCAGGCCTCTTTCTGATCACCAAGAGGGAGGAGAAATATAAAGCCCAGATGGCCGTGGAAACGTTTTTTGTCCGCGCTGGAGACGCCCTCCAGGCGATCGTGGTCTGGGTCGGGACGACCTACCTCGCTCTCTCGATCGAACGCTTTGCCTTGATCAATGTCGTGGGCGTTCTCGTCTGGATCTTCCTCACCGTTCTCGTCATCCGCGAGTACAGGAAGAAAAAGGCGCTGGAACCCGAGAAACCCGGCGCCTGATTATCGCGCTGGGAAGCCAAGGAGAGGACCTGTTCTATCTCTTCCGCAGGTCTTTGACCTTAATAATACCCCCCATATCCTGGGCGATGTAGAGATAGCCTTCATCGTCACGGCAGAGCCCTTCCTGGTTGTAGCCGAGGAAGGCGTACTGCTTGACCATCTTCCCGTCCAGGGTGACCTCAACCAGGATGTTGTCGGCATCACTCACGATGTTCAGCCGCTTGGTCACCGGGTCATAGTACATAGCCGCGGGGTCATCCATCCGGAAAGGCAGCACTCGAATGATCTTGGCTTCCGCCTCAGCGGCCCGGCTGGATTTCAGGGGGACCAGGACTTCCATGATCATCGGAGGGTCCCACTGGTTACCCACATAAAACGTCCCCCCTTCAGGATGCTTGGGGTCGGGCACGAAAGCGAGCGACTCGATGCCGTTGTCATACCTATCGGTCTGTTTTTGGAGAAAGTTGGGATCGCCGTTGAAGGACCTGTTGATCGGAAAACGCCTCCGGACCTCTTTCTTTTCCGGATCGAACTCAAGGATGACATCCGCCCCTTCAACCCCGATGTAAAGAAGCCCCGTCTCGGGCACGACGGTGATCGCTTCCAGGTCGCCCTTGACTATGGTGTTGGCGACAGGAGTCCCGTCTTTCTTGATCTCCGCGACCTCCCCCTCGTCGCCGACCACGAAAAGCGTTCCCCGTCGGGCGTGGTAGCAGATCCCGGAGGGTTCGCGCAGTTGCTGCTTGTCGATGTCCCCTCCAAAGCCCTGGAGGCCCAGCCATAGGTAGGGAAAACGGATGGTCGGCGCGTGCCGCGGGCCGGCGCAGAACGCCAGAAGCAGAAGCGGCGTCAGCAGCCAAAACGCTTTTCTGAATCTCAATTCCCTGACCGTATCCTAGCGCTCGACCTATTGGGGCCGACCGCCGGTGAAGTCAAGAATTATACCATTGGTAAAGACTGTGTCAATTCAATTTTCATGTTGATTTTTGGTTTGGAGGTGATTATTATAGAAGGCATCTTAATGAACGGGGAAAAGATGGCTCTCGAGGGAGAACGACAATGAGGCGCTCGAATATCATTCCGGCAATGCTCTTTCTAGTCTTCATCTCTTTCATCCCGGCCCGCGCCCAGTTTACCGCCGAGGAGATTGCCCAGCGGCCCTTTTGGGAGGAATTCCTGAAGACGGCCGAGATCGTCCGTTCCGAGGAAATCGGGGAAGGTGTCACCAAGCCCCTCAAGTTCTATCTCCAGAAAGCGGATGTCCAGTCAAAGGCCTGCTGGAAAAACCCGAGCGGCCTGCGGGACGGATTCCTGGAGGGCTGGCAATATGAGATCGCCGCCTACCGGCTGGACAAGCTCATCGGCCTGAACATAGTGCCGCCGGCCGTGGAAAGGGAGTTCAACGGCAAGCCCGGGGCCCTCATCTACTGGGCAACGAGCGAGCGCAGCCTGCTCAAGGTTATGGAGGAGAGAATCCCGATCCCGGAATCGGCGCTCGAGCACACCGACAACATGAAATACCTGGTCCGGGCCTGGGACTGCCTGGTGGCCAACGACGACCGGACCCAGCAGAATATCCTCTACACCAAGGACTGGCGGATGATCGCCATTGATCACTCCCAGGCCTTTCGTTCATCCACGGAGTACACCGATAACCTGATCTTCGGGAGAAACGGGTTAAAGAGGACGGCTGACGGAAAGCCCTTCCTGTTCCGGCGTCTCCCCCGCTGGTTCGTTGAGAGCTTGCGGAAGCTCGACTACCAGAGCATCAAGGAGGCCGTGGGGCCGTACCTGACCGATAGAGAGATGGACGGCGTTTTCAAGCGCCGGACTCTGCTCCTCGCCGAGATCGACGCCATGATCAAGGAGAGCGGCGAGGACAAAGTCCTTTATTGAGGCCGCTGGGCGGCTTTATGGGATAAAATTGAGTGTCGAACGGAGAAACCGAGAGGAAAAAGGAGGGTCCATGAGAAAAGTTTCAGCAACGGCCATCTTCATTTTTGTCCTAATCGGCTTCGCGCTCCCCGTCCTGGCGCAGTTTACACCCGAGGAGATCGCCGAACGGCCGAAATGGGAGGAATTCCTCCTCAACGCCAACATCACCAAAGAAGAGCAGATGATGTCGGAAGCTGTCACCAACCCTTGGCACATTACCCTGGAGCTCAACGGGCTCACCAACGACGCCCTCTGGAAGAACCCGGAGGGCCGGATGAAGGGCTACATCGAGGGCTGGAAATTTGAAATCGCCGCTTATCTCTTCGATAAACACCTCGGCCTCAACATGATTCCCCCGACAGTGGAGAAGAGGTTCCACAACAACCGCGGCTCCTGCCAGTTCTGGGTCAAAGCCAAGATGACCATGAAGGACAAGGTCGAGCAAAAGATCAAGACGCCTCCCATCAAGGTGTTCAACTATAACAGGGCCCTGAACCTGCAGCGCTTTTTCGACAATCTTATTGGCAATGAAGACCGGCACCAGAACAACTATCTCATCACCGAGGACTGGCGCATCATCCTGATCGACCATTCGCGCAGCTTCCGGACCGGGAAGAAGTGGACGACCGAGCTCCCCTACGGGGAAAAGAACAAAGAGGGACTGGTCCTCAAGGAGATGCCCAAGGACTTGCTTGAGAAAGCAAAGGCCCTCACCTTCGAGGTGATCAAGGGATTTACCGGCGATACGCTCACCGACGAAGAGATCAACGCCGTCCTGGCGCGCAAGGAACTCATCATCCAGCACATCAACAAATTGATCGAAAAGAACGGCGAGGCCAACGTCCTCTACTGAGACTCAGCGTTTCTTGGCTTCGGCTTTCTTGTACATAACCAGCACGTTCTGATCGTCCTCGCGCCGGTATAAGAAGCCGTCCATAAGCTTTCGGGCAAGGAAAATCCCCAGTCCGCCCATCTGCTCGCGGCTGATCATTTCCTCTAGGGTAGGCCGCTTGACCTGCCGGGGGTCGAAGGGGACGCCGCTGTCCCGGACTTCCAGGTAGAACTTCCCCTCCTCGTGCCAGGCGCTGATGATGATCTCCCCCTTGTCCCGCGGATAGGCATAACGCATGATGTTGGAACACATCTCCACAAGCGAGAGCTCGACCTTGTAGGTGTCTTCTTCGTCGAGGCCCAGTCCGGCGAGGTTTTTTTTCAAGAACGCGCGAACCTTTCCCATCTCCCGGAGCTCGCTCTGGACCGTAAGAGTGTTCATTAACGGCCTACCAAACAAATTTTATCAAAAAGCTCCCGGGATGAGAAGGACTGAGTCCGGCCCAGTATTTCGACCTTGCGCTTGATCTCGGCCCGCTGGATCAAGAATATGTTCTTCCCTTCGCAGGATACCGAGGCCGGTCCCTCCAGGAATGTGACCGCGATCTCGGCGTCCAGCTTGGCTCCCTTGGGCAGCCTGATGTTCATTTCCGGGATTAGGCTTTGTCCTGGGTCATGAGCCCAGCGGATGGTCGCCCGGTTCTTCTTGTGCTGGTATTTCACGTTGGCCTTATCGACACTGAACGGCTGGTCGGACTTGAGCCTCAAGCTCACCGTAAGCGGAGGCTTCTCGAAATCAAGCTGGACCTTCAGATGGGCGATCGTCTGCGCCCCTTTTTCTTCGGTCTGGAAAGTGACCCGCTCCTTCAGCCAGTTCATCTCCAAGGGCATCTCGATCTTCTTGAATGACGTCCGCTTGTCCAGGATTACTTCCCGGCCGTCGATCGCCGCCTTAATCCCCTTCAGGTAGCCGAAGCTTGAGAATTCCACCGCTGTCTTGTTCTCGGCGTCCAGCTTCTGAGTGACGGTGACCTCCTGGTCCCAGGGTCCATCATAGGCAGGCACTGTCCGGAGATAGACCGCACCTCCGATTACGAGTATTCCGATCGGGATAAGGGCAATTAACCGGCGGAATGGCTTCATCGCCCAGAGGTCGCTTCGAGCGCTCCGGTAGACGGCGGCAAACCCCAGGAGGAAAGGCATCGTCCAGAGGAGGAAAAGAAGCCCCAGGACGGCCCAAAAAATGAACGTCAAGGTAAGAGTCTTGAACACCGCGAACGCCATGGCCGACGTCCGGAAGATGAACTTGTCGCACTCGGACAGGACGAGCATCCGGAAAATCCAGAATGGGGCCAGGACCCAGAGCAGGCCCTTTAGCCAAGCCCAAGGCGCCAGACAGGCCAGGCTGAGAAACAGCAGGCCGACCGCGGGAAAGAGCGCCAGCCGAGGTCCGGAAGCCAGCCAAGCAAGGCCCACAAGGACAGTCAAGTAGATCGAAGCCCGGGCGAAATAGAAGAAAGAATTTCTTCTCAGCTTCCATCCCCGGGTGAGCTGAAGGCTCAGCCAGATGCCCAGGATAAAAAATAGAAAGGCATAAAGGACATAAGAATCGGGATGGGCATACCAAGGCGTCCGCTGGCCGCCGACCCGCTGCATGAGCCAAAGGGAACAGAACATCACCCCGATGATGATTAAATTGATGACCAGAAACTTGGGCCAGGACTTCTTAGCTTTTTTATCTTCTTCCCAGTTGACATTGAGTTTGCGCGTCTTGTAAAGGCAAATAAAGGCCACAAGGCCGATACCAAGGGATAAGACGATGAGGATTTTCAGCCAGATCAAGGGCACAAAGAACGGCCTTTCCCCGATCAGGAGGAGCATGTAGTGGCCGGCCTTCTCCTCCGGCTGGCCGCCGTCGAACTTCCGCATGAGCTCCATGATGAGACGACCGCTCCGCTCCAGGCCCGCGGGCTCGAAGTACTCCAGGGTATCATTGGGGGTGTGGATAGGAAAACCGATGTCGGTGACGAATCCGATCGCCGGTATCCCCTTCTCGAGGAACGGAGCATGGTCGGAGGTCGCGCCGCCGATAGCATTGTTCAGGCTCTGGAAAAAAACGGGATAGTCGATGTTCCGGCAACCCAGAGAATGAAAGGCGTCGATGCTCGCCGAGACCAGCCAGGCCGGAGTCTGCGATTTTTTGGTATCGATGAAGAGCAGGAGGGAGGAATTGTCGCTGACCATGTCGAGCTGGAGCATCAGGGCGATATTTTCAAGGGGATATTGTTCGACGAAGGATTTCGACCCGATGAGTCCCGACTCCTCGCCGCAGAAAGCGACAAAGACCAGGGTGGAGTCGTGCGGCTCCTGCGCCAGGACCCGGGCCAGCTCGATGATCGTCGCCACTCCGGAGCCGTCGTCGTTGGCCCCGGGGATTTCCGGAGTCGACGAATCGATATGGGCACCGACGATGATTTCCCGCGGCGTCTTGCCGCGGATCCGCCCGATGACGTTGAAGCTGTTTGTGTTGAGGGCGCTTGATCCGAGCATACCCTTTTCCTCGGTCACCGGCTGCCATTCGACCTGGCAGCCAAACTCGGCGAGCTTCTCGGCGAAGTAGGTCAAAGCGGCTTTTTCCTGCGGGGACCCGAGCGGCCTCGGCCCGATTGTTTCGGCCAGGACTTTCAAGTGCTCGAGCGCCTTATCGCGGGAAAATCCGTCCGCGGCCGGAGCCGGACTGACCCCGGCCAGCGCGCCTCCAATGACCAGCAAAAGAATCAGTAAGCCAACGATTTTTTTCATCCTGCCATCTCTCACTTTTAGGTCTATTATGAGGTGCATTTCTCACAATCGTCAAGAAAAAAAGGGCGATATGCATCAAATCCTTTCGCTCAAACGTATATATTAATGAGAGAAAGATAAGCCCGATGGCGCTTGAGACCGAAGGAGAGAGAGAGAACGAGACAAGGAAGGTTGGGCGAGGTGGATGATGAAAGCGACAGCGACAAACCCAAAATCAAACTCCGTAAACAACAGAAAAGAAACCAGGCACTTTTTCTTTTCCTGTCCTGGTCTGGACATCTGGTCCGTCGGAGCCACCCGGGAGGAAGCCAAAAGGAAGCTCCGGGAAGAGATGCTGATGCTCCTGATGAGGTGCTCGAGATACGACGAACTGGATTATTTTCTAATGGACAGCTGTTTCGCGAGCGTTGAAGTCAGAGCTTCCTAATCCCTTTGCAGAGATCTTGCGCACAGGTTTATCTCAGTCTGATCGGCTTGGCGTCAATTCCCAAACCTGAAAGACACCAAAAAACTGTCGCGCCACTCACATGAAGGCAAAGTCTGGTGCCGGAGGAGGGAATCGAACCCACACCCGAGTCGCCCCGGACTGGATTTTGAGTCCAGCGCGTCTGCCAGTTCCGCCACTCCGGCGTGCGTCCCTCAATATAGGGGATTGCGGCCATTTTTTCAATCCCAGGGGAGCGGTTCTTAAGATAGTCTTGGCGATAGGGGAGAAATCTCGCCTAGCATGCGGAATTTGGCCGAAAGCCACCAGAACGCCAGGAGGCTTGCCGTCACCCCGCCGGCCACCATGGCCCAGGCGATCGACAGAAATCCGTAGCCCAAGACAAACACGAAAATATAGGCCAGCGGGACGGCGACGAAAAAGATGCGGATCGCGTTGATGATGAACCCTGGCAACCCAAACCCCATCCCTTGGAGCACGCGGCTTACGATCATGGCGATGGCCATCGTCGGGAAGGTGAGGACATCGACCCTGAGATAGGCCGCGCCGATCATGAGAATAAGCCTCTCTTGGGTGAAGATCTTCAGAAAGACGACCGGGACCGCATAAAACAACACGCCCACCGCTCCGGCCGCCAGAACGCCGATCCCGATTCCATACCAAGAGATGGATTTCACAAGATCATACCTTTTCGCTCCATAAAACATCCCGACGAGAGTCAGAAGGGAGATAGAGAGGGCGAAGATCGGCAGCGACACAAAGCTCTCCAGCCGCGTAGCCAGGCCGAACGAAGCCACATAGTCCGTCCCGAAATGGGCCATGAAGCGGTTGAGAAACATGACATAGATCGACATCGTCAGCATCATGAGGCTGGCCGGCGCGCCCACCCGGCAGATCTCTCGGCAGAGGTCGAAAGAAAACCGGAAGGAGCGGAAGCGAACCCGGAGGTAGGACCTCTTCCTCAAGAAGTACAGATAGACCAGCAGGGTGACCGCGATGGCGATGTCGGTGGCAATGGCCGCGCCCCGGACGCCGAACCGCAGCGGGTAGATGAAGATGGGGTCGAGGATGGTGTTGAGGACAAACCCGAAGGTCTGGACGATCATCGGCGTCCGGGTATCGCCCTGAGCGGCGAAAATGCTGTTCATGGCGTAGGCGGGAAACATGAAAAAGACCGCTAGCAGGATGATCGTCATATAGCTCATGGAGAGCGCACGCACGTCCTGGGTCGCACCGAACAGGGAATAGAGAGGCCTGAGCGTCAGGCGGCCCAAGATATAGACCGCGATGGCAAAGACTGCGGCCATGATGATGCCGTGGGTAGCCGCATTCTCCGCAGCCTCCTTGTTCTTCGCGCCGAGGAAGCGAGAGATGATCGAGTTGATCCCGACGCCCAGGCCGGAATTCAGGCTGATCAGGATGAAAAAGATGGGAAAAGCGAAAGTCAGAGCGGCGATCGAACCCGACCCGAGCCGGCCGACGAACGCGGTATCGACGATGTTGTACATCGTCTGGACAAACATGGCGATGGCGATGGGCGCGGCCAGGACGAAAAGGGCCCGCCTGGGGTTGGCGATGAACTCATCGACGCGGTTTTCCATGATGGGGGGAAAAGAAGGGCATATATAATACAAACCCCCCTAAAAAACAAACCTCCATTGACGTTTTCGGCCGATTTTGCTAATAGTCTTTGGGTATGAACAGAGGACGCCAATGACCTCAGAACGATTCAGACTTCATGGAATCATCGACCGGTTCGCCGGCCGGAAAATCGCCGTGTGGGGCGATTTCATCCTGGACGAGTACCTCTACGGCAAGACGCGCCGTATCTCCCGGGAGGCACCGGTCCTGATCATCTCCTACCAGAACCAGGAGTTCTCTCTGGGAGGCGCCGGTAATTCCGTGCTCAACTTAAGAGCCCTCGGCGCCGATCCCCTTCCTCTCGGCGTCCTCGGCCGGGACGAGTCCGGCGGGAAGATCTGCGACATCCTGCGGGCCCAGAGGATATCGACCAAGTTCCTGCTCCGGCTGGCCGACTTCCAGACTCCCGTTAAGACCAGGATCCTGGCCGGCGAAGAAAACACCAAGAAACAGCAGATCCTCCGGATCGATAAAGAGGCCCTGGTGCCTGAGACCGCCCCTCTCAAGGACAGGCTTATCCGGACGCTCAAGACTGTCGCTATCGGTGCGGAAGCCCTGCTCATTTCCGACTATAACTACTTGACCGTCCAGGAGGAGATATTTGCGGCCGCACTTCCCAGTTTCAAAAAGGCGAAACGTCCGGTCACTCTCGACAGCCGGTATCGTCTTCTCCATTTCCAGGGAATTACGGCAGCGACGCCGAACGAGCCCGAGGTCGAAGGGGCTCTCCATATCGAGCTCAACGATAACCTCTTGCTCCTCAAGAGGGCGGGCGATCTTCTCCTCAAGAACCTCCAGTCCGCCGCCATCCTTATCACCCGGGGATCGAGGGGTATGGCCTTGTTCGAGAAAGGAAAACAGCCGTTCCTCATCCCCGTCCAGGGCCCGACCGACATCGTCGATGTGACCGGGGCCGGAGACACCGTGATCAGTGTTTTCACCCTGGCCCTCGCCTGCGGGGCGAGCTTCCGGGAAGCAACCATCCTGGCCAACCATGCCGGCGGCATCGTGGTCATGAAAAAGGGCACGGCGACGGTCTCCCCTGCCGAGCTCAAGGAATCCATCTCTGGATAAATTGGACAAGTTCAAGCCTCTCTCTGAACTCCGCCGGACGATCGCCGCGGAGAAAGCCAAGGGTAAGACCGTCGTCCTGGCCAACGGCTGTTTTGACCTTTTCCACGTCGGCCACATCCGCTATCTCCGGGCCGCTAGGGCGAAGGGAGATGTCCTCGTTGTCGCCCTCAACAGCGACTCCTCGGTCCGAAGGCTCAAAGGCGAAGGGAGGCCCATCCTGCCGCAGAAGGAGCGGGCGGAGATTCTGGCCGCCTTCTCCTTCATCGACTACGTGACGATCTTCAGTGAGTCCATGGTCACCAAGGTCCTGTTAGCCCTCAAGCCGGACATCCACGTCAAAGGCTCTGACTACAGTAAGGAGACGGTCCCAGAAAAGGACACGGTCAAAGCTTACGGCGGCCGGGTGGCCATTGTCGGCGGTCCCAAGATCCGCAACACTTCGCAGGTCATCCGCGACATCGCCATCAGGATGAAGAAGGAGACCTGAAAGGCCGATATGGACCGGTTCCTGATCATCCGGCTGAGCTCGCTCGGAGATATCATCCACACGCTCCCGGCCTTTGCCGCCCTCCGCAGGAGCTTCCCGGACGCAAAAATCCGCTGGGCGGTGGAAGAAAAGGGGAAAGAAATTCTCGACCTCGTCCCCGGGATCGATGAGGTCGTCGTCGTCGATAAGAACAAATGGCTGCGCAGTGCCCAGAGGATCAAAGGCCGCGATCAAACCGCGCTGGATTTCCAGGGCTTAGTCAAGTCCGCCCTGCTGGCCTATCTCTCCCGCTCCCGGCGGCGCGTCGGGTTCTCCCGGGAAAACCTGAGGGAGCCCCTGGCTTCTCTTTTCTATACCGAGCGTCTCTCTCCCGTTCCCGAAGAGGAAGGCCACGTCATCGGAAAAAACCTCAAGCTGCTAGAAATCCTGGGCATCAAGGAAAGCGGGTTCGAGTTTCCCCTGCGAATTCCCGAGAGGATTATCCAGTCCGTCCGGTCCAAGCTTTCCGCGATCGGCCGCCAAGAAAACCACAAAGTCATTGTCTATAACGTGGGAGCCGCCTGGGAGACCAAGAGGTGGTTCCCCAAAAAATGGATAGAGCTGATGGCAAACGTTGCTCTATCCGACGCCTTTCCCGTTCTCCTCTGGGGAAATGAAGATGAAAAAGGGGTGGCCGAGACTATCGCCGAAAGGACCGGAATTAGAGTCGCTCCTTTCCTGCCCATCAAAGAGGTCCTCGCTCTGTTGCAGCTGGCCTCGCTCGTGATCAGCGGTGACACCTTCGCCCTACAGGCCGCCTGTGCCCTCGATGTGCCGGTGGTCGCGCTCTTCGGCCCGACCAATCCCCGGCGCAACGGGCCTTTCCGTGAACGCGATAAGGTGATCTTCCAGGAACGGGACTGCAGCCCCTGCTACAAACACGAATGCTCCAATCCTGAATGCCTGCAGGCCATCTCCCCCGAAGAGGTAGCCGCAGCGATGAGGGAGCTATGGGAAAGACATGAGTAGTGCGAGTCTCAATAGGATCCTGAACCGGCTCCGGGTTCGGGTCGGACTGTTTCTCGCCATTGCCGTCGTTCTTCTCGCCCGTCCCACCTGGACGTCCATTCTCCTGGGCGTCCTGATCTCCTTCTTCGGGCTGGCCATCAGAGCCTGGGCCTCCGGCCATCTGCGCAAGGAAAAAACGCTGGCCGTCTCGGGGCCCTACTGCTATTCGCGGAACCCGCTCTATGTCGGGAATTTCCTGCTCGGGATCGGGGTCGTCGTCGGCGCGCGCTCCTGGTGGGTGCTGGGTCTTTTCGTCGTCTATTATGGGGTTTTCTATCCGCTCATCATCCGCCGGGAGAGAGACCGGATGAGAGAGCTTTTCCCCCAGCAGTACGAGGAATACGGAAAGAGAGTGCCCCTATTTATCCCGTCAATCGGAAAACACCTCCCGGCCAAAGGCAAGTTCAGCCGATCCCTGTACAAGCAGAACAAGGAGTATCGGGCCCTGCAAGGGACGATCCTGATCTGGCTGGTCCTGGCTGTCAAGTTGATCATATTGAACCGCTGAGAGCGGTCTGCTATATTCAGGGCTGTGCCGACTCCCCAAAGAATCGAAAGGATCAAGCGTCTTCTGGCGCTGCGCCAACCGGATCTGAGGGTGGTCCTGGAGGGGGTGGCCATCGCCCATAACGCCAGCGCCGTTATCCGCACCTGCGATGCGGCCGGCGTCCTCCACCTCGATATGGTCTCCCCGAACCCGGACCTACTGGGCATTAACAAAGCGATCTCGACCCGAGCGGAAAAATGGGTCGATGTGCATATCCACGGGTCCATCGGCGACTGCCTGTTGCCCCTAAGGAAAAAGGGATTCAAGGTGGCGGTTACCTATCTCAACAAGGATGCCATCCCCTACTCCGACCTGGACTATACCCAGCCTCTGGCCATCGTTTTCGGCAGCGAGTCGGAAGGGGTTTCCCGGAAGGCGCTGGATCTCGCAGACCTCAGGATCCAGATACCAATGCTGGGGATGGTGCAGAGCCTTAACCTGTCGGTATCGGTCGGCGTCATCCTCTACGAAGCCATGAAGCAGCGCCGGGCACGCGGTTTCTATGACCGGAGGCAGCTCGGCGACGAGGAATTCGAAACCTATCTCCGGAGGTGGCTCCCGTCCGGCCGGAAGAACGATGACCGGAAAGATTAAAAAAAAGGGGCCTTCCCTTCCAGGAAGACCCCCTGAGAAATGGAGGTAAGAGCTTAACGCTCGGTCTTTCTGAGCTCTAAGCCCGGAAAACGGGCCTGTTCTTGCCGGAGAACAGTTTTCTCAACTTGTCTTTAGCTTTGCTCTCTTCGAAAAGCCCTTTCGCCTTTTCATAGGATTCCTGGGATTTATCCAGCAGCTCCTCGTTGAGCTTCTTCAGCCTATCCCGAGAGCTTTCGCTGTATTTTTCGTAGGTCTTCCGCGATCGATCATACTGCCTCTGCAACTCTTTTGTCACTTCCCCCCAGGCTTCCCGGGAAGGCTCGGTGAGGTAGAAATAAGAGAGGTTCGGGCCTTCCTCCTCCGAAACCTCGACCTCCAGGGTCAGGGACTTCTTTTCCCGGATGATCTCGAGCTTCACCTTCTCGCCCTTTTTCTTGTCCTGGATGAGCTCGCTCAAGTCGCCGACCGTCGCCATTATCTTGCCGTCGACACGGACGACTACATCACCGACCTTGAGTCCCGCCTTCTCCGCCGGTCCGTCTTTGGTCAGCCGGTTGACGAGAAGTCCGCTCTCCTCGTTGACTCCGAAGAATTCCAGCAGCTCCTTGTTGAGCGGCTCCATGTAGATGCCGATATACTTTCTCTTCTCCCATCCCGGCCAGGTTTCAAACCTGTCGATTAAGGCCTTGGGGGCCCTCGGCGCTTTTTCAGGCCGCGGCGTGACTGCCGGCGTGGGGGGGGTTGGAGTGGTTGGGGGGGCTGGGAACAGCCGGGGGAAACGCGCCTCGAGCTCTCTCCTGGCTTCCCACTCAGGGTACTCTCCCAGCTTCAC
>JAFNEO010000052.1 GCA_017886205.1 Candidatus Aminicenantota bacterium | reverse complement strand
TCGTGGCTCGGGCTGACGATGAGATGGGGCCCCAGCAGCTCCTTGACCCGCCGCACTTCGTCCTTCACCTGGGCTGGCGTCCCGAGGTTGAGCACGCGCTGGGTGTCGATCCCTCCCATAAAGGCGATCTTACCGCCGAACTCACGAGCCAGCTTGTCCGCCTCCATGTTCTTGGCTTTGGCCTGAAGGGGATGGAGGCAGTTGACACCCGCCTCGACCAGCCGGTCGATGACCCGGTAAATCGATCCGCAGGAATGGAGNNCGGTGAACCGGCGGAACCAGGGCAGCACAAACTCATCGAAGAGAGCGGGGCTGAGGAGAAGGTCAAGCTGGGTACCGAAATCGTTGCCGAAGAAGAAGCCGTCGATCATGTCCCCGGCGCGTGCATAGAACAGGTCATTCGCTTCGAGATAGGCGCGGCAGACACGTTCCGTCACGGCGTGGACGACCTCTGGGTGGGTGTACATCTTGACCATGTANNGGTCCATGACATCATGGAAGAACGGACACCAGAACCCGCTGGCCCGGTAGAAGTCGCCGGCTCCCTGAAGGTTGGCGATCGTCTCGCCGAAATCGAGGTATTCGAGCTCCGGCCAGTGGAATTTCTCGACGTCGGCCACGGTCTCACAATCGGCGAGCGGTCCAGCCTGGCCGTGGGATTTCTTGTCTCCCCTCATGTCGAAGAGCTTCCGGTCCTGAGGATGGTTGTAGGTCGACTCTAGAAACTGGGGCGATATCCAGCGGAAGTCGTCTCCAAGCTTCCGCCGCAGCTCTTCTTCAGTCTTGGTGCCGAAATACCGGTGCAGGATCGGCCAGGTGTCGGGATACGGATTCCCCATCCAGAAGCCGCAGCGCGGCGCCAGCCGCCGGTCGATGATGGCCTGAAGAAGAGCTCGACTTGTCATTTCTGGGGAAAAGCCTTAACGATCTTGAGGATCAGCGGGAAATACCGATCGCCGGTTCCCATGTCCCAGGTCGCGCCGCCGACAGAGTTTTTTATCCTGCTAAAGACAGCGTCCGCCCTGGCTTCGTCACCGTGATATTTTGCCGAGGCCCAGGCCAATACAGGGTCCTCCCCGCCGCGGGTGATCTGCCAATCAGAGAGAAGCCGGACGGCATCCGCCTCCTTCCCGGCCTTCTTAAGGGCAATAGCACCGAGCAGGTGGACGGAATCCCTGTCCGTCCGGAATCTATCCGTGTCGGCGCAGACGGACGCAAAGAGCTTATCGGCCTTTACGCGGTCTCCCATTTTTTCGGCCGCAGCCGCCAGGATGAAGTTCTCCAGCCGCTCATCAACATCGAAAGGCTTGCCAACCCCCAGGTGTTCCGGCCAGAGCTTGGCCTTTTCAGCTGAGGCGACGGCAGCCTTGTTTTTCCCGTTTTTGAGGCTCAGCGCGGCCGACAGGAGATGGGCCTGCCTGTAAAGGTCACGGCCCTCCCAGGCTCCTTCGTAGGGAAGGACGTTCGTCCGCTCGAGCGCCTTGAGACAATCCTCATGTCTCCCGCTGTGAAGGAGTGCTTTGGCATAGTCCATGGCCAACGCGGGCTTCTCCGGCTGCTTCTTATAAATGGCTTGGGCGCTCTGGAGTGCGCGTTCATAATCTCCGCTCTTCTCGTAAAATTCGGTCTGGGCGCGCCAGGCCCGCCAGTTATCCTTATCCAGGCTGAGCGTTTTTTGGATATCGGCCAGGGTCCTCTCCCGGTCCCCTTCGTTCTCCAAGAATCGTGCCCTGGTCAAGTAGAATGGCGCCCAATCCGGAGCATCGGCCAGGCGTTTGAAAAGGCCCTTGGCCTCCTCTGGCTTCCCGGAGTGCCACAGCACTAAGCCCAAATAGTAGGAAATCTTCCAGCCGGCCGCCTTTGCCACCGCCCAGCGGAGAAGAGGGATATCCTCGCGCCGGTGGGGAAAAACGAGCTGAGGAGAAGCGGCTTCGGCCTCTTCAAGATACTGCCGGCTCTTGGCTCCGTCCTTTTCTCGCCACAGATAGGCCAGCCAATAATCGACCACCGGATGAGAAGGCGCCAGCCCCAAAACCTTTGCCGCCTCCTCTGTGAGGCCGAGGTTGAAATAGAGCATGGCCAGCTCGAGGTAGGTTTCGTGGGGAAGCTCGCTGCGGATAAGGGAGGTAAACGCCTCACGGTTGGCGTCGCTCGAATCGAGAAGGGTGCGCTCGAACCGGGCAAAATGGCTGAGGGGATCGATCCGGAGGATATCGTCGAGGGCAGCGCCGGCGGCTTTCTCGTCTTTGCCCAATCGGAGGAGGATCGCCTGAAGCTCGCGGGAGTTCAGATTGTAGGCGTTATAGTCCAGCGAACGCCGCGCGTACTCGGCTGCCCTGTCCGGTTTCTTCTCGATGATGTTCAATTCAGCCAGCTGCTCGTAGGCGGCCGACCGGAACTCCATGGAACGGGCCGCCCAACCGAACCCGTCCTTGGCATCGGCATAATTGCCGAGGTGACGGTTGATCGTGCCGTAGACGAAGTTCGCGCCGGCGTCATAGGCGTCGATGGCCAGCGCATTCCTGGCATAGTCCAGCGCCTTGAGGTATTCAGTGCGCCTGAGGTGGATCTCGGCGACCCGGGTAAGGGCGCGGACGTGGCCCGGCTCCTTCTCCAAACAAGACAGGAATTTGGCCAGGGCTTCGCCGTAGCTCCGCTGCCTGGCCAGCTCCTCGCCGGCAACGTACAAGCCCTCGGCCGAAGTCCAATTGAAAACCTTCGGGGCGACGACGGGCCGGTTGAGCTTGTTCATCTCCTTGTCCTGGCTGGCCCACTTGAGCTTCTCTTGACCGAGTGTAACGGCGACCTCGCCCTTCTTCTCTCCGACCTCAATCATCTGGACGAACGTCTCCATGGGTTTGAGAGTCAGCCGCTGGCTGAAAATCGTTTCGCCGGCCAGAGTGATGACGAGGTCGTCATCGATTGGCCGGAGCGGGCAGAGGCCGACCTTGACTGTGCCCTTGGCGCTCTCCACATTGAGCGCCGCGTGGGGCGAGGCCGCCACCAGCCCGCCGATGTCCTTCACCGGGAACCAGATCTCCCTCCAGCGCATGACGGACTGGGGCGCAAAATAGATGTGCTTAAAAGGCGTCAGGCCGCTGTCGCTTCCGGCCTGGTTGTAGAGAATCCCCGTCTGCGGCTCGGTGTACTGTTTTTTGGGCGGGTCGGTCAACAGGTCCTCCCAGATCCCGCCGTCGCGGGCGAGCGACCAGACCCAGAGTTTCATCCCGGGCTTTTCGTCGTAGAGGGCCCAGTGGCCGTAGCCGAATCCGGATTTCTCGTAGCAGCCGCCGAAGTATTCGTTGTATTCTCCGAGTATGTGGTAGGACTTGCTTCCGCCGAAGTCATTATTCCGGTAGTACGAAGCGTCGCGTCCGTACTCGACGACCGGCCAGGGATGGGCGTCGCCGCCGTGGCCGATGTAACTCGTGCCAGGGTAATAGTATCTTAGGTCCTCGCCGACGTCCTGGGCCGAGGTCAACCAGTTGTAGAGAGAATCGTGAAGGGACGTCGGGTTCCACCAGAAGCATTCGGTTTCGAGGTAGGCGGCGTCCTTCGGGAGGCGCACATTCACCCGCCAGACAGTCCGGGAGGGAAGGTCGATGGCGCCAACGATGCAGCTCACGCTCCCGTCGTCGTTCTCCTGGCTGATATAATCCACCGGTGTCGCCGTGGTCGGGGCGTGGCCGATTATCCCGAAGTTGAGTTCGATGCCGCCCGATGTCCAGGGGCCGCGCAGGGCGATCTCCCGGAACTTTACGACCGGATTCCAGTAGATGAACTCCCGGCCGGTCGATTTTTCGACGGCGCCCCAGACCTTGCCGCCGATTTCGGGCGCGACGAGAACCTTAACGTAAGGATTTTCCAGCCGGACCATCTTCCAGCCTTGAGGACGGCCTACAAGGCTGTAGCCGTGAAAACGGAAATAAGGATAAATCGGGCCGATGAGCGGCGCCGGGTCGGGGTCCGAAAAAGGATAGGTCTTGAAGCTGACCTTCTCTTCCTTGACCGACGCCTCCTGGCCGAGCAGAGGCATCAGGCCGGCGAATAACGCAAGAACGACCACGGCAAGTATCGCTCGATTAGCCCGAAATGGCATCATGATGACCTCCGCATTTTGTTCGTCAAGTATACATCGGCCCGCTGATTATCTCCAGAATCGTCAGGGTTTAGTGGCTTTCAGGACTCCGGACTGCCAAATTTCTAAGCCGGAGAAGGATGCCTTGGCCGGCGACGAGCCGGTCAGAATCTTATTTGAGGACTGCCGTCTTCGCTAGTTTCCCCGCGTGCTGCGACTCGTACTTCACCATAATCTCGCCCGTACCCTCCACCAGGAACTGGTGCTCGACCTTGCCGAAGCCGGGCACGACGAGGAATTGAACTTCGGGCCTGTATTTCTTGTAGGTGACCTGATCACGGTAGGGATCAATCAGCAACCCGCCGGCCACCACCTTGGCCCCTGTCCCCGTAACTTTAAGCATGTCTTTCGGATAGAGACTGGTCTTCTGCGCAAGGTAGCTCATGGTCGGAATGGCCTTGGAATTGACGAGCCGGGTCCGGACACGATAGAGGTTCTTCCCGACCGGTTTGACCTCGGTCACCTCCAGTCCGACTTCGGGCACGTGCTTGGCCGAGAAGACCACGTTCATGGCGTTCCGGTGGACCAGGTCTTTGATCATGAAGGATGCCGACAGCCGGGAGCTCATCTTGACCCAGCCGCCGATCTCGATGTCCCCATAGGTCGGGTGCTTGAATGCTTTCCAGGGCTTATACAGCTCTCCCTGGGCCAGGTTGTCGCTGAACTTGATCCGCTCCCGGTCCGTGATTCCGCCCGATAGCATGGCCATCATCCCCTCTTCGGCGGGCGATCCGCCTTCGGGTTTTTCCGCCGTGCCCCGGAAGCTCTCTGTCTGCATCTGGAAAACCTCGGCGCAGTAGGCATAGACCCCAAGGCTTGAGCTCAGCCACTCGACGGAGTCGCCGTAGGTGGTGTAGAGGTCTTTCCACGAGAGCAGGTAGCGATAGCCGGGGATGATCCTCTCGGCCTGCTTGCCGAGGTAGTCATAAACCGCGATATCCTGCTGAGGATACTCCCCGAGCCCTTTCCGACTGGGTCCGCGGAGGACCATACCTCCCATATTATGAAAGGACCAGCCGATACAGATATTGGTCTTGGCCGCGATCCACCGGGCCAATCCCCTAACCCCCGTCCCTGAGAAGGGATATTCGCCGGACCCGCTCTGTACGTAAGGGGGAGCCCAGTCGAAACCCCAGTTCCGGTTGGTGTCTACATAGCCTTCGCCGTCCTCGTTGAGCCGGCCGTCTCCGTCGTTGTCGATCCCCTCTTCGCCGAGCATGGTCCATTCACCGGTCTCGCCTGGCTTGACGGGGATCATGAGGCGGGCGTCCTCCGGGTCGGTCTTGAGTCGGCCGAAGGGATCCTTGACGCGCATCAGGCAGATGTTTCCGTCGCCGTCCAGGTCGTCGGGGAAATCCTCGTCCACGAGGCCGTCGTGGTCGTCATCGGTCGCGATGCGGAGACCGCGGTTGGAGTCGGATGTATTGGCATCGGCGAAGAAGTGGTAGCGACCGTCGACATTGACGACCGGCACGACATAGAAACACGTCCTGTCCACGAGCCGGGTGATTTCAGGGTTTTTTCCGTAGTTGCCGAGGAGGTAGTCGAGCAGGTAGAGCGAAATATCGCCGCCCTGGAGTTCGTTGCCGTGGATATTGCCGTCGACATAGACCCCGGGCTTGTCCAGAGAAGCGCCGGTCTTGGGATTATTGATGGTCATGACGTACAGAGGTCTCCCCTCTTCGCTTTTCCCGGCGACTTCGAGCGTCGTGAACTCAGGAAAGGCGCTGTTCAGGGCCTTCAGGGCATCATAAACCTGGTCGAGCGTATAGTAATGGTCGAAGCTCAGGGGAACGGTGATCTGCGCCTTGTCCGCGGGAAGCGAAAACCCGAGTGTCGTCAGTAGAAGTCCGAATCCGATGAGTTTCTTCATTTCGCACCTCCTAAGTCGACCGTCCGGGAATCTCGCCAGGCGGTCTGCGTCTCGGCCTTGATCTCGATCCTGATGGGTCTCTCCGCGTGAACGATCCAGGTCGCGGTCTGAGTTCCCTGCGCCTGAACGGAGGGGACAAGGCATCTTGTCTTTCCCTCCAGGATATCGAATCCCTGTCCGTTCAAGGTGATGATCACGGGCAGGATGCGTTCGTTCCGCCGCCCCATGGCTGTCGGATAGGGCAGGCCGCCGCTGTTTTCCACCCAGACCTTGACTTCATAGACCCCGGCTCCCAACATCTTAACCTTGGCATCGGCGATCTTGATCCGGGGCATCTTTTTGGCGACTTCGAAAACCCAGGGGACCTGGCCCTTGAGCAGCTCCCCGATCATCCGGGGGGGAGGCGTGTTGTCGGTGAAGGGCACGGCGCCGCCGATCTCCACCTCGCCGAGCGTCGGATGGTTAAACGGTTTCCAGTCCACGAAGCCTTTCCCCTCGAGCTCCTTATTGCTCCAGGCGAGGAGCGCCTTGTCCTTGGGGTCAGTTCCTTCCTCGCTCGGCGGTTTGGGCATCTGCTTCAACATCTCGGCCATTTTTTTTGTGTCCATCTTCCCGCCCTTAAGGAGCTCGAAGACCTGCTTGGCCTTGAACTGGTCGGGCGCGCCGACGGACTTCAGGAAGGCGTCAACCTTTTCCTCGCCCAGGGCGATGAACTCCTCGTTGGTCATCTTTTCCATTTTTTCGGCCGTGATCTCCTCGTCCTTCTTTTCTTCCTTGACCTCGGGGAGGGTCCAGAAGTCCAGGGCGAAGGAAGGAAGCCCGAGGTGATAGTAGGACCACAGCTCGAACGATCCGTCCTTGTCGGGAGCCGGGTCGAGGCGTTTCGCATCGAGCTTGGCGGCCTTCAGGAACTCCTTAAACTTCTCGGAAAGCTCCTTGTAGAACTTGAGGTCGTCCTCGAGCGGGTTGACCACCGCGCCCAGGCCGAGGAAGCTGGCGATCATGGATTCGGTGACTTCCATGCCGGGCGGAGCGAGGGGTTTGACCATCTCCATGATCTCGGCCATGGTGTAGGTCCTGTTGGGGTCGGCGTTGAGGAAGCCGGCCATCTGCTCGGGGATCTTGATCTGGTTGAGGTCGGCTTCCCCCTTCCGTCCGCCCCGCGGCGGGGCCAGGCAGAAATTCGTCTCGCCGAAGACGAAGGTCAGGCCGACCTCGCGGTGTTCGTCGAAGAACTTCAGCAGGGCAAACGTCTCCGCTTCGCGACCGGACCAAGGGCCGGTCTCGGGAGAAAAGAACTTGAAGAGGTGAGGAAAGGTAACGCCGATGTCGACCCCGCCCGGACCGTCTTCGTTATAGGAGCCGTCGCCGTCGTTGTCGAGGCCTTCGGTGTAGAGTTTGTAAATGCCTTTCTCCCCCTTGGACCAGTCGGCTTTCTTCATCAACCGGGGCTCCACCGGGACGGGCATCCATTCGCCCTCGGGGTCTTTGACCCTCATCTGGGTGATCAACCCGTCGCCGTTCAGGTCTTCGACACCGTCTTCGTCGGTCTGGTCGTCCATATCATCGTTATAAGGAGTGGCGTTCCGGGGGTCGCGCCGCAAGGGCTTCTCAAAAAAGAGTGCGGCGGCGTCAGGGTTTCCACAGGGCAAAATGTACCAGGTCCGGTCGGCCCGGAGATCGGCCTTTTCGAGGACGAGTTTCGCCAAATAGAGGGCCGCCTCCGCCGAAATCGGGGTCGTCCCTTCCATATCGGCCGCGACGAACACGGCGGGTAGGGTCTTCTGGTTCTTTCCGGCCTCGGGGCCGATCTCGATGAAGACGAGCTCGCGGCCGCCGGAGCTTTTCGCCAGCGAATGGAGCTTGACGACACCGGGATAGGCCCGGACCATCTCCTGGAGCGCAGAGGTCAGCTCAGCAGGCCGATGATAACGGTCGTAGGCCCATTCGGCCGCAGCGGCCGGGAGCCCCAAAGCCACAACCAAGAGTCCACAAAAAAACCAACGCAGGAATCGGGAAGGGTTCACTTGTCGGTACCTCCGTGGCAATAAGTTGAAGTTCTCATTCTGTCAAATGCGGCCATCGAATGCAACGCACCGACATCCTGAAACAGCCTGTTTTTTCATACGAAGCCGGGCGCAAAACGGTTCGAAAGGAATAAAGCTTAGGGGTGCTCCCGGCGAACGACAGCGATTACCGCAGGGCCTCATCCAGCATGGTCAGATAGTTTTCGACCGGGATATAGCTGGGGATGGAATTGCCGGCCCCGACGGCGAAGCGCCCGCCGGGTGAGCCGGTGTCGATGACCCGGCGCACGTAGCGGCGCAGCTCCTGCGGAGGGAAGCTGGCCAGCTTGTTCACGTCCACGCCGCCCAGCAAGGCGATCCGACCGCCCCAGCGTTCCTTGGATTCGCTAATCGGCGATACCCCCTCCTGGAACGAATGCTTGGCGTCGATCCCGACGCCGTCGATCAGATCGTCCATGATCTCATCGATTTTGCCGCAGCTGTGAAAGTAATACTTTTTGCCCGCCCAGGCGGTCGGCCACGGCGCGGACGAGGTCCGGTTGATCGTATAGGAAAAGGCAGAGATTCTCGTAGCCGATCAAGCGAGACAGGTGTTCAAAGACGCCCCCGGCGTGGCAGCTGAGAAAGCCCATTCCGTCAGGAAGATGACCGCAGATGTAGCGATGAATGTAGAAATTGTTCTCGGTAACCTCGGGCCAGTTGACCGCTCATGGCGGCGAGGAAACGTTCGATATCCGGCCGGGGTTTGCGTAAGGGAACGATCCAATCGCTCAAGGGAATCTCTCTGCTGAACATATCATACCCAAAGAAACGGGGTCAAACTCCCGCCCGTCGTCCTGGAGATCGTACCAGACAATCTTTGGAACTCGAACCAGGATGCGACTACCCGCCGTATATCCAGCTTATGAGGCCGAAGGGATAAGTCCTATAGACTGGCGCTGGATCCGAGCTCCTATCCCGGATTCATGCCGGGTAAAGCTAAATTGGGTATAGAGGCTGAGGAGATCCGAATGAAAAAGACGCTTTCTTTATGCGCAGGCGCAATCCCGCCAATATTTCTGCCAAATGGCCAAAGCCCTCTGATTGTGAGAATTCCATGACTCGGCTTCGTCCTTATCAAGGGTGAGGGAAGTCTGGACACAAAGACACTTGACAGATTAGTATCATTTTAGTACTATTTTAATGCCCAAGAAAATCAGGGAGCTGCTCGGAGAACTTGAGAGGGCCGGTTTCGTGAGTCGAGGAGGCAAAGGAAGCCATCGGAACTTCACGCATCCCTCGGGCGTCGTCTTGACGATCTCCGGCTGCCTTGGGGACGATGCCAAGCCGTATCAGATCAAATTAGTCAGGGAGAAGATTGAGGAATCGCAGAAATGAAACCGCGCGACAAGTACTTGAAGCTTGTGGCTTGGTCGGAAGAAGATCAGTGCTACCTCGGGTCTGTCCCCGGCTGGATCGGGGCCTGTTGTCACGGGAGCGACGAAGCCGAAGTCTATCGCCAACTCTGTCAGGTCATCGATGAATGGATCGAGATCTATCGAAAGGACGGGCGACTTCTCCCCCCACCGACTAACAGGGAATATTCCGGCCGGTTCGTCTTGCGCACCGGTCCCGAGATGCACCGGGCTCTCGCCGTCAGGGCCCTCAGCGAAGGCGAGAGTCTGAATTCATTCGTCCTCAAAGCGCTCAAGAAGACGCTCTAGCCGGGCCGGCGATAACCCGATTTCTTCGTCCTCCCATCGTGGCAAATAATAGGCAGCAGAATAAAGAGATGTCAAGGACGACAGCTCTTTGACATATCTACTCCTGCTATTTATACTTCCCCTTAACCAATGATTAAACAGTCAATTTCCCCGAGACGCTGCCTTTTATTGCAGGTCCACAGATGGCTCATCCTCTCTATCCCCTCGAGCCAACAGTTCGGCGCTCATCTCTTGTACCTGACGGAAGAACCCCATCAGACGGGCTCTCCGCGGAACTATGAACTGGCCGAGTATGTCCGTAATTGCTTCCTGGAATACGGGCTGGAAAATGTCCACTTCCACGACACGCCCGCTCTCCTCGGGTTCGGCCGTTCGCTCCTCGTAGAGATCACAGAGCCGGAAAAGAAAAAACTCAAGATGGCCGAGGACCCCTATCCCCCGGATAAGGATTCCGGACTCTATGCCGGCCCCTCCGTCGTCCCCTATCATGAGTATGCTCCTTCCGGGGAGATCACGGCCGAGGTTGTCTATGCCAACGGAGGCAGCCCGGAGGACTTTGCCGAGCTCGACCGCCTCGGGATCGAGGCTAAGGGCAAGATCGTCATCATGCGTTACTCCAACCCTTATAGCTACCGGGGCTATAAGGTCTATTTGGCGGAATCGCGCGGCGCGGCGGGCGCGATCGTCTACTCCGACCCGCAGGATGACGGATTTTTCCGGGGGGAAACATACCCTCAAGGACCCTGGGGCCCTCCGAGCCATATCCAGTGGGGCGGAATCGTCTATGATTGGTTTGGGTTCGGGATAACCCCTTTCACTTTTCACTGGCAGAAGCAAGAGGATGGGACCTGGGTGGAAGGCCCGGTCCCGGCCCCGTCAAAGTCCACCTGAAGGTCGACAATGTGGAAAAAATCGCTCTGATGAGGAACGTCATTGCCATAGTCCCGGGAAGCCAAGAGCCCGACAAATGGGTCATCGCCGGAAATCACCGGGACGCCTGGATCTATGGAGGCCTCGACCCGAGCTCGGGCACAGCCGCTCTGCTCGAAGTGGCCCGCGCCATGGGGACTGCCGTAAAACAGGGATTCCAGCCGCACCGGACAATCGTCCTGGCCAACTGGGATGCCGAGGAAGACCTCTTGGGGGGCTCGACGAGCTGGGTGAAGGATAACCGCGCCAAGCTTCTCCAAGACGGCGTCGTCTACGTCAACCTGGACAGCGCCGCCTCGGGTCCGGAGTTTGACGGAGGTTCCACGCCCGCCCTGGCCGACTTCTTGAGAGAAACGACCAAGGCAGTCCCGCATCCGGACATTCCGGGCGGAAGTGTCTATGACCACTGGGTCAAGGCCTCGAAGTCTGGGACAGCGGAGGTGAACGAGATTGTCGGCGCCACGGATTACACCGCCTTCCAGGAACATATCGGGATGAGCTGCATTGACATGACGTTTGACGGACCCTACGGGGTCTATCACTCGATGTATGACAACTATTTCTGGATGAGCCATATAGCCGACCTCGGTTTCCGGTATAACGTCACCTGCACCCAGCTTCTGGCTCTGATCCTCTGGAGGCTGGCCAACGCCGATATTCTTCCGCTGGATTATTCGAATTACGCCAAGTCGGCCTTGGCCGCCATTGAAGAAATTGAGAAAATGGTCGGGCCGCAAAAAAGTATCCGCCTGGAGCGAGCCCGCAATGCCGCCCGGCGCTGGCTGAAGGAGGCATCAGCCTGGGAAAAGAAAGTCGGGCGATTTCTCGTCTCCGAAAAGAGCCTGAATCCGAAGAGAGCTTCGGAGGTCAATTCCCTGCTCATGGATGTCGAAAGAGCGATGACCGAAGAGGAGGGGCTGAAGAGCCGGGCCTTCTACAAGCATCTTGTCTATGCGCCCCAGCCGACCTATCGCACGGAGCTTCTGCCCAGAATATTCGAGGCCATCAAGGCCCAGGAATGGAACGATATCCCCCGCTACGAAGAACAGCTTGCCCGGGCTTTTGACCGCGCCGCCCGGCTCATCCGGGAATCCTCTCGCCAGCTCTGAATAGGAGGAAAAAATGTCCTTTAGCATTTTCTCTGACAAGTCCATCCAGCCCGATAACCGAAAACTCGCCGCGGCCCTCGGACACACGTACCCACTCTGGGTCGAGATCAAGAGCCACATCCAGGCTGAGTACGGCGAGCTGGTTGAAGAGTGGAAGTATTACAGCCCGAAATCCGGCTGGATCCTGAAGTCTTTGAATAAGAAGCGGAACTTATTTTTCTTTACTCCCTGTCAAAAATATTTCCGAATCTCTTTTATTTTTGGCGATAAGACCGTGGCGGCGATCGAAAAAAGCGATTTGCCGGCAGCGATGATCGAAGAGCTAAGAAAGGCCAGGAAATACGCCGAGGGCCGGGGACTCCGCCTCGAGATCAGAAAGCGCAGCGACGTGGAGCACGTGAAAAAGCTCCTCGCCGTTAAGGTGATGAACTGATTCTATGTTGTTCTAAGCAGTCAAGATATCGTGCGAGTGGAGCAGCCGGGGCTTAACCTTTAATCCGTAGGGGCAGGCCTTCTCGCAGTGGCCCGAGCAATCCCCGCAGCCCAGGGGCTTTCTGCCGGGTTCCATCTCCGCATAGTAGGCCATGGCTTCTTTCTCCATTCCATAGTGTTCGAAGTACATGGCGTAGCGGAGCACGTCGTTGACGGCGACGTTGTTGGGACAGGAGGACAGACACTCCGTACAGCTCACCCGGCAATAGAGATTGTGCGCCTGTTGCCGGTAACGGATGATCATGGCCAGAGCGGCGCGGTCGAGCGGCCGGCCGGAAGCCGCGACATACTCTTCGACATGGGAATAGCTGCTAAACGTCGGGATGCAGGTGTCGACATCGGGATTGCTCAAGACCCAGCGGATGGCCGCCTGTGGATAGCTGACCTCCGGGCTGACCATGGATTTCAAGTTTCCCTGCATGCCGCCGGCAAAGATCTTCATGGCCACGGTTCCGATGCCCTTCTCCCGGACGGCCTTGATCAAAGGCTCGATCTCTTTCCCTTCCATGTGGTTGTACATGACCAGCACGACTTGGGCGAAGTCCGTGTCCAAGGCCTGTTTGAGGGTGAGCTTGGCGTTGTGGGTGGAGAAACCCGTGAATCGGACCTTGCCGTCTTTTTTCAGCTGGTCGTAAGCGGACATGATCTCCTGGTTGTTGAGGAGAGGAGAGAGGTCGCCGACCCCATGAGCCATGGCCACATCCACGTAATCGGACTGGAGGCGTTTGAGGCTGTCCTCCATCCGTTTGATCACGGAAGCCCGGTCGATCTTCTGGCGGAAATCGTAAGGGTGCTTGGTAGTGATGATGACCTTATCGCGGACCTCCTTGAGACCCTGGCCGACGTAAACCTCACCCTTCCCCCGCAGATAGCCCTCGGCGGTGTCGAAATAGTTGACGCCGCATTCGTGGGCATAGCGGAGCACGTTGCTTTCGAACAGGGAGATCGCTCCGCAGGAAACGTCCGAGACCTTGAGTCCCGTCTTTCCGAGCGGGTTGAATTTCTTAATTTTCGGCGCTGACGGTCCTCCTTGATCGGAACGGGCTCCAGCCGGTTCGGCCTTGATCCGGCCGGCAACACCGAGACCCACGACGCCGGAAGCCAGCGTCGCAATGAAATTTCGTCTATTCGAGCGGGACATGGATCCTCCTTCTTCCTTTATTTTTTCCTGATCTCGATCGGCGTCAAGGGCTTGAGCTTGGACGCGATCGGGACCGTGTCCACGGCGATAAATTGTATGACATAGGTATCTCCGCCCCGGGGCATGGGCATCATCAGCCGCGCTCCCTGGGCCAGTTCGCTCTGGTTCGGGATCTCGCCGGGGGTGGCGTAGAAGACCACTTCGGACTCCACTCCTTCTACCAGGAAAGACAGCTTGTCGCCCGTCCGAAGTCCGGCTTTCTCGATGTCGTTCTTCCTCCAGTTGGTGCTGACCGATAGGCCATAAGGAGAGGAATTGAAATCCAGGACATTCCCTTTCATTCGGCCGGGCTCGGCTTTGGTCACACCGACATTGACCTTGATCTCCGAAAAGAAATCTCCGCTGAGCGGCTGGTTCAGCTTGACCTCGGTGACTTCGGCCAGGTTGCCGCGCGTCCCGACCTGGGAGCTGAACCAGGAAAGGGGAATGTTAAAGCCCTCGACGGCTTCGAAGGGGCCAAAGTCAGTGTTGACTTCATAGATATCACCATCGGTGGTCTTGCCATGGAAAACAAGCCTTTTCAGGTGGGAGTCATCCGGCCTCAGGAAAAAATCCACATTGAGGGCGCCGGATTTGGCCGTCAAATGGTAGAGTTTTTCCGGACCGAACGATTTAAACCCTTCGAGCTTGAGCTCCCCTTCGAACTTCATTAAGGAAAAAAGCCCGGCGTACAATCTAGCCAAAGTCAGGTAAACGGTTTTCTCCGGGTCGGAGATGTCGGTAACGGTGTTGTAGGAATTGCGCTGGACTCGGCCGTCCTTAACCAGGATGACTTCAGTGACGACAGGATCTTTGCCGATGCTGAGCTTGAACTCCCCATTTGCAGCGACAACGAACCGGGTATTTCCGGTCCTGAAAGAGAGGTTCTGGACTTGGCTGAGCTTCTCTCTTCCGCCCGAAGCCTCGATATTCTTTTGGACGAGGGCCTTCGAGGAAAGGTCCTCGCCGGCTGAGGACGGACTGGAAAGAACCATCCATAGGAAAACGGCGGCGGCCGTTCCGGCCAATATTGATCTCTTCATGTTTTGCTCCTTCTCGATATAGAACGCGGGTTATTATAGCCGATGACGGCACTCGGACCAAGCAGAGGCTCGGGGGAGTCCCTCCGAAAGACGCGAATTTTTCCCCGCGAGAAAAATCCGCTCCCTGTCCTCGCTTCGCTCTCCTCTCGGCAAGCCGAGAGGAACCGTGCCCGCTCCGCTGCGGAGGGCTTTCTGAGGGACTCCCCCTCGCCTTTATTAGCAAAAAAAATAGCGGCTTCGCTCAAGTTTCGGAGATCAGGTCCGCCTCGCGCCAGGCGCCCGATGGCTCGATTCTCAGGGTTTTAATCTCGAAGGGCTTGAACTCAACTTTGATCAAACGCAGGGGCCGGTGGACCGTCAGCTCCGCCGAAGTTGCTCGCCCGGAAGTTTCATAAAGCCGGAGGACGAGCGCTTCCCCATCCCAAGACGGCTTACAGGCCGTCAGACGGATATTCTGGGGGCTCAAGGTAAGCAGTAAGGTTTCTCGTCCATCCGGGAGTCCTTCCAATCCACCCTGTTTTGCCGCAGACTTTTCTTTCATATCTTCGTCGCTGTCCGCCCCGACTCCTATCTCACCGATGGGCAGGTGGGCTAGAGCAAAGGGCGGACTGTTCAGCCAGCCGGCCAGAGCCGCAGCCAACCGGCGGACTTTCTCGGCCTCGCCGGCCGTGACGAGAAACCGCATCTCATGAACGCCTTGGTCCATAAATTTCCGGGCCGGCGATTCCGCCAGTCTGAAGCCCCGTTCGTGACAATAGGCCGCGCTCCGCAAGGCGGAGATCCGCAGCTCGCCGTCTTTGAAGTCAAGGCCGTGCTGGCCGCTCCCGATGACCGCCAGAGCCGTGCGGCGTCCCTTCCGCTCTTCTTCGACAAGCGCCCAGCGGCCGAAGACGTGTTCCTGGCCGTCGGCCGGGCGATAGATGGCCCCGCCCGGAACCTCGCAAAGAAGCCGGCTGCTGCGAAACCCGGTTGGCACGGCCAGCTTCAACATGGCCCGCTCTTCATTCCAGTGGACGCGCAGGCGGAATTCAAGCACCGGCCAAGAGGGATATCCGAGCACATGAAGAACGATCCGGCTCTTTTTATAGGTCAAGACGGATTCAGTGATCGTGCGGACAGGACCTTTTTCGATGACCTTTAGGCTTCCCGGCTCGAGGCAAAACCGGCCCACAACATCCCGATACTCCAAGCAAGCGGTCCCCCAGGAATCTCCCTCGTCCTTGACGACAAGCGGTTCGAGGAGCGGACCGCTGAGAAGCGGCGTTTTGTTTCGCGTACGGAGAGAAGTTATTAGTCCCCTATTCCTATCGATTCTATATTTTAACTCGGGATTCTCCGGCCGGGCGACCTTGACCCTCCTTTTCCCGCGAAAAGCCTTAACCTCATACTGGGAAGCGCCGACGCCAGGAAGTTCGGCCATGATGCAGACTTTCTTCCGCCAATTAAAAGGCAGGAGCGATTCCGGCTGTTCTTCCTGGGAAAGAACCTCGCGGCCGTCGCTGCCGAAGACCCGGAGATGCCACTCCCCTTTCCAGAACGGCCGGTAGTCGGCCATACACTCGACCTCAACGGGGACTTCGGTCAAGGCAGGGTTCGAGTTGAGAATACTGACAGGCAAAGGAACGCTCCCTCGGGCGGGGAGCGATCGATTCAAAGCCGAGGCTGCTCCTAAACGCAGCCGCCGCGTCGTCTCCAGGACCTTCCCGTAGAGGTCAAGAGCGTCCTTCTCAGCGGGCTGTGAGCACGAGCCGGTCAGGATGTCGTGGAAATCGTTAAAGAGATGATCGAGCCAGGCCTCGCTCAGCTCCTCTTCCGGAAACTCATCACCCGTCAGCCACCAGGAAGCAGCACAGAGTGTTTCGGCTTGGCCGAGGGCGGCCAGGCTTTCCTCGGCCTTCCGCTTGACCCGCGAAAGCGAGGTATAACATCCTGTGAACACCCGCTGCAGGTCGCCCTCGACGACGGGCGCCCTCCGGCCCACGGCCTTGAGCGCCTCATAAAGCCGGTCCGGCGTGCTGTGGATGATCCCGACCCGCTTCTCCCGCGCTATGTGCGCGTCGATCGCGGCGAGTGCTTCCCGAGTCGCTCCGCCGCCGTGGTTCCCCAACCCCCAGAAAACGGGCACGTCGCGCCGGAGCCGGAGCGCCAGCTCGATGCCCTCGCTGATTTTCTCTTCGATGTTGTCCCGCTCGGAGTGATAGAGCCCTGTCTCGATGCGGAGCGTCAGAATCTCCGATCCGTCAACTCCCTGCCACTGGAAGAGGTCGGCCGGAAGGCTGAGCTCCTCCCTCTGCGGCCTCATGTAGATATACATCTTGTAGCCGGCCAGCTTCAGGATCTGCGGCAGCCCTCCGCTATGGCCGAAGGAATCAAAGTTAAAGGCAACCCGAGGCTTGGTTTGGAATTTCTCCCAGAAATACCGCCTTCCCTCCGCGATTTGGCGAATGAGTGATTCCAGCCCCGGCATGTTCAGGTCCGGCTGGAGGTACCACCCGCCGCTCGTCGACCAGCGGCCTTCTCGGACCAGCGCCTGTACCTCCTTGAAGAGCGCTGGGTCATACTTCTCAACCCAACGGTAGAGAACGGCCTCGTTATGGTTGAAGATGAATTCTTTGTGTTCTCGTAGCAATATCGCCGCATTCCGGAAAGTGGCGATTGCTTCGGCGGCGCCTTCCTCCCAGCGCCATTGCCAGACCGGGTCGAGGTGCGCATTGCATATGAGATGAACACGCAGCCGCGCCATGGTCAAACCTCGTCTTTGGCCGGCAGAGTCTTATACCAGGTGAAATAGAGGATGACGGCCAAGCCCAAGGTCAGAGCCATCCAGGTCAGGAAGCTCGGCCAGCGCCGCAAAAAGAAATAAAAAACAAACAGAGCGATGCCGAACTGGAAAACCGCCGTCAGGAGCCCGTTGAGCACGTCCATGGCCGGCATCTTGTCCTTGGCCGGGACGAGGCCGCGGCGCACCGCTTCCCGTCTCACCGGACCCCACACGCCCCACGGCCGCACCCGGCTGTAGAATTTAACCAGGACTTCCATGTCCGCCGGCCGGGTCAGAGCGGCGGCGACGAGCGTCGTACCGAAACAGAGCCCCACGTCCACGGCCAGCGATGCATACGCCTGAAGATGCGGCAAGGCGACCACCCGTGATAAGACAAGCACGACTGAAACCGCCATGCTCCAGACAAAGGCCTTGGCGCTGAACCGCCAGTAATGCCAACGCAGGGTTGCCGGCACCAGGATAACCGTGACCCAGACAAAGACCATCGTCTCCCAGGCGGTGACGATGTGGGTGAAGGACAGGCTGAAGGCGAACCCGATGAGCAGGGCGACGACCGAAGCGAGCTGTCCCAGCCGGACGAGCTGCTTCTGGGTGAACGGCCGCCGCACATAGCGCTTGATGAAGTCGTTGGTCACGACCGAGCTCGTGACGTTGATCATGGCGCTGATCGTGGACATGAGCGCCGCCAGCAGGACGGCCATGAACAGCCCCCGCATCCCGAGCGGCAGCTTCTTGAGGACAAGCGGCATGATCTTTTCAGCGTCAAAGCCCGCTTCGGCGCCCAGATAGATGATTCCCAGGACCATGAAGGCGCAGCCGAGGATCCAGCGCAGCGTGTAGCCCACCGTCCACAGGCCGCCCGCCAGAGAGGCGTCGCGCGGCGATCGGGTAGTCAGGAAAAACTGGAAGTCCCAGACGTTCGGTCCGGCCAGCACCCGGAAGATCAGCCAATAGAACCCGGCCATGAGGATCGGGCCGAAGGGAAAGAAATGCTGGTAACTCGGCGCCGTGCTCTGCATGAAGGAAGGCCAGAGATGCCAGGTTGGCGCGAGCGATCCCCAGGCCGCGTCCTTTTGCGCTAAAAACACGTCCGGAGTGCCGGCGCGAAAAACCATCACGGTGAGGACGACCGCTCCGACCGCGATGAGCGCTGTTTGGAAGATGTCGGTTAGGATGACGCCAAAGAACCCGCCCAGGATGACATACACGCCGACGACGGCGAAGACGATCAGGGTCGACTCCCACCGGCTGAAGGGCAGAAACTCCTCGGCGAATTTTCCCGTGCCGACGGCGATGAACATCAGGTTGAAGATCATCAGGACGAGGAGGAAGACGGCTGCTGAAACGCGGGCGGCCTCGGCATCGCGGGTCGCCCCGAAGCGGGTCTCGTTCCACTCGGCGAAGGTCATGACCCCGGAGCGCCGGATGTACTTGGCCTGGAAGGCCATATAAAAACAGATGATGAACCAGCCCCAGTAGATGTGGGTCGCCCAGACGGACTTGAGACCGAGGTAGTAGAGCGCCCCGACCATGGCCATCGTGCCGCCGATGTCGATGTAGCTCGAACAGCCGGCGAGCCCCAGCATCCACCAGGGGACGTTGCGGTCGGCCAGGAAATAGGACTCGATCTTCTTGGTGGCGCGGTTCTTGATGATGAAGCCAATCATGGCCATGAGCGCGAGATAGACGAAGATGATCGTCAAGTCGATGGGATGGAGGTTCATGCTCGTTCTTTCCCCCTTCGTTTATCCCATCGCCATTCTATTGTCAATATAGGGGGGAAAGTGCTAGAATAAGCCTGTCAAAAGGAAGAATGCTATGCCGCGCAAAAGAAATAGAAATATGAAGAACGTCCTCTTCTGGATCTCCGCCGGGGTGATCATCATTCTTCTCTGGAGCCTCCTCCAGTCGCCCAGCCTGATCAAGAAAGAGGTGAATTTCAGCCAGTTCATGGGCGATGTCGAGGCCAACCGGGTTGAGGAAGTGACCATCACGGGGACCCAAGTCCGGGGCAAGTACCGGGACAACGGGGAGACCTTCAAGACCGTCACCCCGACCCAGTATGACGACCTGGTCAAGATCCTCCGGGAGCACCAGGTTGCCATCACCGTCCGCGACATGAACCGGAACTCCTGGGCCTCTTATCTTTTCACCTGGTTCCCGATCATCCTGCTCATCCTCTTCTGGGTATTCTTCATGAGGCAGATGCAGGCTGGCGGAAACAAGGCCCTTTCTTTTGGCAAGAGCCGGGCCAAGCTGTTCTCGAGCACCCAGAAAAAAGCCACCTTTAAGGACGTGGCCGGAGTCGAGGAGGCCAAGGAAGAGCTCAAGGAGATCATCGATTTTCTCAAGGACCCGCAGCGTTTCCAGAAGCTGGGCGGGCGCATTCCCAAGGGAGTTCTCCTGGTCGGAGCTCCGGGAACAGGCAAAACCCTGCTCGCCCGGGCCGTGGCCGGCGAGGCCGATGTCCCCTTCTTCTCGATCAGCGGCTCCGACTTCGTCGAGATGTT
>JAFNEO010000051.1:21058-21277 GCA_017886205.1 Candidatus Aminicenantota bacterium | reverse complement strand
CGTCCTCGCTTAAGACCCGCCCACCCGCCCCATCTCGCTGCGGGCGGGCGGGGCTGGCACCGCGCCACCCATTTTTTCTCTGGATGAGGCGTCTGGATAAGGAGAAGGCCATGAGACTGGCGGTTAATATCGATCACTTCGCGACGCTACGTCAGGCGCGAAAAAGCAACGAGCCGGACCCCGTGCTGGTCGCTCTCCTGGCCGAGCAGGCCGGGGCCG
>JAFNEO010000051.1:0-21051 GCA_017886205.1 Candidatus Aminicenantota bacterium | reverse complement strand
CGAAGAGCTGACGACCGAGGGCGGGCTGAACGTCAGCGCGGCTAGAGCCCACCTGGGGCCGTTTATCCGTGAGCTCCAAAAAGCCAAGATCCGGGTCAGCATCTTCGTCGATCCCGACCCCGGCCAGATCAAGGCTTGCGCCGAAGTCGGTGTCAACCTCATCGAGATAAATACCGGGAAATTCGCCGACCTGAAGCCGGGCCCAGCCAGAAATAAGGCTTTCCATGAGATCCGAGATGCGGCCGCCCTCGGGCACAGCCTGGGCTTGGAGGTCCATGCCGGGCACGGCCTGGATTACCGGAATGTGGCCGAGATCGTCGCCCTAGCCGAGATCGTCGAGCTCAGCATCGGGTTCTCTATCGTCGCCCGGGCGGCGGTCGTCGGCGTCGTCCAGGCCGTGGAGGAAATGAAGGCACTACTCCGACATCAGGGGACATGAATGGACATCCGAATTGACCTAAAACGTCTCCAAGCAGACATCGAAGCTCTGGCCAAGTTCGGCCGGGACCCCAGGGGCGGGATCAGCCGGCCGTCCTTCAGCCAGGCCGACTTCGAGGCCCAGGCCTGGCTCAAGGAGAGGATCTGCGAAGCCGGTCTGTGCTATCGGCGGGACGGAGCCGGCAATACCTTCGGCCGTCTGGGCGGTGATGGACGGGCCGTGCTCGTCGGCTCCCATATCGATACCGTGATCAACGGCGGTGCTTTTGATGGGGCGCTGGGGGTCTTGGCCGGGCTGGAATGCCTGCGCCGGATCAAGGAGATTGGACGGTCCCCAGCGAAGCCGCTGGAACTTGTCTCCTTCACCGATGAAGAGGGAAACCTGGTCGGCGATTTCCTGGGAAGCCGCGCGTTCGCCGGCCTGCTGAATAAGGAAGAGATTGAAAAAGGAGGCACCTCCTTCGGCCGTCCGCTCAAGGACATCCTGGCTGGGACGGAGTTCAGCCCGGAAACCATTCTGGCGGCCCACAAGGAGAGACCCGAATTCGAGGCCTATCTCGAGCTCCATATCGAGCAGGGGGCGACGCTTGAGACCGAGGATGTTCCCATCGGGGTTGTCGAGCGCATCGCCGGGAAAACCGACCGTCAATGCTCCTTCGTGGGCAAGGCCGATCACGGCGGGACCACACCGCTCGAGCTCCGCCAGGACGCCTTCCTGGCGACGGCCGACTTTGCGCTCAAGGGCACGCAGCTCGTAGCCACAAAACACTACGGGAGCATGATCACCGTCGGGAAAGTCACGGTCCAGCCCGGTTCGTTCAGTGTTGTCCCGGGCAAGGTCGATTTCACGCTCGACGTCCGGAGCGCATCCGGCGAGACTCTCGAGACGCTGGACAGGGAGCTCCAGGCGTTGGCCGAGGATATCGCCTCGACGCGGGGGGTTTCCTTCCATTCAAGGATTATCGACAGGACGGTGCCTGTGTCCCTTTCGGGCCGGATCATCGGGGTCATCGAGGAGGAGTGCCGCCGGATCGGCTATCCCTCGATGCGGATAACGAGCGGGGCCGGGCACGATGCCCAGATCATCTCCGGGCTAGCCGAAGCCGGGATGATTTTCATTCCCTGCCGGGACGGGATCAGCCATGCCCCGGATGAGATGATCAGCTGGGAGGATCTGGATAAAGGCGCCAACCTCCTGCTTCAGACGCTGGTCCGTCTGGCCGGCTGAAAAATTGTAAATACTCGTCCCGCGCTTTCTACATCTCCTCGCGATCAGGCCGGAAGGCCCGAAGGAGCTTCACCTCGGCGTGCTTTTTCTTGGCATCGAGCATTTTCTGCTTGGCCCTCTTTGACCTCTTTCTCTTCTGCCGGCGGATTTTTTCGACCCGCTGGATTTCCTCGCTTTGCTCTCCCATGACCTTCCTCTCTATCTTTTCGGCCAGGATCCTGCGGGCGAGGAAGCGGTTGAGAAGTTGCGAGCGCTCGGCCTGGCACTTGACCTCGATCCCGCTGGGGAGGTGTTTGAGATAGACGCAGCTCGAGGTTTTGTTGATCTTCTGGCCGCCCTTACCGCCGCCGTGGATGAATTTTTCCAGGATGTCCTGTTCACGGAGGCCGTACTTCTCCATCTTCAGGCGAAGCGCCTCCTGCTTCTCCGGCCGGACTCCGAAATTGATCATGCCCGTATCTTACCACGAATAGCCGCGGGAAGAGATGGAACCGTAACCCTTTTTCGCTTTGGTCACGGGCCATTCGGGCATGGCTGCGCTCCCGCTCAGGCTTTTCACGCTGTTCCCTCAGCGTTTTTCTCGGCGCTGCGGAACTCCGCAAAGGCTCGGGTATGGGATTCGTCAGCCCGCTCNNCCACGGACTTCCTCACCCACACCCCTCGCCTTTATCATAAAGAAATTGGGTGCCCTCGAAAAACGCTTCGGGAAAGCTAAACCTTCGAGGTCGCTTTCCCATTCCCGAATGGCCGTGTACTAAAATACATCATGCCAGCTGTTTACCCGTGCATTACGTTGACTAGGCGTTGCCGATTCGATAGACTTCCCTTCCTGATAAATTAAAGGATCAAAGCCATGAAAAAAAAGACGGTATTTTGTACCCTCAGCATCGCCTTGATCCTATTCCCCCGCCTTTCTTCCTCTCAGGATACGCCGCAAGGCAAGCCCTTGACGGTAGCTGAAGAGAGCCAATGGAAAGCAACATCCCGCTTTGCTGACGTCATGACTTTTGTCCGGACCCTGCAGCGATCGAGCCCTTACCTGCGGGTGGAAACTCTGGCCACTAGCGCGGAAGGAAGAGATATTCCTCTCCTCGTGATCGGCAATCCCCTTCCCTCTCAACCGTCCTCCCTGCGCCCTGGCGGCCGAGGAATCATCTATATCCAGGCCAACATCCACGCCGGGGAGGTGGAGGGCAAGGAGGCATCGCTCATGCTGGCCCGGGACATCCTCCACGCGCCGGACCTCCCCTACCTTGATAAGCTGATCATCCTAATCGCCCCTATCTTCAACGCGGACGGGAACGAAAGGATCAGCCCCGAAAACCGGAGGCACCAGGGCGGGCCCGAGCAGGGGGTCGGCGTCCGTCATAACGGCCAGAACCTCGACCTCAACCGGGACAGCATCAAGCTCGAAAGCCCCGAGCTCCGGGGTCTCGTCGAGAACGTCCTCCTAAGGTGGGACCCGCTCCTCCTTGTCGACTGTCATACAACCAATGGGGCCTACCATCAAGAGGTGGTAACCTATTCCTGGGGGCTCAACCCGAACGGCGACGGCGCGATCGTCGCCTACCAGAGAGACAAGATGATGCCAGAGATCGAGGCCATCCTGGAAAAGAAGTATGCCACTCCGGCCGTGGGCTACGGCGGGTTCAGGGATTACAGGGCCCCGGAAAAGGGCTGGGAGACTTTTGAGCCGCAGCCCCGCTATGTCACGAACTACATCGGTCTGCGCAACCGCCTCTCTATCCTCGACGAGAACTACGTCTATGCCGACTTCAGGGCACGCGTCATGGGCAACTACAACTTCCTGCGGGCGATCCTGGATTACTGCTCCGCCCATATCGAGGAGATCGAGGGGCTTGTCTCCGAAGCCGATCGAAAAGCCGTCCTCAAAGGCATCCACCCGTCCGATAAAGAGACTTTCTTCGTAGAATACGATCTCCTTCCTCTCAAGAACCCGGTCACCGTCCACGCTTACGAAACCGAGGTCATTCCCCGGGGCGAGGGCCAGAGGCCGGAGGTCCATCCCACCGACAAGGTTATTGTCCAAACCGTCCCTTACTATTCCGATTGGGTCGGAAAAAGGGGCGTGCGGTTCCCCTACGCCTACATAATCGGTGTTCCGGATTCAGAGATCCTCGCCAAGCTCCGGCAACACGGCCTGGTCGTGGAAAAACTCGACGAGGCGGCCAGGCTCGAGGTCGAATCCTTCAGAGTCAAGGAGCTCAAATCGACGGAGAGAGCTTTCCAGGGACATCACCTGAACGAGGTCAAGGGAGAATATGCGGTTGAAACAAAGGAATTCCCGGTGGGCACGCTCATCATCCCGACCGCCCAGCCGCTGGGCGGCCTGGCCGCCTACCTCCTCGAACCGGAGAGCGACGACGGACTGCTCGTCTGGAACTTCTTCGACCGCTTCATCGTTCCCCAATGGAGCCGCGAGCTGCAAACCTATCCCGTGTTCAAGCTGTTAAAGCCGGTGAACCTGGCCAGGGAAGTGATCCGGTAGCTATTTCTTTTTCTTGCGAGGCGAGACCAGGAACTTACCGCAGTTCTCGCAAATGTAGATGTCGTTGCTGCCCTCGATGGCCGAGTTCATCTTGGTGGCGATCCTCATATTGCAGCCCTGACAGGCCCCGTCCATTACCTCGGCCACCGCAAACCCGTACCTTTCCATGAGCTTATCGAAACGCGTGAGCAGGGATTCATCAAGCTCCTCGCGGATTAGCTCGGCATGCTTGCGCAATTCCCGGAGCTGGTCTTTGGTCGCCTTCTTTTTGCGGAGCTCGATCTCCTGGAGCTTAGCCAGCAGGCTGGCCCGGCTGATGATCCGGTCCTCCTGGGGCATGGTCAGCTCGATCTCGGAAAGGACCTTGAAGAGATCCCCCCTATTCTTGGCCTCGAACAGCCTCTGCCGGTATTCCGATTTCCTCAAAAAACGCGCTAGCCCGGCAAAAAGATGGTTAAAAAGCCCCGGCAGGCTGGGGTTCCAGACGACCAGGATGATAAGGTGAACCTTCTTCTTGTCGATGGAGTCGAAGTCGATGCCCTTCTCCGACCTCCCCACGGCGATGGCGATCTGGCCGCCCGTGTCCACGCGGGCATGGGGCAGGGCCACGTGGTCGCCGATGGCCGTGGATTCCAGCTGCTCCCGGTCCACGAGCCGGGTGAGGATGAGTTTCTTGTTCTTGATGAGCTTTTCCTTGAACAGGACGTCGAGCAGCTCTTCGATGGCCCGGACTTTTTCTTTGGCCTGGAGCTCGCAGACGACTTGAGTGGGTTTAAGAAAATCGGAGAAATGATGACTCTTCCGGAGGTCGGCCATGGGCACGGTAGTTAGTATTCTATCACAAATATTTCGCCTGTAAAGTGAGCTCAGGCGTAAAAAGCGCGGTTTCTCACTAAGCTGTAGGTCTGTTCAACCCCCGAAACGCCGGCCGCTTCAGAAGCGAGTTCGGCGCCGAAGGCGGCCGCCTCGATCGGATCAGCGCCGGAAGCTAACCAGGCTGCCGCGCCTGCGCAGAAGATATCGCCGCAACCGGTGGTGTCCACAATACGCCTGGCCTCTGCCGACCCGACCTTCCTTGTCCGACCGGGCAGCAAAACAAGGACACCCTCCGCGCCGAGCGTGATGAAAGCGGCTTCGATGCCCAATTCGAAAGCGAGCTCCCCGAAACGGTCCAGACGTTCCCGGGAAGGAATTCGCTCCGGCTCTCCGAGCATCGAAGCGACCTCCTTCAGGTTGGCCTGGAGATAGGTCGTTCCCTCGGCCCAGTCCCGCCATTCAGGGAGCGGCCGGTAGCGGCGGGCCGTGTGCAGCTCGAGCGTCAAGGCCAGAGAGTGGATGTCAAACCAGATGGGGCATTCGGCGCGGCGGACAATCCGGCGCCAATCACGAAGCGCGATGTCGAAGCCCGAGTTGATGACCAGGATGAGGAAGCCAATGTCCGGTAGCTCATTGAGCAGTCGGTCAGGCTGGAGCGGCGGCACATGCGATTCCAGGACCTCGACGCGCTCGCCTTTCTCGGGATAGTGGAGGAAGACGCTGTTCCCGGGCCCGGGCACCACGCGGATCCTCGAAGAATCGCAGGTCGGCCAGCGGTCGATCATCGGCTTGACTCGCGGAAAGAGGTCCTTGCCGACATGGGTGTAGAGGGTGACATACTGACCTAAGCCGCACAACCCTGCGGCCTGGTAGAGGATGCCGCCTTCGCCCGAGAGGACACGGCCGGAGGCCTGGGTGATCACATCATGGGTGATGGTTCCCAGCAAAGCGAACCGGCGGCGTTTTTTTGGGGGCACGGCTTCAAGCAACCTGGACTCCGGTGGCCAAATCTTATGAAACGCCGGGCAAAAAAGCAATCCTGCAATCCCGTTAATCCGCGTCAATGTCTTTATGAAATGAACGGGTCCTGTCACGGCGCGTCCCCGTCCGTCCTCGCTCCACCCATCCCCCCGTGGGGAACCCCTTCCGCTCCGGGCGTTGCGGGGACTGGCGCCGTGCCACCCATTCTTATTACTCTCTGGTGCTGATCATTCTATAAAAAAGACTCTAATAATCTTGGGCGGCAAGGCAGAAAAAAGGAATTTACGCGGCTGAGGAATCCAATATAATACTATGAGAGTATAAGGACGGCGACCGCAGATGGCAGCGACCTATCACCTTGGGACCTCGGGCTGGAGCTACCCCGGCTGGAAGGACCGGTTCTACCCGTCCGACCTGCCCTCCTCTGATTGGCTGCCCTTCTACGCCAGCCATTTCGCCACCGTTGAGATCAACATGACCTTCTACCGTTTCCCCAAGCCGGAGACTCTCCGCGGGTGGCTGGAGCGGACACCTGCCCACTTCAGCTTCACCCTCAAGGCCAACCGGCAGATCACCCACCTCAAGAAGCTGCGCAACGTCAAGAGCGAGGTCAACTATTTCAACATCCTGGCTGGCTCGCTCCGGGAGAGGCTCGGCTGCATCCTCTTCCAGCTTCCGCCCTCGATCACGCGCGACCTGGGACTTCTCGACGAGTTCCTCTCGACGCTTTCCCCGGAGTTCAAGAACGTCATCGAGTTCCGTCACGAAAGCTGGTATGACGAATCTGTATGGGAGAGACTGCGGTCCCATGGCGTGACGTTCTGCACCGTCTCCTCCGGCCAGGTGCCCGGGTCTCCGGTCGAGACTTCGCCCGTCGCCTATTTCCGGTTTCACGGCCTTACCGGCGGACACCGTTATAACTACACCGACGAAGAGCTTGCCCAATGGGCGGAGACGATCAAACAGGTGAAAGCTGAAGAGTGCTATGTCTATTTCAATAACGATTACCAGGCCTACGCCGTCAGCAATTGCCAGAAGCTGGCCGGACTCCTGAAATCCTGAATACCTATTTCATTCGGGCCAGCTCGGCCTCGGCAGCGATGAAACCGAAGGCCGGCCAGTAGCGTCCGGTCACGATCTTCTCGAAGAAGCCGCGGGCCTTCTCCTTCTGCCCTGAGTACAGGTGCCAGCAGCCGATACCGTAGCCGACGGTCGCGGCATCGAGCTCCGAATTCGCCGCCCAGGTCAAAACTCCTTCTTCGGTCTTCAGGCCTTTGAAGAAAAGGAGGAGGTTCAGGTAGGACATGTTCTCTTCGACCTTCATCTCGGCGCTGATCCCCCCGAGGAGTTTGGCCGCGTCATCTTTTCGGTTGAGGCGTCGCAGCGTGGCATAGAGCCAGTTGGACACGGCGATCTTGGCGTCGTCGTCAGCTGCGACCTTCAAGCAGCTCTCGTAGGCGGCTCGGGCTTCATCGAATTCACCTCGAAGATAATGAGCCAGTCCCAGGTGATACCAAATGTCGAAGTCCTTCTCATTGAGAGCCGCCGCCTTGGCCAGGTCGGAGGCCGCCTTGTCGAAATCACGGATGGAGATATACCGGTGCCCGCGGTGCCGGTAGAGCATGGCTTCGCCAGGATGGGCCGTAATCCCCTTGGAATAGACCTCGATGGCTTCGTGATAGCGCCACAGCCCGGCCAGGGCCCGGCCGTAGGCGATGAAGGATTCAGGATTGTCCGGATCTGCCTCGACGGCCCGGATGGCTTCTTCGAGGTTCGCCTGGAGCTTGGCCAGCTCCTCTCCCTCGGCCGGCACCGCGTAGAGCTTCCTCCCCAGTAGCGACACCACCTCCGGCTTCATCTCCTTTTGTTGAGTGGCCGATTGGGCGGCAGCCAGGACTGGAGTGCCGAAAGCAACTAAAACCAAACAAGAGATTATGCCCAGATGAAAAATTTTCATCGTCTGCCTCATTCTTCCCGTCTCCTTTATTTTAGCTAGGCTGGGTGGCACGGCGCCAGTCCCCGCCCGCCCGCAGCCGATGGTGGCGGGTGGGCGGGTCTTAGGCGAGGACGGACGGGGACGCGCCGTGACAGGACCCAGCCTTATCACCTTTTCTCGATCTTCACGAACCCGGTTTTTTCCAGAAGAAGGATGTAGTTTTCCACGCCCTCAAGTCCAACGGGGCCGTGCTCGGCGGAGACCGCGTTGCGGATATCCAGGATGCTGCGTCGGCCGTCGATGAAGTTCGGGACTTCGAAATCAGCCCGGCCGATCCGGTAGGTCGGGGGGACTTTCATTTCTCTGACCTTCTGATAGAACTCCCAGGCGTTGAAATAGCCGCGCATCTTCTCGGTCCGCTCCGGGACCAGCTTAGCCAGCCGGAGCTCCACCTCGCTCAGGCTGGGCTTCTGAGGTTTCAAATTCTCTCTCTGACAGCACAGCCGGTAGGTCATTTCCGCATCGCCAAGAAAAAGCGGCCGAAGGTCCTCCAAGCTCTTGATCCTGGCCCTCAGCATCGCCTCCAGCACAGCGTCACTCTTAATGAAAAACCGGAGAGAAGCGACGGCTGCTTTCTCCCGGTCGAACCCCTGGTTGACGATGTTCAGCGCTTCCTTCAGGGCCGCGTGAATATCTTCAGGCTCGGCGTCAACGATCATTTTCTCTGCCTTAAGCTTTTCCAGGCCCAGCCGTCCGATGGCCCGGCCCGATGTTTCGGCCGCCATTTTCTGGACCTCGAAGGGCCCGGCGTTGGCCAGGAAAGCGGCCGCCGCGACACCGATAAAAACAGCCCTCTTGAGCTGGGTCGGGTCGGACTTGTCCGGAGTGTCGTGGCTCGTGTGGTACCACATATCGGGCCAGCAGTTGAAAGTCACGGAGGGCACACCCACCCCTCCGTCGTTGAAGACGACGTGGTCGCTTCCTCCCGCGAACCCGATCACCGAAAAGTAGAAGGGATCCCTCGTTCCGGTCGGGGAAACGATTTCCGGCCTGTCGCCTTCATCCCCGAACTCTCCGTTCTGGGTGGCCCCGACCCATCTGACGATCGACTCGAGGACATCGTTGAGGTAGGACGGCAGGGAATCGGGCGTCCGCTCCAGGTTGAAGAAGGACTTATTCAAGGCCAGCGCCTCGCCGACCATATCCTCGTTGATGTTGGCGAAGAACCGTTTGGCGATCTGGGGATACTTCTGGATATAGGCGGCCGTGCCGCTGATCTCGGGGACGAAAAGGAAACGGACCGACCGGCGGAGCCGTGGGATCTTGCCGTCAGAGACGAGCTTCATGAGGGAGCGGGCGGTCTCCAGGACAGCCACGCACCCACTATCATTGTCATTGGCCCCCCGCATGGTCAACCCCTCAAAAAGATGGGCCGTGAAGACGAGCTCTTCCTCCCGAAAATCTTGGCCCGACAGAAGGGCCGCGACCATCTGTTCCTTGTAAGGCACCTGCTGAGTTTTGCAGACGGCGCGGATTTCGATCGCGGGCCCTCTCTCCAGCGAATCCCGGAGCCCCTGCCCTTGCCTGGTAGAGACCATGAAAGCGAAGGTCGGCTTGTCCTTCTCGGAGACGCGGATGGAACTCCATCCCACCTGGTCGGGATCGTGCTCGGGATGGCTGGAGTCATATCCGATGAGACCCAGGGCCCCGAATTTTTCCACGGCCAGTCGCCTGGCCATTTCCGGCATCCCGTTGACCAGGACGATCTTGCCCTTGACGTCCTTTCCTATGTAAAAACTCTCCCGGTCCCCTGGCCCGACATAGACGAGCTCGGCGACAGTGTCGGTGGTCGCGCTTCCCGAGCAGAGGGAAGCCGGGACCTCCCTGAGGTCGGCGATCTTGAAGAGCTCCGGCTTGGTTATCCAGAGCTCGGCCGACTCGGCATCCCAAGTTTTCTCCGAGCGTGTCGGCAGGTCGATCGTCTCCGAGTCCTGGAGGCCGTATTCCTTGAGTTTCCTGAGGATGAAATCGGTCTCAAAATAGGTGCTCCCGTACTCCTGAGGGAGCCTGTTCCGGTAGACGCCGGCTAGAAGGACCTCATTCTGGAAGGCCAGGTCGCCCGAGACCTCGTTGATGATATCCCTGAGCACGGACAGGGGCAAAAGCGTTTCGGGGCCGGCCTGTTGCGCGGTCTGTCCCGACGCGGCAGAAAGGACGACGACTGCGACTAAAGAAAGGGCGATGCGCTTGAACATGAATTCCTCCTGAAGCCATCCATTCTACGCTTTCGATGGGGGAAAAGGAAAAAAAGACAGCCCTTGGGCGATCATCCCTTTTTTGTTATAATGGCCACAACGGGATAGGAGATCGAGATGCAGGTTGCGCTCCTTAAAAACATCATCCTTGTCTTGCTCTTGCTCTGCGTCATCTGGATCATCCGGGTGATGGTGAAGCGGGAGTACGAGAACCTCCTCCGGGCCGCGCTCATCCTCCTCCTTCTGGGCGCCGTTTTTTACTACCTCCAGAGGACCGAATCCGAAACCCTCACCTGGACCGGTATCCGGACCCAGTTCAAGGCCACCTTCTTCCCGGAGAAAGCGCCCAATTATATCTACAATAAAGAGGAAGATGTGTCCGGCAGGAACAGCTACATCCGTTATTACTTCGAAAGCCCGGGGCCAAAACTCTCCTTGAGCTATGACGCCAAGACACAATATTTCCACATCAAGGACGTTTATTCGGTCAACCGGATCCTGGAGTATCTCGGTCTCCCCAAGGTCAAGACCGCCGTCCAGGAGCTGGCCTCGCTCACCGGCTCACGCAACGACCTTACCCTCTACCGCTGGGAAGATTATCCGCTCGGCCGGCTCACGATCGAGCGCGGTATCTGCCAGGACCGGGACAGGCTCGAGTCCTATCAGTGTATTGTCAGCATCATAATCTGGCGGCGATAGCCAGGACGATCGCGATCAGAAGAAAATAGGCTCCCGCCAGGATCAAGAAGCTTATCGGATCGACCTCTTTCTTTTCATAGACGGCTCCTTGTCCGGGTTCGGGTAGAGGCGAGGGGTCCCAGGGAAGCCCGTAGCGATCGCAAAGCCCTTTGACATAGAGCAGGTGGATGACCGGGATGCGGCGGGCCGCCATCTCGAAGATCACTCCGCGCCGCTCGGGCGGCGGGATCTCGGAAAACGTCGCCAGCCCGGGTCCGACCTTCAGGATTTTCGAGTCCGTCCCCATGTTCGCGTAGCTCCCCCCGATGTTGATAAAAGCTTCAATACCCGCGTCCCCGGCTGCCCTCTCGAAGATCCGGAGGCGTTCCCGGACGTTCTTCTCGAGGTCGGGCTCAGAGAGGAAGGCCAGTCCCGTCTCCCGGCCCAAGCGAAGAAGCAGATCCCGGCCTTCCGGGCTTATATCCTTCCCCACATCGCCATCCCCACCCAATGAGAGTGCGACGGGTCTTGCGGACAAGAGGTCTGATCGGTTGAGACAGGCCAGGATATCCAGCCAATTGAAATCAGGATGATTGGCCCCCCATTGGGACGCCCCCAGGGAGCAGATCAGAAGCCCCCGAAGCTCCATTGCCTGGACCGCGCAGAGCGAGGCGATGATCAAGGCGGGGAATGAGCTCGAGGCCCCGATGGCGACCGTGTCCCCCCTGCGGACCCCAGCCTGGTGGAGGAGCAAGGTGATGAGCCCGGCAAAATTGGGGTTGGTCGCCGTTCTTTTTGCTTCCAAGTTGCCGAGAGAGGTCGTGATCAGAGAAGTCTCCAGACCGATGAGCCCGGTGAGGTTGATGTCCTTGGCCGGTTCGATGCGAATGTCCTTGCTCTCGCGGCAGTCTCGGACCGCCTTGATGGCCTCCTTCATACGGCGCGATGCGGCCAGCATCTCGTCCTTGGTTTCAAGCGGCCTCCGCGCCAAGACAAGGGCGGCGGCCAAGAAAAGGAGGCTGGAAAAACCGAGCGCATAGAGCACGGTGTCTCTATGTTTTAAGCGCATGGCTTTATGCTCAGAACACCGTCCGGATGAGGCCGGCCAGGAAATAGGTGATGGCGGTCGCCGTGACCAGGGAGGCAAGCGTCGGCAGGAATCTCTGCCGCTCCAGGTTGTTCGCCAGTAACCCGGGAATGATGAAACCGATCACCTGGAATTCCGCCGGAGCGGCCAGGAGCTTCGGCATGGCCAGAGCGAAGAGCTGAGAAAGCAGCCCGCCGGCGAGGAGGATGATGACGAACCGACGCTTGCCGAAGAGGATGAGGTAGCGAGCCAGGAGCCTGTAGATTAGAAGAGTCAAGCAGGCGACGGCGACCGTCGCCAGCGCCCGGGCCGGATGGTCGAGGGAAAGGGCCAGGAAGGCGGGGACGATGATGCCCCCAGGGTAGATGCCCGTGACCTCGGTGTAGAGGAGCGCCACCGCCAGGCCGATAAAGATCGTCTCAAAGTGCATGGGGCCTCCCGATCCTCTGCCAATGTTCGACCAGAGCTTCTCCTATCCCGCCGATATTCCCGAGGCCGATAAGCAGGGGCGAAGCGCTCTCAGCGGCGGCGATCTTTTCCATAATGACCGAGGGGGTACGGTCCGGAAGAGGAGTGAGGGAAGGCGGCCGGCCGGCTCTTCTTCGGATGTTCAGGGAATGGACATGAGCGCCGACCACGTACACACTCCGGAATCCGGAAAAAAAGCCCTGCCCGTGGGCGTCCAGCCACTGCCGGGTGCGGTCGCCGCGGTCGGCACGGAAGTTCAGGATCCCGACGAGTGGCCGGCCGTTCGGGGTGAGTCTCTTCTCGAGATCGGTGAGGATCAGCCGACTCGACTCCGGCTCGTTGGCCGCGAAAGCACTCACCAGCGTCCAGGTCGCCGGGGGGACGCCGAGTTCGGCTTCCCAGGCCTTAAGGCTCCCAAAATCAGCCGTGGCTGCTGAGATCCCTCGGTGGGCTACGGATGTCGAAATCCCGAGATGGGAGGCCACGGCTGCGGCCAGGCGGCTGTCCTCATCAAAGAAGGAGCCGGCCGCCGTGTTCACCAGAGTGATCTTCGCTCCGACGCGCCCGGCGGTGAGCTCAAATTCCGGATAGCATTCGCTCTCCGGGACAAATACCGTCGTCCCGGACTGGATGGCCGCAGATAAGCTCCGGGCGATTTCTGCCTTGGATTGTCCCATCTCTTCCCGGTGGTCGAGCCGTACATTGGTCACGACGAGGTACTGAGGCTGGAGGAGGCGGCGGGACTCGACGGCCAGGCACTCGGGCTGGATGCTCATCATCTCCGTCACCAGGGCGCGGACGCCGAGGTTGGCGGCTTTCTGAATGAGCCTTTTCTGCTCCAGGATCGTCGGCAGACCACGCCGCACAACTCCCTCCTCCCGGCCGTCGGGGAGGATAAAAACGGGGTTCGATCCGGTCGTCTTGGCCAGCACTGAAAACCCGGCTTCTTTGAGCGCGGCCGCGATCATCCGGGTGACCGTCGATTTCCCCCTCGTCCCGGTGATGGCGACGCGGAGCGGGATGCGCCGGGAGTTCCGCCTCACGGCCCGCCGTTCAAAATAAAGGAGAAGACATAGCACGGCGAAACAAATGGCCGTCGTCGCCAGCTCTCGGATCGACTGTCTCCTGCGTCCTCTGTTCGTTCCTGAAGGTTCTCTATTATATCGAAATTTCGACTATTCTGAAAAAATGGGCTCGGGCGAATCCCTCAAAAGACGCGAATTTTCCCCGGCGCGAAAATTCGCTCTCTGTCCTCGCTCCGACCTCCACCGGAGACATCTACCTTTTGACGCTCCAGTTGAGAGATTCGCAGAATCGTTTGAGAATGCCGGGCCTTCCTGTAGACTTGACAGGCCTTCTCGTCCCGCCCTATCATGATACCGGGGGATTAGCGAACGACAGTCCCAGCAAGAATTGAGAGAAGAAAAAAAATGACCGGCCAGCAAAAGCCAATGGTCTCGCATTGTGGCATTCTCATTTTCCTGGCGCTTTTTTCCATCGGCCGCCAGCCAAACACCCGGGAACAGGCAGTCCCGTCGAGGCTGGCCGCGATCCTAAAAAAATCAGGGGAATATTGCCAAAGGCTGGATAATGCCGCCCTCGATTTTGTCTGCCTTGAAGAAGTGACCGAGATGGCCCGCTATTATACTCCGCACACCGATATCTATCTTTACGACTATCAATTCATCCGCAAGGACCAGGAGACAAGAGAGAAGAGAAACCTCGTCTCGGTCAATGGAGAAAAAGCGAATATCCGGGACTCCTCGTTGAACACGGTCATGTTCCAATATAAAAACGTCCTCTTCGGGCCGGTCGGACTCCTGAGCAAAGCCTGGCAGGCCTATCATGATTTTCAACTCGTCGGAGAAGACACCATCAACAAGGAAAAAGCGGTGGTGGTCGAGGCGACGCCGAAGCCTTTTCTCACCACCCCCCACTGCTACGGGAAGATCTGGATCAGGGAGGACGACGGCAGCGTCCTGAAAATCGTCTGGGACCAAAGATCGCTCGGGAATTTCCAGAGTGCCGATGAATGGGCCAAGATCCACGACGCCGCGCTGCAGATCACCGCCTATTCTGAATACGGGTTCGAGAAAAACGGTCTTCGGTTTCCCAGCCGGAGTTATACAGAAAACGCTTATATCGAGAAAGACAGACGAAAACTTGTCAATGCCGAAATATCCATCCTCTATAAAAACTATAAATTTTTCACGGTCGAGACCGAAATCAAATACGAGTCGGCCAGCTAAAGTATCCCGCCTGCGTTTTTCTTCGCCCCGATAAACCCGAACAGCACCGGCAGCACGCTAATTGTCATTGTCGCGACAACTCCGAGAAAATCGGCTTTTTTTTGCCCCTTTTCCTAAAGATCAGCCGCCCCTATCAAATCGCGCTGCGGCCCCTCTCTCCCGTTCTGATCTTCACGACGTCGAGGACCTCAGAGAGGAATATTTTGCCGTCCCCTTTGCTCCCGGTTCTTGCGTTTTCTTCGATCGCCTTGACCGCCGACTCTGCCAGTTCATCCGGAACAACGATTTCCAGCTTGATCTTGTTTTCATGTTTAAGGATCTCATCAAGGGATTTTTCTTTAAGAATGGCTTTTTTTGTTTTTCCAAAACCCTTGACTTCGGAAATCGTGATGCCGGGAAGTCCCTCGATATGTCCGAGGGCCACCAGGACATTTTCCAAGGTTGCCGGCTTGATAATGGCTTTGATTTCCTTCATGTTGGGTCTCCCTAGATTTCGACTTCTTCTCTCTTGGCTTCAAACCAGCTGTAAAGGGCTGGTAGAACCAGGAGCGTCAGCAGCGTTGAGGTCACGAGCCCGCCCACCACCACAGCCGCCAGAGGCCTCTGGATCTCTGATCCCGGCCCCTGGGCAAAAAGCAAAGGCACCAGACTGAAGACGGTGATGGAAGCGGTCATCAAGACCGGCCTGAGCCGGCGTTCACATCCTTTGATGATCGCCTCTGAAAGAGGCAGGCCGTCCTGGTAGATCTGATGGATGTAAGAGACAATCACGACTCCGTTCAAGACAGCGATCCCGAATAGGGCGATAAACCCGACCGAGGCCGGGACAGAAAGGTAAAGTCCCGCCAAATATAGAGAAAAAACGCCTCCGATCAAGGCAAACGGCAGATTGAGCAGGATCAGAGTGGCCAGCTTCATGGAATTGAAGGTGACAAATAACAGGAAGAAGATGATCCCGATGGTCATGGGGACAATGATCATCAGCCTTTTCATCGCCCGCTGCTGGTTCTCAAACTGGCCGCCCCAGGTGAGGTAATAGCCGGACGGCAGTTTCACTTGGGCCTGGATTTTATGCTTAGCCTCGCCCACGAAACCTCCGATGTCGCGGCCGGAGATGTTGCATTCAATCCCGATCCGGCGCTTGCCGTATTCCCGGCTGATCTGGACAGGGCCTTCGACTTCCCGGACTGTGGCCAGGCTGCCCAAGGGTATCCGATAGCCCAACGGGGAATCGACAAGGACGTTTTCCAGATCCTGGATGGAGTTACGCAGCTCTTCGGGAAACCTGACCAGGATATCAAAGTATTTTTCTCCTTCATAAAGTTGAGTGACCGGCTTTCCGCCTACGGCCGTTTCGATGATCATCTGGACATCATTAACGCTCATCCCATAACGCGAGATTTTATTCCGGTCGATTTCGACCGAAATATAGGGCTGGCCGGAGACTCTTTCTACGACGAGGTCTCTGACGCCTCGAATCTTGGAGATGACTTTGGTGACTCCATCCGCTTTGTCCCTGAGGACCTCAAGGTCATCCCCAAAAATCTTGATGATAATTTGAGCCCGGGTTCCGGCCACAAGCTCATCGATGCGGCAGGCAATAGGCTGGCTGAACGTGAAGGCCATGCCGGGGAAGTCCGACATGGACTCGCGCATTTTGTTGGTTAACTCTTCCCGGGTCTTGGCCGAGGTCCATTCGGAGCGTGGCTTAAGTGCTCCTACATAACCAGTTTTTTCCACTCCCCGCGCTTCCAGAGCGATCCCTGTCTGACCCGTCCTCGAAACAATGGTCTCAAGCTCGGGGAATTTCTTGAGCGTCCGTTCCACTTCCCGGCTGATTTCCAGCGACTTGTCTAAAGAGATCCCGGGCAAGAGTTGGATATCCATATCGAAAGCGCCTTCGTCCATGATCGGGATAAACTCTGTTCCCAGTCTGGGGATAATCATGATGCTGGCAATAACAAGAAAGCATGCAACTGCGAGAATGATTAGCTTGTGCTTTAATCCCCAGCCCAAAACCGGAAGGTAAACTTTTTTCGCTCCCTGAACAAGAAAGCTCTTCTTCTCGGGCGCAGGTTTAAGGACAGTCAGACAGGCCGCGGGGATGACAAAGATCGAAAGGATGAGGGACGAGAGAAGCGCGATGGAGACGGTAATGGCGAGGGGAGAGAACATTTTTCCTTCAATTCCCTGTAGGGTCATGATCGGAATAAAAGTCAAGGCAATGATCAATTCTCCAAAAATGCTGGGCTTCCTGACTTCTATAACCGCCTTGAGAACGGTGGACAGCTTGTGCTTGGAAGCGCCCGTCTCGGAAAGATGCCTCTGGACATTTTCCACCTGGATGATGGTCGCATCGATGATCATCCCGACAGAGATAGCCAGACCGCCCAGGGACATCAAGTTGGCCGTCAGGCCCGTCTGTTTCATGATGATGAAGGTTAAAAGGGCCGCCATCGGCAGAGCAAGGACGACGATGAAAGAGCCCCGGAAACTCCTCAAGAAAAGATAGAGGACAAAGATGACGAGAATGGCGCCGATGAGCAGCGCTTCAGTTACGGTGTGGATGCTCTTACTGACAATATCCGACCGCTCGTAAAACGGAACGATTCTTAATCCTTCGGGAAGGACATGGCCGGAATTGATCTCTTCAACCTTTTTCTCGATCTGGCGGACGACGTCCCGGCTGTTGGCGCCCCGAAGCATCAGGACAATGCCGCCCACCGCTTCCCCCTCACCGTTTTTGATCGACGCTCCCTGGCGAACGGCCGTGTCGACATGGGCTTCGCCCACATCGCGGATGAACACCGGAATTCCCCCTTCGGCCTTGAGGACGATGCTTTTGATGTCTTCAACACTCTGAAGCAGTCCCAGCCCGCGGACGAGAAACTGCTGAGAGTTTCTTTCCAGGACATTCCCTCCGACATTCTGGTTGTTCTTCTTCAGGGCTTCGACGACATCGCTGAGTGTAAGGTCAAATTTTCGCAGCTTCTCCGGCTCAACGAGGACATGATATTGCTTGATATAGCCTCCGAAAGAGTTCACCTCATTGACGCCCGGCACGGTTTTAAGAAGCGGGCTGATGACCCAATCCTGGATGGTGCGGAGTTCCGTGAGGTAGCCGACCTCCTTCTCTTTCTCAGCCGGCTCGTTCCCTTCCAGGGTATACTGGTAAATCTCGCCCATGGCCGTCGCCACAGGCCCCATGGTGATCTCGACCCCTTCCGGCACTCTGTCCTTCGCTTCGATTAACCGCTCGAGCACTAGCTGCCGGGCAAAATAGATATCGACCCCGTCTTCAAACACGGCCGTGATCACCGACAACCCGAACTTAGATATCGAGCGCAACTGGACCAAACCCGGAAGGCCGCGAAGACCGACTTCGATCGGAAAAGTAATGAACTTTTCCACCTCCAAGGGGGAGCGGCCGGGCGAGGAACTGATGATCTCGACCTGGATATTGGTTACGTCTGGCCAAGCGTCGATGGGAAGCCGCAGAAAAGAATATACGCCTGCCCCGACCACCAGAATGACGCAGACGCCGATGAGGAGTTTCTGCCGCAAAGAAAAGGCCAGAAGTTTCTCGATCATGTTATTCGACCTCAAGATTCTTCTTTAAGTATTCTGACTTGAGAAGAAATCCATCGCGCACATAAGTATCTCCGGGTGAAAGTCCTTTCACGACCTCAATCAGGTCGTGGAGCTTCTGCCCGACCTCAACTTCCTGGAAGCGGAACGACCGCTCCCCCGCCGGGATAAAAATGACCTTCTTATTTTCGAGATCCTGAACGGCCGATGCCGGGACGAGAAGAGCCTCGGCGTTCGAGGGCAGGGTCAATTCTACTTCGGCGTACATCCCGGGCTTCAGAAGACCGCGGGTGTTTTGAACTTCCACTCGTCCGATGACAGTGCGCGTTTTCTCATCGACAACATCGTTCAAAAGGGTCATGGTCCCCTGGAAAGATTGGTCAGGATAGGCTTGGACCTTAACCAGGGAGGGCGTTCCCGGTTTGACCAGGGCCAGGTCTTTCTCATAGATATGAACATGGGCCCAGAGGAGCGAGAGGTCGGCGATCTTGAAGAGGCCTGCGCCCACAGCAATCTGGTCTCCCAGGACGATGGGACTTTCAATGATGGTCCCGGAGAAAGGCGCGCTGACAGGGAGAAGGGGCTTGATCTGACGAGTCTCCTCGAGCTCTTTCAGGTCGGCTTCTTTCATTCCTAACAGCAGGAGCTTTCTCTTCGCCGAATCGAGTAGCGACTCGGCAGCGGGAATTTCCTCCCCCAGATTATCTTTGGTGAACCTTTTGAGCCTCTCCCCGGCCTGGAGAAACTCCGCTTGCGCCATCAAAAAGTCCGGGCTGTAGAGAGAAAGAAGGAGATCCCCTTCTTTCACGCGGTCGCCCAGATAGGCAAAAACGTTTTCCACCCGGCCCGCCACGCGGGAGGTGAGGTTCATCAGTCTTTTCTGATTAAACGTCATCTCTCCCGCCGCATGAATCTTCAGCGGGACCTGCCGGCGCTCGGCTTTTTCTATTTGAATTCCGGCGATCTTCATGGCGCCTTCAGTCAAGGTGATGACCGAAGGTGTGGCGCTGGTCTCGGTTCGAAGCGCAGTCTCTTCGGTTTTCTGGGCCTTGCATCTTGATAATGAGAAGGCCAAGGCGATAAACACAACAAGGGCAAAGGATGTCCTTTTTTCCATGGCTGTACTCCTCACTCATATTCCTCACCCGCCTGTTCAAGGTCAGACAGGGAGACAAGGTAAAGATAAAGAGATTTCAAGTGCTCGAGTTTCGTCGTGAGGTAAGTCCGGGTGATGTCCAGGATGTTCAAAGCATCGGTCTGTCCATACTGATATTGCGTGATGCTCATTTTAACCTGGTCTTCGACCTCGGCCAGGAGTATTGTCTCGAAGACTTTGACCTGCTCCTCCGAAGATTTCACGGCAGCATAGGCCTCTCCAATTCTGGTCATGATGCGCCGCTCCACGGCTCGAGCGGAGATGGCCTCGATTTCTTTTTTGGCTTCGGACTCGAGAATTTCTCCCTTTTGCTTTTTCCACCAGTAGAGAGGAACAGAGATAGCGAGGGAAAAACCCCAGGCCCCTGTTCTCAGGCTGGGGGTGTAGAGCCCGACCGAGAAATCAGGGAGCTTGCCCTTCTGCGCCAGCTTCAGGCCTACCTGAGCTTGTTCCAGTTTGAGCGAGGCAATCTGGACGGAGGGCCTCGTCTTGAGGGCTTCTTCCTGGATAGCAGGAAGGTCCTTGGCGAGAGGAGCGTATGCTAATTCTGTCCGAAGTTCCAGGGGCTCATCCCCTTTTCTCCCCAGGAGGAGGTTCAAATGGGCCTTGTCCAACAATAAATCTTTTCTGGTCTCGATGAGCTCGTTCTGGAGCCTCGTTTTTTCGACCCGGGCGCGAAGGACATCGAGGTAAAGGCCTCCGCCGGACTGATATCTGGACGTGGCGCTGGCGATGAATTCGTCGAGGAGCTTGGCTGTCTCATCCAGAGCCGAGATGGCCTTTTGGCTAAGGACAGCTTTATAGTAAGCCTCCTTGACTCTGGCCGTGATGAGGAGATGGACCCGGGCGAGCTCATAGGCAGCAATTTTCTCCCCGAATTGGCCGATCTTCCTCCGTAGCGATACTTTCCCCGGGAATTCGAAAGGCTGCTCGACCCCAAAGCTGATTTCTTTTTCAGCCTTTATCCTATCACCAGAGCTGAAGGGGATCCCTTCGTTTCTCAAAACAACTTGGGGCTCAGGAAAGGCCTGCATCTGCAGCCGCCGGCCCTGGGAAGCAAGAATTTCTTTCTGGGCGGCCAGGATGTCCGGGTTTTGCTTGAGAGCGAGGTCAATGGCTTGCTCAAGGGTCAGGTCGTCGGTGGCGCCGGCAAAGCTTCCTGGCGCCTGCAGCAATATCAGGGACAAAATCGCTAAAATCGTAAGGTCTCTCATTCTGAACCTCCAATCCGGGAAAGAACTCAAAAGGACGGATGGTGGATAGACGAAAAATCAATCAGGCGGGTGAAAAATATTCTTGATGAAATCAGGACGGAAAATATGGCCATGATTCCATATGAAGAGTGGCAAAGAGGGAGGGAGGAAAAATATGTTTGCCGCGATAGACGGCTCAGGGGATTTGAAGATTGAGTGCAATGGACCGCAAACAGTATGCAGCTCCTCGTGGCAAAAATAATCATGGGAAACGGTGTTGAGGAAGAACAAAAGAAGGAACAGGCCCAAAATCCCATAATGGAAAGACCTACTCTTGTTCATAAGGCGATATCATAGCAAACCTAAAGCGATTTATCCAGCAATCGCATTGAATCATCTTATATGTAGCCGACCGAGGATCTGTTGAATCACGAAAAAGGTAACCGAGGCTCAGGCGGAGGATGGCTTT
>JAFNEO010000050.1 GCA_017886205.1 Candidatus Aminicenantota bacterium | reverse complement strand
TTCGTTCAACTTATAATGGGACACGCGTGTACAAACGTATTAAATATCTTTACATTGTCATCGCGAGCGCAGCGTGGCGATCTCTCATTTTCTTGAGATTGCTTCGTCGTCCCACTGGAGCAGGACTCCTCGCAATGACACGGGAATTATTGTGTTTGTATTCGCTGGTTGAGCGATATTCCGAGCCGGGCGGATTTCCGATCGATTCTACTTTGCCGGGACCAGGCGCTTGACCTCCTCGAACCAGTTCTGCACCAGGATCAAACGCGTCCCCTCTACGGGCTTGACCTCTTCTCGTCCAACAACCAAGAATCGGGTGCCATCGCGAGTGATATCATAAGGCCTCAGGTATGATGCCGAGCGCAACGGAAAATCAAACAGATAATGTGGGGTTCCGGCAATGAACGTCGGGTCTGTAGTCACCTCAACGGCCATCAGCTTGTTCCAGTCCGAGCTCCAATAATAGAGCCTTTGCCCGTTGGAAGCCCAGACCGGGGCAACCCCTCCCTCAGTAGATACCAGGATTTTCCTGCTCGGTACCGGAAATGTAGTGACATAAACCTCCATATGGCCTGTCTCATCCGTGCAATAGGCTAGATAGCGGCCGTCCGGAGAAAACTCCGGATACGATTCATCGTAGTCTGAAGCGAAAAGCGGCACGGACTTCTTCTCATCTTTGTCAAACACCCAGATGTTTTTGTCTTGAGTGGGATGCGCTTCGATATAAAGAAAGTATCGTCCGTCCGACGACCAGGACCCTGCCTGAAGGGTGTTCTCACTCCTGATTAGCGGTTCAAGCACGCCGCTGCCGTCGGTAGGCACCCAAAAAATATTCGGGACGCCGGCCTTAGAATAGGCGCACGTGATGCGCCCCCCATCCGGAGTCCAGCTCATGAACATCGCGCGTCCCCCCTGGGTGAGAATGCGCGAAGTCCCCCGACCCGTGTCATAGACCCAAATCTCAGCCTTTTTGCAGAAGGTTCTATACACGAAGGACTTTCCGTCCGGAGAAAGACGCACAGAGATGATCGGCTTACGGTCCAAGGCAGCGACCGGCTTGACTTTTCCTGCCTGGTCAAGCCAAGCGGTGTGGGTCTCAGGGTCGGGGAATATCCCGCCTGAGGCGTACAAGAGTTGACCGGAACTGGAGAACTGAAATTGTCCAGCGCCAGAATTGTCCGAACTGCTGGCGGCATTCTTCGCTTGCAAAATTCCCTCGGCGACTGTGACTGCAGGACCCAGTAACTTAACCTTTTCGGCATCAAAAGGCGCGGCCATCAAGGTAGAAGCGCGCACGAAAATGAAATATCCAGAGGGCGTAAGACGCGGATCGGCGGCGTCCTCGACCAGCACTTTTCGCTCTCCCGAATCGAGCCAGAGGCTTTCTATTCTGCTCTGGGTGCCCCAGCTGTGTTCTTTCACACTGAAAAGGATCCCCCTGCCTCCGGGGAGAAAGCAGGGCAGAACATGGGACGTCTCTTTCGTACGGTCAGGAGTCGTGATGCTCTTGAGCTTTCCTCCTTCGTTATTAAGAAGCTGAAGGCCAAGGTTTTCAGTCCCGATGATGATGCGCCCGTCCGTGCTCCACGAAGCCCCCTGAGGAATATTTGGGCAATCGCACATCACGGTGGGGATTGAGCTGCCGGATGAGGAAACTTTCTTGAGTTTGCCCTGTACCCAAAAACCGACCCACTGCCCATCCGGAGAGATGAAGGGCTCCCGAGCGCCTTCCGTGCCCGGGATGGGAGCGGCTTCTGCTTCGTCCAGAGGACGCAAATACAGCATGGATTTGTTGGAAGTCCCATCGGAGCTCGCGGTGAAGAATAACGATTTTCCATCAGGCGATAGAGCCACTTCGGTATGGGCGGGCCCCTGGGCTCCTCTCGGGAGTTGCTGTCCTGCCGGAAGATCGATAGTCGTGCGCACGATAGGCTGGACGGGCGGCTTTTTCAGATGCCAGGTCAAGACCGCGACTCCGATCGCCGTCATGATGAAAGTGATGAGTGCGGCTATACCGATCCGGCGCCGGCTGACGGTTTTCGTGGGCGCGGCCCCTTCGATCGGCGGCTGGGTGATAGCTTCAGAAATCTCAATCCGCACGTCGCTAATATCGTGCCAGCGCTCCCTGGGGTTTTTCTGGAGGCAGCGGCGCAGGAGAACCTTGATGTTTGTCGGGGCGCTCGCGGGGAGCGCGCTCCAGTCCGGCTCGCCTTTCAGAATTTGCGCCAGGGTATCCGATACCGTCTCTCCCTGATACGCTCTCTTCCCCGTCAGGCATTCGTAAAGTACGCAGCCAAAGGCCCATATGTCGGCCTGCTTGTCGACCGCCCGTCCTCGCGCCTGCTCAGGGCTCATGTAGGCCGCTGTTCCCAGGATGGCGCCCGGCTCGGTCATCTGGGCCGTAATCGTCGGTGAATGGGCAATATCGACGCCTGTCGTATCGCCGGTTTGAGCCTTGGCCAGCCCGAAGTCGAGGATCTTGACCTGGCCCTCCGGGGCGATCATGATATTTCCCGGCTTCAGGTCCCGGTGGACGATCCCCTTCTCGTGGGCCGCTTCCAGCCCCGCGGCGACCTGACGGCAAGTCTCCAGCGCCTCTTCGAAGTTGAGCGCCCCTTTGTCCAACCGCGTCTGCAGGGTCTCTCCTTCGACCAATTCAAGGATGAGGAACCGCCGCCCTTCTTCTTCAGCACGCTCATGGACTGCGGCGATATTGGGATGATTCAGGGCCGCCAGGAGCTTGGCCTCGCGCTCGAACCTGGCCAACCTCTCCGGGTCCGAGGTGAACTCCTCCGGCAGGACCTTGACGGCCACCTGACGGCCGAGGTTCCTGTCGAGGGCCCGATAAACCTCGCCCATGCCGCCCCGGCCGAGCTTTTCGATGACCTCGTATTCGCCACCGATGACCGTTCCCTGGGCCAGGTCATCGATGGGGGTTTCCAGAGTCTTTGTCAGGGAAGGCCCTGCTTTCCGGATTCCCCCCAATGATGTGGCGCAATTGCTGCAGAATCGGGCCGTGTCGGTGTTCTCAGTCTGGCACTTGGGGCAAATCTTAGCCACTTAAGCTCCCTTTTTCCCGTCCTCTACTTGATGTCCGGATCGAAATTCTCTATCACCCAGACGTCGGCCTGAGTCCTGCGTCCCTCGAAGACGAAATGTTTTCCGTCGACAGTATGGGGGCGCAACACAAGATACCCTATTTCCGGGCTCATCGGCAGGGTGAATAAAACATCGGTCCGGCCGGTCTCCGGGGAGATCGTCAGGACTTTGCCTCCTCCGGAGATCAACTCCCACGAATAGATCAGTTTCCCGTCGGGCGACCAGCCGAAGGGGAGCGCACCGCCTTTCAGGAGCACGACCTCGGATGAATCCTCGAGATTGAGGAGCCGGATGCTCGGGACGTCATCGGTTCCCCCCTTCGTGCGGAGCGCGACCCGCTTGCCTTCCGGCGACCAAACCGGGTAGAGCATTCCCCCGGCCGTATCCGTCTTAAATATGGAGGCCGCCTCTCCGGCGGCCTGGTCGAGAGCCATGAGATTCGTCCCGTTGTTTACCTGGAAAAGGATCCTCGGGCCCGGGGCCCACGCGGGAAAGCTGCCCTCGGCCTTGGCGAATTGACGGGGCGTGCCGCCGCTCGCGCTGACCTTCCATATCCGGCTGACGTCTCCGCTGCTCGAGGCGAAAGCGATCTCCGTCCCATCGGGAGACCACACGGGGCAATAGTTCCATGAATTCATGAAGGTGAGCTGCTGAGACGGCCCCCCTCCGGCCGGCATGACGAAGATCTCCATCGTGTTGCTTCCCCGCCCATAGGCGACGAGCTTCCCGTCCGGGGAAAAGCTGGGAGCCATCGACAGCTGGGTCCCCGCCGTAAGCTGTCTGATATCGACTCTCTGGCCCTTCCCCGAGCCTTCGACCGTGATAAGCCAAAGATTGGAATGCCAGACTTCCCGCGTGTAGGCCAGGCTCTTGGCGTCGTTCGTGAGCGTGAAATAGTCTCCGATCTGGTGTCCTTCGAAAACGGGCACCCCGGCTTTCGAGGGCCTCCCCGTATCGGGGGACATGGGGATCTTCCAGATGTCCGTTGTCGGGTCTTGTTCACGGACGTAATAGATGGCGTCCCCGCGGGGAGACCAGCGGGAGGAGCCGAACCATTTCTGGGGGTTCTCGACGATCTTGTTTTTCTGACGGCCATCGGCGGAGACGGTCCAGATCGAGCAGTTGTCGTTATCGTCGTACATGCTCAGGAGAATGAACTTCCCCGAGGGCGACCAATCGAGGTCCGTGCTATAGGCCGGGAACGATTTGTCGAAAGAGATCGATCTCGATTCGCCAGTGGTCTTGTTGGTGAACGAGAGCTGCTTTTTCTCGTCCGACCAGGACGCGAATTGGGACCCGTCGGGAGACCAGTCCGAAATGAAGATCCCCTCGAACTCGCGCGCTTTTCCTCCCAGCCGGGGGACGATCAAAGTGGACCATTTATCCGTGCTCTTTTCTGTGTAGAACGAGAGCTCGGAGCCGTCCGGCGACCAGCGCAACCCGCCGCAGTCCCGGCCCCGGAAAACCTCGATGGTCTGTCCCCCAGCCATGTCCTGGATGATGACTTTCTGTTCGTTGCCGGAGATTTTGTCCATATAGGCGATGAATTTTCCGTCCGGAGATATGGCCGGCGAGGAGGCCGTACCGGTGAAGGTGACCTGTTTATGGATGGGAGAGGCCCTTTGCCGGGGGGCGCGATGAGGCAGGAACACGACGGCCAGGAAAATGGCCGCTACGAGGGCGACAAAAGCCAGCCCTGGGACGATAAGCTTCCTCGCCGTAAACTTGATGGTTATCTCCCTCGAAGTCAGGGATGTGCGCTTGGGAGCGGTCGTCAGTTTTGTGGTCGTCGGCAAGCCCTGTTCGATCTTCTCAAGGCCGACGCGCAACTCGTCCGCAGTCTGCCAGCGCTTGTCCGGCGTCTTTTCCAGGCACTTGAGAATGAGCCCGCTGAGGTCCTCGGGGACCTGGGGATTGAGGGTTTTGGGACTGACGGGCACCTCGTTCTTGTGTTTGTAGCCGACCGCATACGGCGTGTCCGCCTCGAAGGGGACCCTCCCCGTCACCATCTCATAGAGGATGATGCCCAGCGAGTAGATGTCCGCGCGGCCGTCGACCTCCTTCCCCTCGACCTGCTCAGGCGACATGTAGTCGGGCGTTCCTACGGCTACTCCCGCGCCCGTGATCCCCTTAGCGCTGAGCAGCCGCGCGATTCCGAAATCCATGATCCGGGCGGCACCCTCCCTGTCGATCATGATGTTGCCGGGCTTGAGGTCCCGGTGGACGATGCCCAACCGATGGGCCTCGGCCAGGCCCTCCGCGATCTGCTTGGCGATGTCGACCGCCGTGGCCATGCTCAGCTGCTTCGACATCCTGAGCATGCGCTTCAGGTCCTCGCCGGGGACGTACTCCATGGTTATATAGTGGGTCCCCTTTTCCCCGCTGAGGTGGTACATGCGGCTGACGTTCTTATGGGCTATCCTGCGCGCGACCTTGAGCTCGTTGGCGAACCGCTCCAGGGTCCTGCTTTCGGAGGCGATCTCCGGCTTGATGAGCTTCAGGGCCACTTCTTCGTTGATCTTCTTGTCCAGGGCCCTGTAAACCCTGCCCATACCGCCGCGGCCCAGCTCCTCGATGATCTGGTAACGGCCGGCGAAGACCGATCCTGTGCTTAACTCTTCAAGCGGCGGCTCGAGAGTCAGAGTGTGGGAGAACTGGATATCCTCAGTCAGGTCCAAAGACGTTGCGCAGTTGCTGCAGAACCGGGCCGTGTCGGTATTTTCCGAATGGCACTTCGGGCACTTCTTGGCCACGCCAGATTCCCCTTATTTCACTGGCGCCAAGGTTATCAGAGGAAAGGGTGCGAAGTCAACCGGGCTCTTAGCCGCGAGGAATAGGAATATTTCAACTTGTCCCATTGTCAAGGACAATAGGTCGCAGCGTGATTGGATGTCAATTCATTGTGAACAGTGAAGATGAAAGCGCCCTCCTAGAGAACGGTTGTCTAGAGTCTCGACCTCATCCACATCCTAAGCAGGCGGGCCGGCTTCAGCTTCCCCCTGGCCCGGGCCAGCCTCAGGTAGCTTTTGACCATCGTCTCCGGCACATCGGGCTGCTCGGAGGATGGCTTGCGCACCAAGCTCAATGCCTCCGTCGGGCAGGTGGAAACGCAGAGTCCGCAGCCGATGCAGCGGTTCCAATCGGCAACGACCCGGCCGTCACCCAGCCGTAACGCTTCCATCTGGCAGCGGTCCAAACAGATGCCGCAACCATCGCACGACTCAGCCCGTACAGACACCCGGAAGGGGGACGAAATGATCTTGGCCGGCTGGGGATGCTTCTTCATGGTCCTCAGGACCGCGCAGCAGCAGCCGCAGCAACAGCAGATATTAGAGATTTTTTGAGAATTGCTCGGCTGCAAAACCAGACCCGCCCTATCGGCCTCTTTGAGGATGCCGAGCGCTTCCTCCTGGTCAATCAGCCTTCCGAGCCCGTTTCTCAGATAGTAGTCGGTTCCCTGGCCAAAGACCAAGCAAGATTCTTCGGGCCTGTCGCAGCCTTCTCCGGCCAGCCGTTTTTCCCGGCGGCAGATGCAGGGCGCGACCAGGATTCTTCGATGGGACCGCACCAGCGACTCGGCGCTCTCATAGGACATGACCTTATGCTCGACCGGAATGCTCTGGGAGACGGGGATGGTGCGCAGCTGGGGAGCCTTTTTCCAGGTTTCGATATTGAGCAACCGCGGGATGTACTCCCCCATATCCTCGGCAAGGCCCGGGTCAAGGGAGTTGACGTGGAATTCCCAGATGCCGATCGCGTACTGCCAGGCCAAGTATCGGGGAGGGCCGTTTTGCGGCTGGATCCGGTAGATCAGCCCCTTCTTGGCCAATTCCTCCAGCCGCCGCGCTGTTTCTTCCACCGGAAGGTGAATTCTCCTGGCCACGTGGGCCGGTTCCTCCGGAAGAAGCGTCAACGACAGCGCTAATGCGGCTTCGTCGGGAGTAAAAAGACGGCGGAGGATCCGAAGTTCGACACCGCTTTCGGTAGAGGGGAACCCTCCCGGCATGTCGTCGAGATGCTTAGCCAGCCTCTTATAAATATCGTCCATCGGATCTGAATTTCCTTTGGGGTGTTGAATAGTATCTTTTTCCATCACTCCGGAGTTCGCCATCATAGCTTCGGACAGCCGGCAGAGTCAAGGACATAAGTTCATCCCAGAAGTGATCGCAAAACTAGCCCGAGCGAGGACGACTCTGATATAATATCGACCAACCCTAGAGGAGAAGTCATGAGAAAGACACAAACGTCTCTACGCTTTGTCCTGATCGCCCTCCTCGCCGTCATTCTTTTTTCCGGGAATATCCAGATAAGCCCCCCGGCTTCCGGCGGCGGGCGAGAGAAGTGCACGACCGTCATCGTCGGGAAGGACGCCACCGCCGACGGCTCCGTCCTCCTCGGACACAACGAAGACTGGGGTGCGTATCTCATGCCTCTCCGCTGGAACCTGCGGGAAAAGCACAAGCCGGGAGAGACTCTGAAGCTTCGAGACGGCCAGGTCATCCCTCAGGTCGAGGAAACGTACGCCTTCATCTGGCCGGCGGCGGAATGCAACGGAATCAACGAACTTCAGGTGGCCATCGCCGATGACACGGGATCCTGCCGGAAGGAGCTGTTCCAGAACGAACGGGGGATCGACCTGCAGGAATTTGTTCAACTGGCGCTGCAGCGGTCCCGGACCGCCAAGGAGGCCGTCCTGATCATGGGCGGACTGATCGAGAAATACGGCTACCGGAGCCACAACGGACTGGACGGCGATATCTTCAGCATCGCCGACCCTGGCGAGGGCTGGTGGATGGAGGTCGCGATCGGCGGCATCTGGGTGGCCCAGAGAGTCCCGGATGACGCATTCGTGGTGCTGGCGAATAGATTTCGCGTCGGGGAAGTCGACCTCAAGGACTCATCCCGGTTCCTCGCTTGCCCAAACCTCATCGACTACGCCAAACAAAAAGGATGGTATGACCCGGCGCGGGCGCCTTTCCATTTCTACCGGGCTTACGGCACCGCCGAAGATGCGCGCTCGGCCTACAACACCCGGAGGGAGTGGCGGGGAAACGGCCTTCTTGCCGGGAGCACTTTCAAGGAGGAGGAGAATCCCCTGACCGTTGTCCCGGGCAAAAAGCTGACCCCGCGGGATATCATGGCTCTTCTCCGCGATCATTATGAGGGCACGGAGTATGACCTCACCAACGGATATGAGAAAGGCTCTCCTCATCACACCACGGAACGGACGATCTGCCGCATGGGGACTGACGCCAGCTCCGTTGCCCATCTCCGAGGCTGGCTCCCGCCTGAAATCGGCGGCCTGCTCTGGCTTTCGGTGGGCACCCCCTGCTCCAGTGTCTATGTCCCTTACTATCTGGGCGTCCTGGACTTCCCGAAGCCATACTCTTTCCTATCGGACACCTACGATCGAGAAAATGCGTTCTGGGTGTTCAATTCCCTGGAGAATCTCCTCGACCGGTATTACGCCGAGAAGGGAAAGTTCGAAAAAGGCGAAGCGAGGGCTATCGATTATGTCGCCGGATTCTGGAAGGACTTCGAGGAAAGAGAATTTGCCATGCAGGCCGCTGTCGAAAAGACGGCCCTCGAGCTATACCAGAAAGATAAGCCCCTCGCCCGCTCCTTTCTCGATGTGTATTCTAACGCGCTCGGCCTGAGGGCCTTCGCCGACGCTCAGATGCTTGGGGACACTCTCAGGGCCAAATATTATCGATAATGTTTGGGAAAGGGCTTTATGTCGCCGCTGCTAGCGCTGCGATGGCAAGGCCGACAGCCATGAACCCGGAGCAGGCTTAACACAGAGGCCTAGCTACTCCCCTAGCCAACTCTTGAGGATTTCGGACTGGAGGGGGGTCGGGTCGGCAAGGGGCTTTATAGAATAGCTGCGTTCCTGCTTTTTCCCCAGCACGACCTCGACTTTGCGGACGGTGCCGCCGCGAGAGATAAAAACCCGGATCGTGTCGGCCGGCTTCTTCTGCCGCAGGATCTCGTCCATCGTTCGGGCGCTGACCCGGACACCATCCAAGGCGATGATTTCGTCCTGTGCGCTGAGGCCGGCCTGCATAGCCGGAGAATCCCACTCTACGTTTGAGATGATCATGTTCCCATCCTGCTCCCGTGTAGAAGCCCCGAGATAGGCGCCATCGCCCACGTGGGGCTCGACGTCGATTTCCAACCCGGCGTAAGCAAGATACTTGGGATAGTCGATATCCTTGGTCGTAGAAACATAGACATCGAAGATTTCGGCCAGCGGGCAGCCGGCGAGACGTTCGCAGACCTCCCGGAATTCACTGTCCGTGAAGCCTCGTTTTTTCTCTTTATAATATTCCCGATAGAGAGTCCGCATCACGTCGTCCAGGGTCCGCTGGTTTTTCGTCTCCGCCCGGATCTTAAAGTCCAGAAGCATCCCCAGCGCGGCCCCCTTGTCGTAGTAGGAAATCGTGGTATTGGCCGCGTTATCTCCGCGGCCGAAGGAGTGAAGCCAGGTGTCGAAGCTCGATGCGGCTGCCGATTGGAATCGGTGTCCGGGGATATTCTCGTAATTTACGATGTTCGAGCGGGCGGCCTCGAAAACTTCCTCCCGGGTGATGAGCCCGGCGCGTTTAAGGATCAGGTCCTCGTAGTACGACGTGAAACCCTCGGACACCCACAGCATATGGGTGTAGTTTTCCTTGTCATAATCGAACGGGCCCAGGGCGACCGGCCGGATCCGCTTGACGTTATAAAGGTGGAAAAACTCATGGGTCACGAACCTCAGCCACCTCTTGTAGCCGGCCGGGTCATTCAGGCTGGACGGGTTGAGGGTCAGGGCCGTGGAATTGGCGTGCTCGAGGCCGCCTCCGCCCGGGCCGATCACCAGGAAGGCATAACGCCCATAGGGAATTTCCCCGATGACCGCCACGGCTGCTTCGACCATCCGCTTGTGATCGGCCACAAATTTCTCCCGGTCGAACGTCCCGAGGTCGCCGACGGCGAAGATATGCGGAATCCCCTGGACTTCAAAGGTCAGGATCTCCTGGTTGCCAACGAGGATCGGGCTATCATAGAGGACGTCGAAGTCCGGAGCGAAGAAGGTGTTGCGCTCGCCTTCGACCGGATCGAGGCCGGTCGAGACCCGGCTCCAGTTCTGGCACGGAACGATGGTGACGGTCACCGGCTGCTGGATCCGGCCGGCGATGTGCATGAAAATTCCGGCCGGCATGATGAAGCCCAGGCTGTCGTCCAGGTAGCTTTCAGCCACAAACCGGGTAAACGCGTAAACGTCATAGCTCACCGTGACGGAAGCCGATCTAGCGGACTTGACCTGCCAGGTGTTTTTTGTGGTTTTCTCCCACACCAACGGATTCCCCGCGCCGTCCTCGGCGCGAAAGTTCAGCACGTTCCTGGAGTAGTTCATGACTTGATAAAAGCCGGGCGTCCAGTCCGGCAGCTTGAAATCTTGCCTCTCGCCCTTCAACCCCTCACAGCTGAAGACAACATGATAATAGTGGGTGTTCGGCCGCTCCATGGTCACCGTGAACGCCATGGTCCCTTGCGGCGCCGCTCCGTAGACGAAAGAGACAACAACCAGGACAGCCATGCCGAAAAAGCCCGCCTGAAATTTTTTCCTCATCTGGCCTCCTCCTGACCGGCGAGCTTCTTAAAAGCCGCGACGATCTGAGGAAAATAGTCTTTGAGAGTGGGATACGTATCTCGTTGTTTTTCGTATCTTTCTAGACATTCACAGACCGCATCCAGGTGAGAGAAACCCTCATTCTTCTCCAGCTCCATTGCCTGGTTCGCCTTTTCCAAGCCAAGTTTGACAGCAGACAGACGCGTGGTTACTGCCCTGACCACATATTCGCTCGTCTGATCGGCGAGGTGAACGTCCCAGAGGCCGAACGTCTTGATCTGCTCCATGACTTGGGCGGGTAGTTCCCGGCTCTCCAGCGCCCCGACCGGCCCTCTCAATTGGCCCAGGTGCAGGTCCGTCAGATGGTTGACGAAAGAATGGCTGAACTCGTGCCAGCAGAGCCGGCGCATGGAATCACCGGAACCGAAATTCGGCCGGTCCCCAGTCACCCCCTTCGACCCGATGACCGCATAAGCCTGATAATGTCCTTCTGGAGTTTTTATCCTCGGGCCAAAACCCCCGGGATGGAACAGGGGCGCTAAGATGAGATGATAGCTGTCTTGCCCATAGCCATAATAATCCTCTAGGTCCTTCACATAGTCCCATTCCATGTTTCTCCGGTAGTCGGAAGCCAGCTGAGAATAGGCCGATTCATGACCCTTGAAGAAATCCATGAAGTTCACGTCCCTGGCGAAGAGACGCATTCCGTGAACAAACTCATTGAGCTTCGCCCTGCTCCCCGCCATCTTAACCAGGAAATCATCAATCCGGATTTTTTCCTCCAAAAGAGGTGGGTTCGAGAGATGGAGCATGACGCTCGGCGGATGGCCGAACCGGAAAAGGCCCCGCGCGGCCATCTCATTATAGATCTCGACCGCTTCGTGGCCTTTGCAGGAAGAAAATCTCCGGTCGATCTCCCTCTTGTATGAGAAATCCAGGTCGGTTACGACGCGGGCCTCGATGACGCCCTGTTCGTTTTTCAGCCCTCTGAAATCGCTCAAGTAGAGCACGACTGCGTACAGCTCGATTCGGGGGTCAACGCCGATGCTGATTTTGTCTTTGGCTCCGGACTTCTCCCACCGGTTCTCAAATGCCGCGATGTTGGACAAGAAAGCGGCCGCCGCCCCGATCCTGATAAATTCCCGTCTTTTCACTGCCAATCCTTCCCCAGTTCCGCCAGTACTCCGGCTAGCGAAGCTCAGTCGAAGACCCCTCGACTTTATTCCAGGGCTCGAACCGGGCTCCCAGGTTTTTCCCCAGGAATTCTTCAATCCGGCCGAACAAATCGAGCTGGTTCTCGGGCCGGCCGAGGCCATGGCCTTCATCGGGATAGACGACAAACGTCACGGGAATTTTTTTGGCCCGCATCGCTTTGACGATCTGTTCGGGCTCGGAAATCTTGACTCGAGGATCGTTCTGGCCGTGGGCGATGAGAAGCGAAGCCCGTCCGTCCCGCGCTCTGATGACCACCGGCTGCAGGGGAGAGAACCTGAATGTGCCAAAGTCGGATTGGTCTTCAAATAGCAGCCTGGCCTCCTTGGCATCCCGGTTATAAACATAATAAGCGGGCGGCCGCACGTCCGAGATGAACTGGACGATCCATTTCCGGTCGTCCGGGGTCCGGCTCAGCACCTGGATGACTCCCAGATTCATCTTTTCTAGGATCTCAAAGTCCTTCTGGATTCCGGGGTCGAGGACCTTCCATTCGGGGATGAGGTAATTGAAGGCGACCGCCTGGACACTCCCGGTCTCAGGCCGGATAAAGATGTTGGGCACACCTTTGTCCGTGAACCCGATATAGGCCAGGCGTTTTCCGTCCGGGTCGAGCTGCGGGTTAGTTTTGAGCTTCTGGGGCTTGATAAAAACTTCACGGGGGATGAGATCGGGAAGCTGGCCGCTGGCCAGGTCAGCCAGGAAAAACAGGATAGCCAGAAAATAGACGGGCCTTCTTTTCACTAGCGCCTCCTTTATAGAGCCAAACCGGCAGGCCATTCATCGGATGATACCTATTATACGATTTTTTTGGTCGAGGGGTTCTTCGACTACGCTCTCATCCTCAGCGACAAAACGCTGGTCATTCCCGGCCGCCGGGCAGGGTTCGGACCGACTTCAGGGTGTCGCACGTTTCCGTCGGCAGATAGTAGGTATTGCCCCTGACCGGGATAAGCGGCCGGAGCGCAGGCCGTTCAACTGAAATTGCGTCTCGAAAGGTTCATGGTATTTCTCACCCATCCTTGCCCCTTTTTAAAAAGGCGGTCAGCAGGAAACCCGCGCCGATGACGAGCATGAGAACCCCCCAGGCCAGGTTGAGGTTGAAGCCGAGGGATTTCTCGTACATTTCTTTTTTCGTCACCAGACCATAGATCCCGAGCAGGACGCCATAAGCGCTGAGGAGCCAGCCGATCGGAAGCTTGAGGTCCAGGAAGTGCCCCTTGCCCTGTTCTGTATGTTGTCTCTTTGCTTCGATCTTCCCGTTCATTGTTTACTCCTTGACGGTCATCGGTCCGCTCACCAGAAGATGATGTTCAGGATGACAGCGATGATGATCGCCAGCGACCCCCAGACCTCGGGCCGGGCGAGCCACCTGACCGCCGCCTTGGTCCTGGGCGTCAGCCCGAACACGAGTCCCTTGAGCTCGGCCGGGTCCCTTTTCTTGGTCAAAAGGCTGACCCCGATCGTGACCACGAAATCGGCGAGCCAGGCCCACCAGGCCTGGTAGAAATTGGCCGCCATGTCGCTCGCGTAATGGAGGACGCCGAACTTGTATAGAATGTAGTGGCCGGCCGCCGTCAGGATGCCGACGAGCAGACCGAAGAACCCTCCCCAGGCCGTGGCCCCTCTCCAGAACATCCCGAGGAGGAAGGTGCCGAAGAGCGGCGCGTTGAAGAAGGAAAAGACGAGCTGCATGTAGTCCATGAGGTTCGGGAACGACCTGACGATGTAGGTTGTGCCAATGCTGATCACGATCCCGAAGATGGTCGCGTACTTGCCCATCTTCAGGTAATGGGAGTCGGACTTTCCTTTTTTGATGTAGGTCCCGTAGATGTCGTAGGTCCAGATCGTGTTGAAGGCCGTGACGTTTCCGGCCATCCCGGACATAAAGCTCGCGAGCAGGGCCGTGATGGCCAACCCCAGGATCCCGTTGGGCAGGTAGTGCTTCATGAGGAGGATGAGCGCGGAATTGTACTCGGTCGCGGGCAGGCCGGCCTGGCTGAACTCCGGCAGGACGATGAGGGCCACGAGGCCGGGGATCACGACGATGATCGGGACGAGCATTTTCGGGAACGAGGCGATGATCGGCGTCATCCGGGCGGAGTTGATGTTTTTCGAGGCCAGGGCCCTCTGGACGACGAGGAAGTCGGTTGTCCAGTAGCCGAAAGACAGGACAAAACCCAAGCCGAAGACGACGCCGAACCAGTCGACCCCGAGCGGGTTGTTGCTCGTGCCCAAGTACTTCACGGAATGAAGGAGGGGCTCCTTGAGCTTGGCCACGAACCCGGAGAATCCGCCCACTTCCTTCAACCCGAGGAAGACGATGGGCAGGAGGCCGAGCCAGATGAGGAAGAACTGGATGACCTCGTTGTAAATCGACGAGGACAGTCCCCCCCAGAAGACATAGAGGAGGACGACGACGGCGGCAAAGAGGATGCTTCCCGTGAGCGACCAGCCGAGCATGAGCTTGAAGAGAAGGGCCATGGCGTAGAGGCTGATGCCGCTCATCAGGACGGTCATGATGGCGAACGAGATGGCGTTGAGCCCGCGCGTCGCCTCGTTATAGCGGAGCTTGAGGTACTCGGGGACGGTCCTGACCCTGCTCCCATAATAGAAGGGCATCATGAAGATCCCGAGGAAGACCATGGCCGGGATGGCCCCCACCCAATAGAAATGTACGGTGGCGATGCCGTATTTGGCCGAGTTAGCCACCATGCCAATGACCTCCAGGGCGCCAAGGTTGGCCGAGAGAAAGGCCAGACCCGTGATCCAACTCGGCAGGGACCGGCCCGAAAGGAAGAAGTCCTCCCCGGTCTTCATGTACTTCTTGAGCGAGTAGCCGACGAAAATCATGACCAGGATGTAGCCGCCGATGATCGCATAATCGACGGCGTTCAGGGCGATGACAGGATCCATCTGGTTCTCCTTTCCCTATTTCTTAAGAATTTTCCCCGGAAGCCGGCCGGTGTGCTCACCATGCTCTACGACAACCTGGCCGTTGACGATCACGTACTCCACTCCAACGGGATACTGATGGGGATTAACCCATGTTGCCCGGTCGGCAATCTTATCCGGGTCAAAAACAACCAAGTCGGCACAGTATCCGGACTGGAGCAGCCCTCTCTTCTCGAGCCCGAACCGGGAGGCGGGAATCGCCGTCATCTTCTTGATCATCTCCTCGAGCGGCACGATCTTTTCTTCCCGCACGTATTTTCCCAGCGCGCGCGGGAACGTCCCGTAGTTGCGGGGATGAGGTTTTCCCGCGCTGAGAACACCGTAGGGAGCGACGGCCGACCCATCGCAGCCGACGCCGACGAGCGGATGGGCCAGAATTTTTTTCAGGACATCTTCATTCCCATAGAACGAGATCATGCCGACCAGGGCCTTTTCTTCAATGAGAAGATCTCTCATGAAATCATACGGCTGTTTCCCTAGCTCCCGAGCCGCTTCCAGAATATTCTTTCCCTGGAGATGTTTGTTCTTTTCCAGGACAACATCCGAAATGAGCACCTTATCCCAAGAGCCCAGCCGGTCCTCATGCGTCGCAAGATGAGAACGCAGCTTCTGATCAAGCGACGGATCCTGAAGACGGCGGAGGAAATCCCCGGTCGTCCCCTCCCTTGCCCAAAGAGGAAAGTAGCTGCTCAGACCCGTGGAGCCGGCGATATATGGATAGCGGTCGCAGAAGAGGGCCACGCCCTGTTGTCTGGCCTGTTCGATTTTAGCCAAGGCCGCATCGACCTTCGGCCAGTTGCGGTGGCCGCCGACCTTGAGATGGGCGATCTGCAGGCGCACGCCGGAATCCCTGGCCGCGCCGATGCATTCATCCAGGGATTCAAGGATTCCCTCATCCTCATCCCGCATGTGGGTGGCGTACATTCCGTTGAATCTCGAGACGACGCGGCAGAGTTCGGTGAGCTCAGCGGGACGGGCAAAGCTCCCGGGGGTATACTCCAGGCCGGAGGAAAGCCCGAAGGCACCGGCCCGCATGTGCTCTTCGACTAGATTCTTCATCTTCTCGAGTTCTTCGGGAGCAGGCGGCCGGTCGTTAAACCCCATCGCCGCCCCTCGAATGGCCCCATGCCCGACGAGGGTTGAGTAGTTAAGGGCTATCCCTTTTTCCTCGAGCCGGCCGAAAAACCCGGCCATATCTCTCCAGGTGAGGTCGAGGCCGTATATGGTTTTCGCGTTTTCCTTTTCCTCCTCGAAAATGGAATCGGGCACCGGGAAAGCGGACCCGCCGCAGTTTCCGCTCACGAGTGTCGTGATTCCCTGATGGATGACGCTCTCCGCCTTGGGGTTGATGATCAGGCTGATATCCGTGTGGTCGTGAACGTCGATAAACCCGGGCGAAACGGCCAGGCCTTTGCCTTCGATGACCAGCTTCCCTCGGCTGGCTTTGGCTTTTCCGACCGTTTGAATCGTTTCCCCAACTATGCCGATATCCGCCTCGAAGGGGCGACCCCCCTGCCCGTCATAGACCAGGGCATCTGCGATGACGATGTCATAGGCTTTTTTTGAGGTGCAACCCTGGAGCAGCGGCCCGCAGCCGCCGAGGCCGGCTAAGGCAGCAGTCTTGGCGGTCTGCTTCAGAAAATCCCGTCGGTTCATCGGTTTTTTCATGCGCGGTCCTTTCGGCAGAAATCGGAACGCCCCTATTTTTTAGAAAGCGACCGCCGGAGTCAAGCGATGAAAACAGCTGTCAATACCCGTTGACGTAGGGGAAATAAAAAAGGGCAGACTTCAACACACTTGAAATCCACCCTAAGTTTCTGGGGAATTCTTGCTGCTAGGGCGGGAAATTCAGGGGACACGTACCGAATCGAGGGATTCTAGTACCTGTCCCCGAATCTTTTTTGCTAGGCTTGGGGTATTAATACCGCCGGCTGCCGCCGCCGCCGCCGAAACCGCCGCCGCTTGAGCGGGGCCGGTCCGTGCGGGCCTTGGCCTCGTTGACCTTCAGGGTACGGCCCTTGAGGTCCTTGCCGTTGAGCATCGACATGGCCTTCTCGGCCTCGTCCTTGTTCGGCATCTCGACGAAACCGAAACCCCGCGACTCGCCGCTGTACTTGTCCTTGATGATGTTGCAGCTCGAAACTTCGCCGAAGGCCTGGAAGGCCTCCTTGAGGTCGGTTTCGTTCGTGGTGAAAGAAAGGTTGCCTACATAAATGTTCACACTCGTCTCCTTTGACGAAGGATCCATCCGGGAGGCATCCCGGACGTTCCTTAAAAGATATCGAATCAAATAAAGGAGAGGAGTATTCGACCGGTCAGGGCCTTTGCCCCTTCCCTTATTCTATCCGCGCCAATAAAAAAAGGCGGACTTCAACAGTTGTCGAAATCCGCCTGGTTTGCAATTGGGGTTCAGTCTTTCGACGGACGACTTAATAGCGCCGGCTGCCGCCGCCACCGAAACCGCCGCGGCTTCCGCCGCGCCCGCCGCCAAAACCACCGCCCGTGCGGGGTCTGTCGGTCCGGGGACGCGCTTCGTTGACCGTCAGGCTGCGGCCCTTCAGGTCTTTGCCGTTCATACCGGCGATGGCCTTCTCGGCCTCTTCCTTGTTCGGCATCTCGACGAAGCCGAAACCTCTGGACTCACTGGTGAACTTGTCCTTGATGATGGACGTGGTCTGAACCTCGCCGAAAGCCTGGAAGGCTTCCTTGAGATCCGACTCAACCACGTCCCGAGAAAGGTTGCCAACATAGATGTTCATACATCTCTCCTTATGAGATTGATATTCCGTATAAAGGAGAGGTGTATGACCGATCTTCCGACCAGGGCCCGTGCCCTCTTCCTTTATCCGTTTGCATATTTAGAGAAAAAACCCGGCAATTACCTACTCTCCCACTCGGCTCCCCGAGCAGTACCATCGGCACCAGAGGGCTTAACTTCCGTGTTCGGAATGGGAACGGGTGTTGCCCCTCCGTTATGATCGCCGGGATTAAATTGCTTTTTTGTCTTAATAAACTTTATGGTCAAGCCTCACGGGCGATTAGTACTGGTAAGCTGAACGCATCACTGCGCTTACACACCCAGCCTATCAAACTCGTAGTCTACGAGTGCCCTTCAGCCCTTGCGGGAGGGAGATCTAATCTCGAGGCGAGCTTCCCGCTTATATGCTTTCAGCGGTTATCTCTGCCGAACGCAGCTACCCAGCGATGCCCCGGGCGGGACAACTGGTATACTGGAGGTTCGTCCGTCCCGGTCCTTTCGTACTAGGGACAGCTCCCCTCAAATCTCCTGCGCCTACCG
>JAFNEO010000049.1 GCA_017886205.1 Candidatus Aminicenantota bacterium | reverse complement strand
ACCTTTTTCGTGATTCAACAGATCCTCGTGCGGTTACATATATGATGATTCAATGCGCAGGATTGCATAATTCGGCCCCGTTCGTTATAGTGAGCTTGAACGAAGGAGAAAACGGATGAGAAGAAAAACCGTTCTCGGACTCGTCATAGTAGTCGCCCTGGCATCGCTCCTGCTCCCATCCTGCAAGAGTATCTCTCCGGAGGAACTGAAAGCAGCGGTGGAGATCGTCGAGGTAAGCTCCAAGTGGGTGGCCAAAACCTACCAGCCCTGGCCTCCCAAGCTGGTCCTCGTGCCCACGATCACCTTCCGCGTCAAGAATATTTCCGATAAGCCGCTCAACTATCTAAACTTCAATGCCATCTTCAAGTTCCGGGACGACCAGGAGAACCTGGGGGACAACTTCCTGGCGGCCATTCGCAAGGAGCCTATTCTCCCCGGCGGGACCAGCCCGGCCATCACCCTGAAAAGCAATTTCGGAGTGGAGGGCAAGAGCCTGGCCCAATTCAAGGACAATCCGCAGTGGAAGCCGATGATCTGCAAGCTCTTCATCCAGTCGAAGGGCTCGGTTCATGTCTTGCTCGGAGAGTATGAGATTTCCCGGGAGATCGACTTCAAGGAACCCGAACCGGTCGGAATGGAAAAGAAGGACGAAGAAAAGAAGAATTAGCGCCCGCCCTGATTATTGCAGGTCGAGAGGATTGGGTTTGAGGATCTTGATATAGTTCTTGGCCTTTATATCCGTCAAGAATTCAGCCAGCTTCTTTGATTTTTTCTGCATGAAGATCTTTTCCCCGATATCCTTTTTGACCTCGTCATAGGGCTTGAGCCGGCTCTCTTTCTTTTCTTCAAGTTTCAACAGGTACCAGCCGTTCTTGGCCTGCACCCAGGGGGTTATCTCCCCCGGCTTCAAGTTGACCACCGCCTCCTCCAGGATCTTGTCGAGCTGGCCTTTCTTGATAAACCCGAGGTCGCCCTGGTTCTCCTTGAGCGGGCTGTCTCCGAGTTCGGCGGCCAGAAGGGCGAAATCCGGCCCGGCCGCAACCTTTTCGCTGATCTCTGTTTTCCTGGACTCGAGCTCGTCCGCGCTCCTGGCCTCGGTCGAAAGATAGATGGCTCTCAGTTTGTACTCCTCCGGCTCCACGAATTCCGCCTGGTTGAGCTTGTAATAGTTGACTACCTCTGTCTCGTCGACGACGATGCTGCGGTCGACCTCTTGAGAAATCAGGATTTGCCGCAGGATGTTCTCCTCGATCTGTTTGAGGAATTGCTCATATTGAATGCCCTGCTGGAGAAGGGCCTGCTGGAACTGGGCGTCTGTTTCGATGTTGTTCTCCCGCTTGAGCCTGTCGACATAGTTTTTCACTTCCTCCCCGACGCTGTACTGCTTTTTCTTGGCCATCTGGAGGAGAAGGAAGTCGGTGATCATGGTGTCCAGCATATCTTTCTTGACCCGGTCATACTGCTTATCGAATTCTTCGCCCTGGAGCTGGCTCCGCATCATCTGGTAGACCGAATCATGATACTCTTTGAACTCGGAGAGGGTGATGATGTCGTCGTTCACGATGGCGACGATCTCTTCAACCACCTGACCGGCCGCCGGGCCGGCGAGGCCGAACAGGACGGCCGCCAGGACGAGGGGGCTGAATCGGCTTCTCATGTATCTTCTCTCTGGTAGGGAAAAAATAGGTTCTCAGGGAAGATTTCCCAGTCGAGGCTTTTCTTCAATTCCTCCAGGTGCCGCGCGGTGACGGCTTCCACCTTCAGGCCAAGGAGCTTCTGCCTGATGGAAGGCGCGGCGCCTTCAAAAGAAATCTGTTCCGGCGCGAGCTTCTTATCCAGCCGGAAGATATGAAAGCCGTAGGAGGATTCGACGATGGGGCTGACTTCTTCATCCCCCATGGCGAACACGGCCGCCTCCATCTCCGCCGGAAGCTGTCCTCTCTGGAAAACACCCATCTCCCCGCCCTCGGACGCCTCCGGCCCGATGGACTGCGCCCGGGCCAGAGCCCGGAAGCCTTCCCCGTCGGCGAACCTCGCTTTCTCCCAGAGCTCGACGGCCTCAGATTCCGTGGGGACCAGGATCTGGCTGACCTGGACTCGTTCGGGGAGGAAGAACTCGTCCGGGTGGCCGTCGTAATAGGCCCGGATCTCATCGTCCCCGACGGCGATATCCCGGCTCAACCCGCGAACATACTTCTCGATCCGCATTTTATCGATCACAGGGCTGGAATCAGAGGCCAGGAGCGAGGCCTTCTCTTCCTCGGTCCAAGTGCCCTTTTCTGCCTTCTCGAAGTAAGCCTGCTTCTCTTCGGTCGAGAGCATGACTCCGTGTTCGACCGCAGCCTGAAGGAGGATCTTGTCATCGACGAACCGGTCGAACAGGTTGCTCAGCGTGACCGCGTCGAGTTCCTGGATGCCTCCTCCGACTGTCTCCCCGACATAGCGATTGAAATCCGAGGCCGGGTAAGAGATAGCACCCACCCGGAGGACGATACGGCCCTCATCCGGCGCCGCCTCCCGGTCGGTCGAGGGAGTGTTCCCGGCCGGCTTCTTGGAGCCGCAGGCTCCGGCACAGAGCGCGACCCAGAGAACGGCGGACAGCAGCGCCGCTTGGCCGGGACCGTGTTTCCACCAGCTCATTGTTATTATCTCTATTAATTTCAATTCATTATATTATAACCGTATAACTCGTTCAAGACGGAGACGGTTTCATCCAGGACGGCCGGCTCGGTTTCCCGCGTCAGGGGTAGGGTCAGGACTCCCTGTGGAGTCAGTGACCCCCGCTGTCTCTTCAGCACCCGGGTGAGCCCCGACAGGTCGGCCAGGGTGGCGGGATGGAATTTGAGGATGAGCCGCGACCCGATCCTGTCAATGGCCTTGATCTTGATCTTCTGAGCCAGGTGTTTGACCGCGCCGTAGCGCAGCAGGCTTTCCACGCTGCCGGGCAGGGTGCCGAAGCGGTCCCGGATCTCTTCCCGGATTCTGTCGATTTCAGCCAGGCTCTCGACTGAGGAGACCCGCTTATAGAGGTTCAGCCGCAGGTTGATCTGGGGGAGATACTCCTCCGGGATCCGGATATCCACCCGGAGGTTGATCGCGCTCTTGACCTCCTCCTCTTTCTCTCCCTTGAGCTCCTTGATCGTCTGGTCAAGAAGCTCCATGAAGTAATCGAAACCGACCGCCTCCATGTAGCCGTGCTGCTCAGACCCGAGGAGATTTCCCGCTCCCCGGATTTCCAGGTCCTTGGCCGCCAGCCGGAACCCGGAGCCCAGCTCGCTGAACTCCTTGAGCGCCTTGAGGCGCTCCCTGGCCAGCGGAGTGAGCTCCGCGAACGGCGGCACGAGAAAGTAGGCGTAGGCCTGGCGCGAGGCGCGGCCGACCCGCCCGCGGAGCTGGTAGAGTTGGGAGAGGCCGAAGAGCTCAGCGCGGTCGACGATGAGGGTGTTGACCAAGGGGATGTCGATGCCGTTCTCGATGATCGTAGTCGAGATCAGGACGTTCGACCGGCCGCCGATGAAATCGATCATCCGCTTCTCGACGGCCGCGGCGGGCATCTTCCCGTGTATATACACAACCCGGGCCTGGGGGACGAGCTCCGTCACCATTCCGGCGACCTCTTCGATGTCTTCGATCTTGTTGTGGATGAAATACACCTGGCCCCGGCGGCTGAGCTCCTGCCGGACGGCCGAGGCGATGAGCTTGGCCTGGAAAGGGGCCACCACGGTGTGGATGGCCAGCCTATCCTTGGGAGGCGTCTCGATCAGGCTGATATCCCGGAGCCCGGAGACGGATAGGTTCAGAGTCCGCGGAATGGGAGTGGCGGTCAGGGTCAGGACATCGATGTTGGCCTTCATCTTCTTGATCTTTTCCTTGTGGTTCACGCCGAAGCGCTGCTCTTCATCGACAATGAGGAGGCCGAGGTCATGGAACTCGACGTCCGCGGAGAGGAGCCGATGGGTCCCGATGACAATGTCTACCAGGCCTTTCTTGAGGTCAGCCACGGTTCTCTTCCTAAGGCCCGGCGACTGCAGCCGGCTGAGGCCTTCGACCCGCACCGGAAAGAGGACCATCCGATTGCCGAACGTCTTGAGGTGCTGGCTGGCCAGGACGGTCGTGGGGCAGAGCACGGCCACCTGCTTGCCGTCCATGGCGGCTTTGAAGGCGGCCCGCATGGCCACCTCGGTCTTGCCATAGCCGACGTCTCCGCAGACGAGACGGTCCATGGGGGAGTCGGATTCCATGTCCCGGAGGACCTCCTTGATCGTCCGCAGCTGGTCCTCGGTCTCATCATACTCGAAGGTCTTCTCGAACTCGGACTCCCATGTCCCCGACGGGCTGAAACAGAACCCCTGGAGGGCTTTTCTTCTCGCGTACAGGTCCAGAAGCTCCCGGGCCATCTTCTCGATGGCTTTTTTGGTCCGTTCTTTCGTCTTCTGCCAAGTCACGGTGCCCAGCTTGTCCAGAGGAGGCAGGGTGGTCCCCGATTGGGAATACTTCTGCACCAGGTTCAGGTCCTCGACGGGGACATACAACCTGTCTTCATCCTGGTAGGAGAGCTCGATGAACTCCCGGTTCTGGGCGTCCACCTCGAGCCGGATCAGTCCGCGGAAGATGCCGATGCCGTAGTCGGTGTGGACGATGTAATCGTTCTCCCGCAAGTCCTGGAAGTGGGAGATAAATGCTTTTCGGGCCGGCCGGCTGACCAGGACCTTTTCCTCGGTGAAGACATCACGTTCCGAGAAAAAGGTGATCCTCTCGGGCGAATAGCTCCAACCTCGGTCGAGGTCGCCCACGAGGAGCAGCACCTCTCCGGCTCTCGGGGACGCGAACGGGCTGATCTCTTCCCGGGCCTTGACCTTGTTCTGGGAGAGAAGCACGGCCACTTTATGGCGGACCGTCGGGTTGGAGAGGAAAATGGAGCAGCGCTCTCTCACTCTCTGCAGGCGCTTCATGTATTGGATGAAGAAGGGGATCTTGTTGTCGAAACGGGGAACGGATTGGAAGGGGAAATGATAAGTGTTCTGCCCTTCCGGAGGGAGCAATTCTCCCAGTAGCACGGCTTTCTTCCGCAGCTCTTCCCACTGTCCGGGAGGATAGATATCGTCGGGAGGGAGGCGGAAGCCGTTTCCGCGCCGCAATTCCTGGTACTGCTTTTCCAACCCCTCGCTCGTTTGCGCCCATTCTTTCTCCACTTCCTCGGGATCGGAAATGATGAAGACGGCCTCTTTTAAGTAATGGGAAAAGGGGACGAACCGTTCCTTGTCGAGAAGCGCCAGGAAGGCGAAGTCCGGCGGAACCTCGGCGGACGGCCAGGGGTCTCGTTTATCTCTCCCGCTTCGGACGGACGGACCGCTTTTGTCCGAAGCTATTTGCTTCCATGTTTCAAAGAAATCGGCGCTGCCGGGGTATTCCCGCAGCGAGGGGACGAGGATGTGGGACACTCGGCCCGACGAGCGCTGGGTCGAGGGGTCGAACTCCCGGATCGAGACGATCTCATCAGCACTGAATTCCAGGCGATGCGGAGATTTGCTCCACGGGGAGAACACATCCACGACGCCTCCCCGCCAGGCATATTCCCCCGCCGAGGCGATCAGCTCCTCCTTGGCATAGCCGAAATCCCGGAGGGTCTGGAGAAGACAATCGCGATCGGACTTTTGGCCCGCCTCAAGCTCCAGGAAGGAATCCTTGAGGTCTGCGGGTCCGGGGAACGGCTTAAGCAGCCCGAAGAGATGGGTGAGCACCAGGGCCGGAGAGCGCTGGCCGAGGCTGTAAAGAAACCTCATTCTCGAGGACACGGCTTCGAGGGAAGGAATGACACCGTCGTAAGGGCTCTCGGCCAGCTCGGGAAGGATTTCGAGGCCCGAGGCCACCGAGAATTGGGAAAAATAAAAGCGGCAGCGTTCCTCCAGCCGGGACAGCGCCCGCGAACGGGGCTGGATAAAGACGATCCTTTTCTTGATCTCCCGGCTGAGGCAGGTCAGGAAATAGGGCACCGCCGGCTCGACGGGACCGGCGACCATGAGCCTTTCTTTCTCCAGCCGAATATCGTCCACGAAGCGCCGGAAAACATCGGTTTTTTCAAGAAAATCAAGGCTCATCGTTTAATAAGGCATTATACCTCATTCCCCACAAAAGTCGGCGTTTCGGGATTAACTTCCCTTCCGAAACGCCACCAAGACTCTGTTTGAACCTCATTAACCTCCCCTACCCCTCCTAGCGAATTAGGAGGGGTTTGAAGAAGGTCGGCGAAGGATTCAGGCGAGGAAGTCCGTGGACGACTGAGCGGGCATGGTTTCTCGACTGAAAGGAGAGAAGAGCGAAGGAGGATGCGGAGCGAGTTTCCTCGCTGGGGAAACGAGCGGGCTGACGAACCTGAATCCGAGCCTATGCTCTCCACCAATAGGAGAATTTCACAAAAACGTTGTAGTTGTCGCGCTGGAAGCGCCGGAAGTCATTCTGGAAATAATTTGTGTCCACTCCGAAAAAGAACACCGTGCCGGGCCTCAGGACATAGCTGACCAGAAAGCTTCCGAACACCTGGTCGTAAAAAAGGTTGTAGTCGACGATCGCCCGGAGGGAGAGGGTCTTGGAGAGTTGGTAGCTGGTCCGCTGGCGGATGACATTGTAGTCCCAGAGCCGGACGCCTCCCCTTGTCTCCCAGAAGGTGCTCTTGCTGTAGTCGAGACCCATAACGAGGCGCTTGCTGGGCTTAAAATTCAGCATCATCCCGGAGCTAATCCCCCAGCCGAGGAAGGGATCGTCGGGATCGTAGTTGATGGAGTCGCCGATCTCGAAGAACAGCCCGAACGGAAGCCAGGCGATGATGTTGTTTTCCGCTTCGAGAGAAAGGGAGTTCTTGTGAAAATTAATTCCCTCGTACTTTTCCATGGCGTTTTCGAACTGGATAAAAGCGCGGTTGAACTCGGTAAATCGAAGATTCAGGTTGGCCCGCACATACTCGTCCTGAGCGGCGCTGCCGAAATAGTCGTCCCTCTTTCCCAACTTCAGGCCGAAATTGACCTGATTCAGGAATTTCTTGTCGGGATAGAGGTTGAATTGCGTGCTCGCCCCATAGGTTTTGTAATCGGTCCGGTTGACGAACCCGGAGGCGGCCTCGAAATCGGGATGGATGGACTCCCAGAAGACGCCGGCTCCCCAGTGCTTGGTGAAATAGTAGAAATCGGCGTACAGGGCGGGGGCCAGCCCCGTCTCTTTGTCCTCGAACCGGGTATTGGAGCCGATGGCCTGGAAATTGATGAAGTATTTGTTCTTCAGCTTGAACTGCCCGTCGAACCCGGCCACGCGGTTGAAGGTGCCGTCGATCTCTTTGTCCGTCAGGCAGAACCCCAGGTAGGATTCCTTGAAGACGTCGGTCTTGAGCCGGACGATGTTGAACAGGGCATTCTGGTCCGTGTTCTGAACGCCTCCGTGGACATCCCACAGACTCTCGGTCGGGCTGGTGTCATAGGAGGAAAGGACGCCGTAGGTAAGGCGGCCGATTTTTCCGGTGGCCTTGACCCCCGCGGCGGGATCGATGATCCGGCGGGTGTAGACCATCTCGATCTCCGGGAAGCGGAAGATCTCCATCCCCTCCATAAAGAACGGCCGTTTCTCCGGATAGCGCAGGGCGTACCGCAGGTTCACGTCGATCTGGGGAGCGTCGGCCTCGATGTGGCTGAAGTCGGGGTTGAGGGTGAAATCCAGGGTGAGGTCGGAGCTCAAGCCGTATTTCAGGTTGACGCCCGGCTGGAAGTCGAGCCCCTGTCCCTCGCGCTTCAAGGAAGTGGCGATGGGCATGACCTCAAGGTTCTTGCCTCTCACGACCTTGCCCGGGATGGAGAACTGCCCTCCCTGGGTCAGCAGACCGGGGATATTGCGCGACATCTCGGGCCAGATGATGATCTCGCCTTTCCGGGGGATGTTGCGGCCGAGGACGATGTTCCAGATTTTCTCCTCTCTATCGGGGAAGCGCAGGCTCTTGAAAGGAACCGCCATTTCCACCGTGTAGCCCTGGTCGTCGATCTTTCCGCCCGACTCGAAGACGGTGTCCCAGGAGGTGTCCATGTTGTCGTTGCCACCCTCTTCCATGCGGATGGCATCCATCTGGATACCCAGGGGATTGACAAAAAACGAGAACGCCCGCCGCTTTTCGTTGAAGGTATCCAGGAAGATGATGATCCAGTCATCATCGATGCAGTTATCGCGGTTGGTCACGCTGGCCCGTAGCTTCTTGACCTCGGAATCAAAACAGCGGAAAGCGATATAAAGGTTCTTCTCGTCGTACCCCAGATAGGCCGACGTTTTCTCCGAGGGAACGCCTTTCTCCTTGGGGGAAAGCTGGAGGAAATTTTCGACCTTAAGGGCTTCCTGGTCCCAGATGGGGTTGTCCAGTACGCCGTCGATCTTGGGGGCATGCGACAGCTTGGGGATGACCAGTCGCTCCGAACTGGAGCCAAGGGCGAATCTAGACCCGAAAATCAGCGTCACTAAGACAAGTCCGGCCGCGGTTTTCTTTCTTCTCATCTGCATATCCGTCCTTAGTCTTTTCACTCTGCCTTTTATACCTATCCATCCGGGCCTCACAGGGATAGACGAAAAAACCGCGGCAAAGGTTCTCTGGGGGATAAAAAATGCCTCAGGCTGGCAGAATTAAACGGGGGCGCCCCAGGAGCCGGCATTCGCCGGAGGGGCTGATCCTTAGCGTAACCTCTTGCCCGGCCACCCGGCAGCGGACGAGCTCATAGGGCTCGCGAGTATCCTTATCCTGGCCTCTCTTGCGCCAGATGACCTTATCCACCGGGTACTCCCGGCCGGCCACAACGATCGCCCGCGGCGTCTCCCGGCCTTTATAGCCGGAGTAAAACCGGACCTTAATTATCAAGCTGTAACTCAGAGCTACGGATGCACACTCCTATTATACAGGCTTTTATATTGAGATATTAATAGGGACCTGGATTCGGGGATGGAGAAGCGACGTCTCGGGTTTAGCCTTCCCGAGATGTTTTTCGAGGGCACCCAGTTTTATTATGATAAAGGCGAAGGGTGTGGGTGAGGAAGTC
>JAFNEO010000048.1 GCA_017886205.1 Candidatus Aminicenantota bacterium | reverse complement strand
GGATGGTGGAATGGGCGACCGGCTGCGTGTAATGGGACTGGTAATAGGGATCGTCGTAGTATGTGCTGCCGTGCCTTTCCTCGATGAAAATCTCCCCCCGGTCGGCTAGCCAGAAAGTTCCCTGGTCGAGATGCTGGTGGTTGTAGAATGCTCCGGTCCGCATGACAAAAACGAAATCGTCCTTCTGCCAGCCGCTGCNNTGCCGATGTCCCGGAAGGCCCGGACCGGGTTTTCCCCAAACGGCTCGCGTCGCGGCGCCTTCTCGGTTTCATAGATGGCGTCGGCGAGCGTGTCGCCTTTCTTGAAGAAATGGTAAAGCCAGCCGAGGAGCGGGTCGCCGCGCCCGGCCAGCAGCCAGGCCCAGTTGGTCATCGGGCCCAGGTTCCCTCCGCTGTCGCCGAAATAGGGAAAGAATTTTTTATCGTAGAGCGCAGCCCAGGCGATGTCCTGATAGGTCAGGCAGAGGGGACCGGAAAAATCGATGTGGAAAACATTGGCAAGGGCGGGAAGCGCCTTGGACAGGGACTCCATAGTGAAGCTGCAGTAGCCGTAACTTTCCCCATAACCTCCGTCCTGGCCGATCGATTTCCCGATGAGCTCGTGGAGCTTAAGCAGGACGCCGGTGAAATACGGTTCGGCCGCCGCACCATCTCCGCCGTCCGCATAAAACGCCGCCTGGCTCAACAGCGATCCGCCGGTGACGTGCGCCACCCAGTTCGAGGTGTTGCTGGTGACCAGGTTGTCTTCGACATAGCTGCGGTGGCAGCCCATCACGACGTTCCTCCATAGCCCCTCTCGGACGGTCCGTCTTTCCTCCTCGCTCAGCAAGTCAAAGACGAGGTCATAGGCCAGGGCGATGTCCATGCCCAGCTCTCCCACAGGATAATAGATGTGCTGGCCGCGGCTCTCGAACCAGGGGTGCAGCCAGACGGGAAAGCGGCACAGCTTCACGATCAGGTCTTTAGCGTACCGGCCCGCCTCCCGGTCGCCGAGGAGCGCATAGGCCAGGGAATTGTCATGAACGCCGGTCCGCCAGGGACGGATCCTGTCGAACCAGGGATAGATCGAGCGGGGGACATTGCCCAGGGTCGGCTCGTCTTGCGGAAACGCGTCGAGGTCGAAGACAACGGCCTCCAGCGGTAATTTCTCTCTGGCCTCTGTGGCGTTTTTGGCCAGGCCTTCCGCAACGGACTTGAAATTGTCATCCCTCAGGCTCTGCTTGATGACTTGGAGCCTGAGGCCGTCAAACNNCCCGCCGCGGAGGCCTCCAGCTCGGCGAGATAGAGCCCCTCCGGCCATTCGAGCTTGAAGGGAGGCTGACGCCATTCTCCGGCCGCCCGCTTGAGCCGGGATTGGAGGAGTGTTTTCGTTCTTTGGGCAAAATCAGTCACGCGGAGGACGACCCGGTCGGCCTCGACCGGCCATTGGCCTTTGACCTCGAGGGTTTCGCCCCTCAGAAAATGCCGCTTTGGGATGTACGGCTTCCACTCGGCGAGCTTGTCCACCTTCGGCTCGGCGAAGCGGAAATCGGGAGTCCTGGCGCCTTCGAGGACGACGTCATCCAGGCCAAAGTAGATCGGCATGGCCGGGTCGGCATGGGGAAACTTGGCTAGGACGGCCAGGCCGAAAACCTGGATTGTCCGGCCGCCAAGGCTGGGGTTTTGGGAGGCGAGATCGGCATAGGAGATGGTGAGTCTTTCCCAGTGGTTGGACGGTGGGCCTGCCACCGTACAGTCGACGATGCCTTCCTCACCAGCGGCCAGCCGGATTTTAAAGAATTCCGGCTTCCCCTCGGTCTTGAGATAATACCTCAGGCTGATTGTCGAGAAGGGGATAAGGTACATGTCCAGCTTCTTCTGAGCGCCGGCATAACTATCGACATCCGTACAGGGAGTGACGCGTAACAGGAGGGAGATATTGGGATCGCCGGGGACGATCCGGCCGGGGCGGAGGTTCGGGTCATAGGCCGTGTCCTGCCAGAGTGGATAGGACGCCCAGGCGTTGAGCTCGTTGGTTTCGAAGTCCTCCTTATAGATATAGGGCTCGAGGTTCCCGGGAGGGTCGGATGACCCGGCGGGGAGAGGAAGGAGCAGGAATAGAATTAAAAGAGCGGAGCAAAATACTCTCTTGAAGGAAAGATCGTGTTCTTGCATCATGATCCTCGCCTCAGCGCTCGATCGTGATCTCGCCTTCGGCGGCGGGCAGCCGGAGCAGGACAAGTCCGTCCTTGAATTGCCAGTTCTTGACCGCGTTTTCGGCTAGCCGGACGGCTTTCGGTTTCCAGCCGGCGAAGAGCTCGACCTCCGCGTCCCGAGAGCCCGAGAACTCGAGAACGATCTTGCGGCTCTCTCTGCCCAAGCGACAGCTCAACGGCGCACCGGCCTTGAGAGCCAGCTTTCCTTTTTCCCTGAGAATCGTGGAGCGCAGGACCAGGAATCCGCCGGCCGTCCGGCTGAGCACAAGGGCATCGGATTCGAGGTCTTCCGCTTGGTACAGCCCTCCTTCGGCTTCCCCGATCCAGTATTTGTCCGCGCCGAAGGAAACCTCCAAGTAACCCGGGCCTTTGGACGCCTTCAGTTCGGCCATCATCTCTGCATCCGTGCTCAGGACATTGACAAAGGTGGCCCCCCCATCCCGGGCATCGGCCGCGAGCTCGAGAAACCCCCTGGCCGTCATCAAGATCGAGTTCTCGGCCTTGAATTCGTTGATGCTCATCGGCCGTTTAAGGACCCGCGCTTGATATCGCTCCGGGAGAAGAGTCCGGAGGTGGAGTGTTTTTCCGGCCCGGACAATCTGAGTGGTCTTGCCGTCAACCCGGATGTCGTCCTTCCGCGGGGCGTG
>JAFNEO010000047.1 GCA_017886205.1 Candidatus Aminicenantota bacterium | reverse complement strand
ACGACGTCGACCGTGGGCGTCGGCGCTGTGATCGTGACTTCCTGCTGGATCGTCGAGGGCTTCATCCTGATCTCGATCGAGATCGTCTTGCCGAGGTTGACGAGGATCCCCGTCTGGACGGTCGTTTCAAAACCGCTGACCTCGGCCCTGATTTCGTAGCCTGCTCCGGGAGTCAGGTTGGGGGCCCGGAAAAACCCATCGGCGTTGGTCACTGCCGTGACTTTGCCGAGGAGCGCCGGCCCGGAGATCGTGATGGAGACTCCCGGAAGGGCCTGCCCAGTGTCATCAATGACCCGGCCTCTGATCGAACCGGACTGCAATTCCTGCGCGCTCGCAAACGAGAGAAGCGAAAGGCAGGTCATGATGACAAGCAAAATCTTTGTCTTTTTCATGCCGTTTTCTCCTTTCCATGGAACCAAAATTCAGACCCGAACCCTTTGCTGTTAGTATTCTCTTTTTCTCCGTTCTTACCTCCTTCAACCGGATTTTTCCCCGACAAGATAGTTCCAGCAAAAAACAAAATGCGCTTCATTGCATTCCATGATGGCCTCATCAAAAAGAATCTTAATAATATTAAGAAAGTATGTGTTTGAAAGATTAAAGCAAATAGTCTTCTGGCCATTTATATGTCCTCGGATCGGTGGCTCTGGACCGCCGGTCCGGCTCACTCGCGCGACAAGAAGTGCGTCTGCTCAAAGCCCAGGTTGACGACTCCGCTGAGGATGAGAGATATGGCCCCCATGACGGCCGCCCTGGTTCCGAAGCTGGCCGGAAGAATCGTAACTTCAGAGGCGGTCGTGCGCAAGCCCCTGGCATTGACCGTTTTTCGAACCCGGCTAAAAAGGATGTCTCCAGCTTCGGCCACTCCCCCTCCGATAAATACGGCCTCGGGATTGAACAGGTTGATAACTCCGGCGATCCCCAGGCCAAGGTATTCGGCAGCCCGGTCGAAGATCGTCCAGGCCAGGCTGTCACCCTGCTTGGCCGCATTGGCCACCATCTCGGCGGTCAAGCGGGACGGGTCCCCACCGCACATCTCCGATAGGATGGACACGGCCCCGCCTCGCAACTCCTTCTGGGCGGCTTTAGCGATGGCGCTTCCCGAGGACAACGCTTCGAGGCAGCCGAAGTTGCCGCACCCGCACTGGACAGGGGAGTCTTTTTCCAGAATGATGTGCCCGAACTCTCCGGCCAGGCCCTTGAGGCCATAGAGAGGGCTCCCCTGAACGATGATCCCGGCCCCGATGCCGAAACCAACGTTGACCATGATAAAGTTCCGGTAATTGCGTCCCGCCCCATACCACATTTCGCCCAAGGCCATGACCCGAGTGACGTTGTCAAAAACGACGGGAATCTCGCTCGCCTGTGGCAGAGCGGCCCGCACGTCGACGTTGTGCCACTTGAAATTGGGAGAGAATTCGACGATGTCCCTCTCGCGGTTGATGAGGCCGGCGATAGCCATCCCGATGCCGCGGACCTTGCTCTTTTTCTCGCCAAGATGATTCCGGAGCTCGTTGATGAGGTCCGAGGTCCTCTCCATGACTCGCGGGAATCCTTCCTCAACCCGGGTCGGGTGCTTAACCTCCGCGATGACTCGGGCATCCAGGTCCGCCAGAACCCCGAAGATGTCCGTGGTTCCGAGGTCGATACCGATGATGAAGTTGTCCACCCCGGAAAATTTAAGGAGGGTAGGCCTCCGGCCGCCGTTGGATACACCCATCCCGGTTTCTGTTACCAGGCCTTCCCGAATGAGAGTCTCGACGATTCGAGAGACAGTGGGCGCGCTGATGCCGCTTTTTTTGGCCAGCGCCGCCCGGGAAATTCCGTCGCTATCCCGGATGAGGTTGGTGACCTTGACTTTATTGATCTCGCTGATGAACTTGGCGTTTCCTGTCCGTGTCTGAGCTTTTTGGTGGGCGCCGTATCTAATCATGCCTGGCTTCAAATCTCTTTAAGAAGTTTGTTTCAAACATTAATAAAGTAAATAAGAAAAATCAAAAAGTCAACAATTATCTTTTCCCCCCGATGTTATTTGTTTTTCTTCAGTTCTTCGACTTTTTTCCGGACTTCGGGCTGGTCCGGACTTAACTGAAGCGATTTTTCGAACGCGGCCAGGGCCTCGGCGAGTCTCCCCATCCCCAGGTAAGATTCGCCGATGGCGTTCAACACAGAGGCGTTGACGCCGTAATGGGAGACGGCGAGGTTCAGGACTTCGACCGCCTTAGCGAATTCGCCCGACTTGCGGAAGACGTCTCCGGCCAGCATATACATCTCGTACTTGATACCCTGGCCCCGGCCGAGGAAAGGAGTAAGGACCTGGATGGCCTTCGGGTACTCCGCGCGGACCATGTAGACCTGGGCCAAGTTGAAGGCCGTCTCCGGGGAATCCGGCTTCTGCTGGAAGGCCCGCTCGAGGGAGGCCCGGGCCTCTTCGTAACGGCCGAGGTTGAGGAACTGCGTGCCAGTGATTTGGGAATAGACGGCATCGCCCGGCTCGGGAAGGACGCGCGATGAGTACCAGGGCCGGCCCACGGACGGGGCGAACGTCAGGTCGAACTCCTCGCTCGCCGTCACGACCTCAGCGCTCCCGTTAAGGAATGAGACCCTGACCTGGTAATGGGCGGGCGGGAAATCAGCCAGAGGAATTTCCTCGAGGGCGTTGGGAAGATCCGGGAATTCAGAAGGTTTCCTCGTGATCTCGCGGAATGCCTGGCCGTCCTTGAGGAATGTGAGCTTGACCTGGCCGTTCCGCGCGAGGTCCGCGGAGAGTTCGTTGAGCTGGAAAGCCACGGCCAGCGTATCCTCCGCCGTGAAGATCCGGCCCGGCTGGCAAAAAATCTGATAAGGCCCCACCTGGAACGCCCTGATCTTCCGCGGCGCCACATCCAGGCGGGATACTTTGTACCCCAGGAGGGGCTGCGTCATCTGGACGCCGGACCCGCTCTTCGGGATGCGGAGAGACTGTTCGACGGACCAGAACTCCTTGGACACTTCATTCTTGACGAGAACGGAGAGCTGGTAATCCCCGGGGACAAGAGGGAAGACATCGTGCAAATTGAAGGGCGCGCGGCCGAGCTCGGACATTTGGGCCTCAGGTACGTCGATGGATATGGTTTTATCGTACTGGTAAACGAGCCGGCCGGCGGGGGTTGTGACCCGGCCGTTGACCTTCAGGGTCGTATATGTTTTTCGCTCGTACTGGTTGACGGACAGGCGCTGGGGTTCAATCGCATAGTGGACGAAGTAAAGCCCCGACGCTTCCCTGAAGACCTTGATCAGGCTGTCGCTGTCAAGATAATTGGCCGAATACTCGACGTCCACAATATCCTTGTACTCCAGGAATTTCCGGGCGTATCTTTCCTGGACGGTCCGGGACGGCAGGGTCTCGATTCGCTGGATGAGCATATCCGAGGCCATGGACGGCCGGCCTAAGGCCTCGGCGGTTTCCCCGGGCACCAGGTTTATCGCAATCATGGCCAGGCTCGCGTCGATATCATAGATTGCGTTATAGGCACTCTCGAAGTCGCCCGGGGCGCTGATGTGACCCGCGAGAAGGGCCTGGGGCCCATTGCGGACGGGACTGTAGAGCTTATACATCCCCTGCCCATTCTCCTTGAAGAAAAGGAGGTTAAACGCGGAAGGAAGCCCCAGGTCGGTTTTCCCCTGATAAAACCAGGACTCGCAGTCATAGATGCCGGATTTACCGGCATACCGCTGGATTTCCAGGGGCTCGCCCAGCAAGATATACATCCGGCCCCGGTCGGATTTCCACCCGGGAACAGCTCCTTCCCGCCCGAGTTGCTGGTTCGCGTAGGCAATCCGGCGGAAGTGTTCCGTCTTGAACTCGTTCGTCGGTGAATTCGGCGTCGGATCGCGGTGGTTCCAGAAAGCCTCGATAAAGAGGTCTCGCTCCCTGTCCGTCCGAAGCGTCAAAAAAACATCCTTCTCCACGGAAGTGATGATATAGACGACCTCCTCGTTGAGCCACTTTTGATAGCGCTCCGGCAGGTTCAGCTTGTCAGCCGAAAAGGCGGATAGAGCCAAGGCCGTCAGGAAGAGCGGTATCGACCATGTTTTTTTGGGGAGTATCACGCTCTATTCAACCATATTTGGGATTCGTTCAATAGATTCATTATAGCAGAGGACTTCTTCCGATGGTACTCCGTCGAGATCCTCGAACCGATCTTAGGTCTATTCCGGATTCTGAAAAAAATCTGGACAAGGTCGTTCAAGCTGCCAAGGGTGCCGCGACGGATAGCCCGCTGTGTGATAGGGCAAAGCCCAGATGGGCGACTTCGGCACCGCGGAGTGGAAGGCCACCAAAAAAACGGCTTGACAGATCAAGAAATCAAAACCTCTCACTGAGGTCGGCACTTGCTTTGAGTCCCGCTTTTCGGTAAGGTTCTAAACTTGAACCTTTCGGTCTGCGGGTGCGCGGGAGAATGAATAAAGCCGGCTCTGCCTTACTGCTTCTCTTGGCCATTTTCTTTTCTCTAGGACTCCCCCCCTATTCTGCCGCCAAAGACGCCTCGGCCGCCAACGACACGTCCACCCCCTCTCCCCTTTCCGTCTATGACCTGCAACGGCGGATCGACACCATCCTCAGCAGGTCCAGCCTGCGCAAAGTCCTTTTTTCGGCCCAGATCATGGACGCCGAGACCGGCAAAGCCGTCTATGAGAAAAATCCGCACCTGGCCCTCATGCCGGCCTCGAACATGAAAATCGTCACCTCGGCCTCCGCCCTCGAATACCTGGGCCGGGATTTCTCTTTCGTCACCCGGGTGGGGCTGTGCGGGGACGCACTCGTCGTCAAGGGAAGCGGCGACCCCCTCCTCGGCGACAAGGAGACCGATACCAGGAACGGCGGGCACTTCCAACCGTTCATCGGTGAGATCGCCTTGCGGCTCCGGGAACTGGGGGTTGCTTCAGTTTCGGATATCCTCATCGACACCTCGATTTTCGACAATCAGCGCGTCCATCCGAGCTGGCCCTTGAACCAGCTCGATCAGAAGTATGCCTGCGAGGTGAGCGGTCTTAATTATAACGGCAATTGCATCGACATCGCCGCCGCCAACCGGAACGGCAAAGCCGTCCTCGCCCTCGACCCCCCGACCGATTATGTCAAGCTTATTAACGCTCTGACCGTTTGGCGCAGCCGGAGGAGCTGGTTCAGCGTCCACCGCACAGGCGTGCCCGGCGAGCTTCTCGTCCAGGGAAACTGCCGGACTGCGGCCGGTCCCTACGCGGTGGCGGTCGAGAACCCGACGCTCTTCTTCGGCCGGCTGCTCCGGAACGCCCTGATCGAGGCGGGAATCGGAGTTGGCGGCGAGGTCCGCGAGAGTCCGGCGCCTGAGGGCTGTGAATTCAGGCCGCTGGCCGAGCACGCGACCTCGATCGGCGACTGCCTGCAGCGGACAAACAAGGACAGCCTGGGCCTGGCGGCTGAGGCCATGTTCAAGAGGCTCGGGGCCCAGTCCGATCCCGACGGAAAGCAGGGAAGCTGGGAAGGAGGCCAGAAGGTCCTGTCCGGTTACCTGCGGGGACTCGGAGTAGAAGAAAGGGAGTTTGTGATCGCCGACGGAAGCGGCCTCAGCCGGGATAACCGGCTGAGCGCTAACGCCCTGACCTGCGTTCTGATGCACCTCGCGGCCGGCGCCGATTGGGAGTTCTACGAGAACTCGCTGGCCGTGGGCGGGCTCGACGGGACCATCGAGAACCATTTCTGGGAAAAGCAGTATCGTGGCCGGGTCCTGGCCAAGTCCGGGTATATCCAGGCCGTCCGCGCGCTTTCCGGAGTCGTCCGCACGGACAGCGGTGATTATATATTTTCCATCCTGGCCAACAAGGCCGGAAGCGGGGCGCACACAGCCATCGACAGCGCCGTCAAGGCCGTCATCGACTGGGGCGCCAGACCCGCCGTCCGCTACTAGCCCTCTAATTCGGTGCCAGGCAACTATCATAAACGCAATAATTTGTGATGCGTTGTCTTTGCGGGCATAATAATTACCGAAATTCTAATTGGGGCATTCAATTGCACGGTACCGTTTTTCCCAAACGCTGCGAAGCGACGTCCGATTACTCCAGCCCCAATCGCCCCAGGGCGGCCCGATACACCTCCTCGTCCCTCCTGAACCCGACCATAATGATTGAGACGACCACCTGGTCTTCGTTGACTTCGTAGATGACTCGAAACTGGCCCACCCGGAGCCTCCAAAATCCCTTGAGCTCCCCCCGCAAGGGTTCTCCATAATCCTTCGGGCGAGTGGCCAGCCTCTGTCGGATAGCCCGGATGATTTTTTTCTGGTCTTCAGGGCCGATTTTCCGGAAATCCTTTTTGAGGACGAGCTCATCGACGACAATGCTGTATGTCACCTGAGTCCCAGTTTCCTCTCCACTTCCTCGAGGGTAAGGGTCTTCCTGTCTTTTCGCTGAGCTCTTTCTCTGGCCATATTCCCCAGGACAAAGTCTTCCAGGGCTTCGATAACCCTTTCCATCCTCCTGAATTCCTCATAGTCGACGAGAACCCCCACCGGCCGGTTTCTTTTCGTCAGTATGACCTTATGAGTCTTCATTTCTTGGAGGACATTTCTCATGACTTTCCTCAATTCGGCCAGGCCGACGATGGTCGATTTTCCCTCCACGGTCAACATTTCGCTCTCCTGATTGTACCTATTAAATGTATAGTTATCTATACAACTTAAATATACAATCAAGAGCCTTGTCTGTCAACCGCAGGGCTCATCTTCTTGGATAATGACGCTCCGGGTCGCACCTTTATCTCATCTCAGCCGTCTTTCCCGTCTTCAACTTGACAGCAGAAGAATCTGGGGCTATCATTTTGGCCAGATTCCGAAGAGAAGGAGGGATCTGTGAAAAAACTGCCTTTCGTGCTTTTGTTCTTGGTGTTTGGGTTTTTCTTCGTCTGTCAAAAGGCGACTACGGCTATGGATATCGAAGCGGAAAAGGCTCTTATCAAGTCCGTGCTGGACAACTATCTCGCCAGCATAGAAAAAGAAGATCTGGACCTCTATGCCAAATGCGTAGCTCACGACGCCGATATGGTCAATTTTGGTGCTATGGGGGGTCCGATAATAGGCTGGGAGGCTCTGCGACAGGTCATCGAAGGCCAGAACGCGGCTCTTTCCGAAACGAAGATCAGTGTCTCAGATATGAAGATCCACGTGTCAGCGGATGGGAAGTCCGGCTGGGCCACATGTCTCTGGGACCTTAACGCCAAAATGGAAGAAAACCCTGTCTCACTCCCGGTGAGATGCACCTGGCTCCTAGAACAAAGAGAAGGAGGCTGGGTCATCGTCCATTTCCACAAGTCGGTGGCGATGAAATAAGAAGTCATTTGTCCAGGCCGCGCTGGGAAGCGAGCCCGTTTGTTGATTGTTGAGACCTGACCCCATGCACCCCATGCAATGACCCCATTCAACCAATCCCTCTGCCTCGGGGGATGTGCCGCTTGGCCGTTCAACGAAATAGACGGTTGGCCCCAGCCGCTTAGCTCAAAGCTATAAGGAGAAGCCCGTCTAACGAAGCGAGGCCAAGCGGCTCCGGGCGTCTTCGACCTCGGGCCTCCCCGGGTCGGCGTCTTTCCAGATCTTGAGGAAGCGCTCGTATTGCGCCCTGGCCTTCGCGGCGTCTCCCGCCCTCTCATACAAAAGGCCCAGCCGGTAATGATAGAGGGGATGGACAAAATAAATCGATCTGTATGTGAATGGTACTTTTAATAGGCGTTCGTATTCCGAGATCGCCCCGGCGACGTCTCCTTTTTTAGCGAAAACCCTGGCCGCAAGGTCCATATAGTACGAGGTGTATTCGCAGAACGGCGCCTTGTAGCCCGGGTTCCAAAAGCCCTCGTTCCAATAGGGAGATCCGGGTCCGCAGGCCTTTTGACCGGCGGCCAGAGCGCCATTCAGGTCTCCTTGAGCAAGCAATGCCTCGCCTTGGAGCAGGTCACACAGGACAGTTATGCGGCCCTTGTCTTTGCCCTCGATCTCCGGCAATATCGCTTCCATTTCCGAGATCCTGGCCTTGGCCGCGTTGATCTGCCCTTGCTCTAAGGCAAGCATGCCCAGCCTCCAGGCCAAATAAGCCTTGTTAAATGTGCCGTACGCCCGCACGTGCTCGGCAAGAATCTTGAGCTCATTTTCGAAGGCCGTACGGCTGAGTTCGAACTCGCCTCGCGCAAGGTAAATGATGCCTTTCCCCTCTAAAGCATTGGCTTTGAAGAGCCAATTTTCCGCGTCTTCCGCCATCCTGTCGGCCAGGTCGAAATCGCTGAGCGCGTCTTTAAAATTTCCCAGCCAGTAGCGATAAAAACCTCTCATCCAATAGGCTTGGGATTTCAGCCCGGCTGAGGAAGCACGGGATACATACTCGTTCGCCCACTTCATGGATTCTTCAAATTCTTCCCGCACGGCATGAAACAGGGTCCGGAACATAATGGCTAAATGGAAATCAGGGCGGATCTCAAGAGCTTCGTTGCTTTTAGCGACGGCTTTGTCAAACTGACCCATCAGCCCGTACATCATTGCCTGCAGAGTCAAATTATAGGGATCGGGGGGAGCGACGGCATCATGCATTTTGATGTATTCGGCCGCTTTCTTGAAATCTCCCATTAAGTAGCTCACGCCGATGAGATGACTCATCGCATCGGCATTCTGCGGATCGAGCGCCAGCCATTTTTCAAATTGACTGGCCGCCCCGGGGAAATCCTCTCGGAAAAGCATGAGAAAGTCGCCCAAATAATGAAAAGCCCATTTTTCCCCGGGATATTTTTGGACCAGCTCTTTGAGAAGCGCATAGTGCTTGTCAGGATTTTGCTCGATGAATAAGGCGTGGCCGGCTTCAAGATAGAGCCTGTCTTTATGCGATGTCTTGTTCGAAAAAGCCATCGCCTTCTCAATCGTCTCATTTCTGGCTTTATCGTCACCCGTATTGTGGCTCGCCCAGGCCAGGTAAACGTAGGCCATGGCAAAGGTTGGGTCAATCTCCAAGGCCATCCGCAAGTTTTTCTTCGCATCCTCGAAATAGACCAAGTGGTAGGCCTGTTTTCCTTTGAGAAAATAATCGTAGGCCTGGAGAGAGGTCGTCGTGATATCCTTGACGCTGAGCGGCGCCGTCTCGATCTTCGCCTTCTCTATTCCCAGGCCGAGAGAAATCTCCCGGCTGAGGGCGTCAATCTGGCTGTCGAGGATGCTGTCGACGTCCGTCCCCTTTATGTTGGCGCTTTTGAGGAGCCCCTTGGTTTCGACGTCGAGGACTTTGACGTCCGTGCGGAAGACGTCGCCCGCCTTGGTAAAGCTTCCGATGGCAATCGCCTTGATGCCTTCCCTCCGGCAGAGCTCAAACCCGAGGTCGCTGTCGATCATCCGGGCCGGCTTGACGCCCATCTGCTTGAGAATGTCCTGCATTCGCTCCCAGGTGGCGACGTAAAACAGCCCGGTGTTTTCCAGGTTCGTGATCAGGAGGTTGGGGATCGCCTCCTGCAAGTGGTCATAGGCGGGGTCTCCGGTCTGGTTCTTAAAGCTGATCACAGCGATCGAGTTTTCGATTTTAGGCGCGGCTAAGGGGGCCTGTTTGTGCGGGAGGAATTTCCAGAGAAGCACAGCCGCGACGGCAAGCGCGACGACGGCGAAAACAGGCACGGCGAGCTTTTTCAGGTTGAATTTGACCATGATTTCACGGGATGTGAGGGGCTTCTTTTCGGCGGCCAGGCGCTCGGTCGTGGGTAAGACCTGCACAACCTTTTGCAGACCGGCGCGCAATTCTCCGGCCGTCTGCCAGCGCTTCGCTCTGTCTTTCTCCAGGCAGCGCAGGATCAGGAGGCTGAGGTCTTCCGGCACCTGAGGGTTGAGCTTTCTCGGGTCTGCGGGCGGCTCATACTTGTGCTTGTGGGCGACGCTGAGCGGCGTCTCGCCTTCGAACGGCGTCCGGCCCGTGACCATCTCGTAGAGGATGATGCCGAGAGAATAGATATCCGACCGCTCGTCAACCTCTTTCCCCTCTACCTGCTCGGGGCTCATGTACTCCGGCGTGCCGATCATCACCCCGGCGCCGGTGATCCCTTCGGCCTGCAAGGACCGGGCGATCCCGAAGTCCATGATGCGGGCATTCCCGTCCTCGTCCACCATGATGTTCGAAGGCTTGAGGTCGCGATGGACGATGCCGAGACGGTGCGCTTCTTCAAGCCCTTCCGAGATCTGTTTGGCGACGGACACGGCCTTGGCGGCGGGAAACTGGCCCATCCTGCGGATCAGGCGCTTGAGGTCCTCACCGGGCACAAACTCCATCGTCAGATAAAGCGTCCCCTCGGCCCTTCCCAGGTCGAACATCCCGCAGACGTTCTTATGCCTGATTTTCCGGGCGAGTTTCAGCTCGTTGGAGAAGCGCTCGACCGTCTCGCCGTCTGCGGCGACCTCGGGCTTGAGCAGCTTGAGGGCGACCTTCTCCTTGATGTCGGTATCGAAAACCTTGTAGACGCGCCCCATCCCCCCTTTTCCCAGCTCTTCGATGACCTGGTAGCGTCCGGCGAAGGTCGTCCCGGTCGTAAGTTCACGCACGGGCAAAAGGAGAGTTTCCGTGAAGACAGGCTGAGGCTTCTTCTCCGCCTTCCGCTCTCCAAATTGGGTTCCGCATTCCAGACAAAATCGCGCCGTCTCCGGATTGTCAGCCTGGCACTTCGGGCATTTGTGTGCCACTTTAATTCCTTTAACTGATCTGAAATAAAGAATATCAACTTATTCAAGGTGAGTCAAACCGAAAGACCACGAATTGTCTGGAATGCGGGTCGGCCCACAGAATTAAGCATTGTTACCCCCGAAATAGATGTTGGCCGGGGATTTGTTATAAAATAGCCCGCTCTGAGTGTGCCGATGAAAAAACGCTCGCGCCGTCCCTCCACTTCCCCTGCTTCTCCGCCCGCCCCGACGTCACTGTCCTCCCCCACCATCGAAATTAACCCTGAATTCCGCCGCGCCCTCGACGTCATGGAGACGACCGGCCGGCACATCTTCATCACCGGCAAGGCAGGGACGGGAAAATCGACTCTCTTAGATTACTTCCGGAACGCGACCCGGAAGAAGGTGGCCGTACTGGCGCCCACGGGCGTTGCCGCGCTCAACGTCCGCGGCCAGACCATCCACTCGTTCTGCCGATTCAAACCCGACATCACGCTCGACAAGGTTAAAAAAATCTCGGGGAAAGGCGCCGCCCTATACAAGAACCTCGACGCCGTCATCATCGACGAGATCTCGATGGTGCGGGCCGACCTCCTCGATTGTGTCGAGAGATTCCTCAGCCTCAACGGCCCTCACCCGAAAAAGCGGTTCGGCGGCCTCCAGATGATCTTCATCGGCGACCTCTACCAGCTCCCGCCCGTGGTGACGTACGCCGAGCGCAACGTCTTCTCCACTCAGTACGAGACCCCCTATTTCTTCTCGTCCCGCATCTTCAACGAGCCTACCTTCGACATGGAGTTCGTGGAACTCGAGAAGATCTACCGCCAGACGGAGGAGGATTTCATCCGGCTTCTCAACGCCATCCGCAATCGGTCGGTGACGGAGGAGGACATTGGCCGGCTCAACCGCCGCTGTGACGCCGGGTTCGTCCCTCCCGACGAGGACTTCTACATCCACCTCACCAGCACCAACGACCTCGCTTACAAGCGAAACCAGGAGAAGCTCGCGCTGCTGCCCGGACGGACCTTCCGCTATCAAGGGCTCCTCGAGGGCAAATTCGACAAGTCGCACCTGCCGACCGATGAACTCCTCGAGCTCAAGCGCGGCGCCCAGGTCATGATGGTCAACAACGACCCCAACGGCCGCTGGGTGAACGGATCGATCGGCCGGGTCGTCGGCGTCGAGAAGGCGAAATCTTCGCCCGACGCCCTCGCGGTCGAGCTCCGGGATGGGTTCGAGGTCGACGTCGAGCCCTATACCTGGGAGATCTTCAAGCTCGACTTCGATGAACGGGAGGGAAAGCTCTTCACCGAGACCATCGGCTCGTTCACCCAATATCCGCTCCGGCTGGCCTGGGCCATCACCATCCATAAAAGCCAGGGGAAGACGTTCGACAAGGTTGTGATCGATATCGGCCGCGGCACCTTCGCCCACGGCCAGGTCTATGTCGCTTTGAGCCGATGCACCAACTTCGAGGGGATCGTCCTCAAGAAAGAGATCAAGAAGTCGCACATCCGCATGGACTGGCGGGTCATCAAGTTTCTCACCCGTTATCAGTACCGGAAGGCCGACGAAAAGCTGTCCTACGCGGACAAGCTCGCCCTGATCCGGGAGGCCATCCGGACCGGCCGGGACCTGGAGATCGTCTATCTCAAGACCGACGACACCAAGACGCGGCGCCGCATCCGGCCCGAGTCGATCGAGCCGATGGAGTACATGGGAAAGCGGTTCGAGGGGGTGCGGGCGCACTGCTTCAAGAGGGGCGAAGAACGCAACTTCCGCATCGACCGGATGCTCGACGTCAGGCCGGTCGAATAGGGGCCGCGCTCTTCCATGCGTTCCCGGGCTTGCATTTAAACCTAGGATGATTCATAATATGATTCAAATTGAAGCATACTTAGCATCATGGAGGCATAATGAAATCCATCACAGTCCACGGAATAGACAAGGAAACAGAAAAACTCATTAAGGAGCGAGCCGAATCCGCCGGCACGAGCGTCAATAAGATCGTGAAGGAACTTCTGGCTAAGGCGCTCGGGATCGGCAAAGACAAGCCGGATCATCGGGACGAATTCCTCGATCTCTTCGGCGTCTGGACAGAGGTTGATGAACGGCAATTTCTGGAAGCAGTCAAGGACCTGGAGACTGTTGAGCCCGGGGACTGGAGATGAGAAGAATCCTCCTGGACACAAACGCTTATGTGCGGTTTTTGAGGGGCGACGAAAAAGTCCTGGAATATCTCGCCGAGGCCGACAGCGTCTATATGTCGGTTTTTGTCCTAGGCGAATTATATGCGGGCTTCAAAGCCGGAGGCAAAGAGAAAGAAAACAGACAAATCCTGGATCGCTTCCTGCTCAAATCCACAGTCACCGTTCTTGAGGCGACGATAGAGACGGCGGATATCTTCGGGTTTATCAAGGCTTCCCTCAGAAAGTCCGGAAATCCGATTCCGATCAATGATGTCTGGATTGCGGCACACGCCCTAGAGACAGGTTCGATCCTGGTGACCTACGACGACCATTTCGCTGCAATCCCGGGGCTACGGCTTTGGCCCGAAATCAGTCACTAATATGACCGCACTAAGCACTGCGTCATTGCGAGGAACGCAGTGACGAAGCAATCTCCCTCCCGCAGAATTAAGGTGACAAATTAAGGTGGAATTAAGGTGACACGAAACTTAATTCTGATAATTGCCAATTTTTCTCGTCATCCTGAATTAAGTTACGTGTCACCTTAATTCGTGTCACCGGAATTTCATGAGATATTGACGCAGCGGTTGATGGAGGTGAAATTGAGGCCGGATTTGAGGACAAGCTCGCCGGTGATCTACCGCCGAATTCAGTACCCTTGATTTTTCCCCGATTTTGCAGCACGCTATGTGAAAAAAGGAGGATAGATTATGAAAATATTCCCTGAACTAATCTTGTTTAAGAACCCGATTAACTGGGCAAAGGCAGTTGTTGGAAGTAAGTTTAAATTTTGGCTTTCGGTTTTTATTCAATTATTATGTGGAGCTTTTGTGCTATACGCATCTCTAAAGGGGACTGTTGGTAGATCCTGGTGGATATTTGTGGTCCTCTTTATGATCGTTATGCCGTTTAATTATCTGTATGCTCTAAGGAAGCTCTTGTTGGAATTGCAGAAGCGTGAAAAGACCTGACCTGACCCAATTATTGTAGCCCCTATAAAGTTAGAAGAAAGCCGCTCAAACTGAGCGGGATATCTATATTTTTGGGGGAAGATCACCTTCAGGCAAATAGGAAAATAGAAGCCGGATTCGCGGACGGGCTCGCCCGCTGGGTTTCAGAATTTCAACGGAAATTCAGTCGCCTTGCCCGTGGATTCATCGGAAAACGAGATTTTCTTCTCTTTAATGAGTTGTTCTTTTGCGTTGAGTAGTTCAATTCCATAGATTTTTCCATCGGGGGATATATCGATATTGATTTCATCACTTTCCAGATCGCTTCGGGCAGAATTCAATTCCTTATCGACGAGGCGATTTCCTTGTTGAAACCGAAGTATTTTGCCTCGGTTCAGACATTCGCGGAATTCCTGCCTCATCAGTCATCTCATCCCAAAGAACTATTCCTTCCCTGACTAAAGACAGAAATTCTTTGTCGTCTTTCTCACTTTTTAGTAATTCTAGAGGAGAAAGGACGGCGGGTTCGATTTTTAGGTGTTCAAAGCCCTTAATAAATCTGAAACTATCAATAATCTCGAGGACTTCTTCTTTTTCTTCCGAGACGACAAACAAATCCATATCACTTCTGGACGTGTCCTCACCCCGCGCGCAGCTTCCATACAACACAATTTCTGAAGCGACGTCCTTGAGCTTTTTGATAAGGGGACGGATTAACGCGATTGAAACAATAATCTTAAATGTCTTGAAAATTGGGTCTCTTGAATTGAAGGAATAAAACAGCATTTTGCCTACCCGGCGCCGCACGAGGATTCCTTCATTAAAAAGCTCATTCAGCACACTGTTCGCCGATCCATAGCTGATGCCGACTTTCCTGGCGATCTCTCTTTCGTGATACTCTTGATCCGAAAACTTGGCCAAGAAACTCAGCACACTTCTCGCTCCTGCTATCTCCTCTTCAGGTCAGAACCTGACTCGGGGGCCAGGATGAAATCCCCTAATTATTGGTCCCCCAAATTATTTGCGTTTTTCTTCAACCCCAAAAAGTTCTCATTGTGGGGCCGGCCGGCCATGTAGGCCTTGACCTCTTCCCAGGACCAGGGCGCGAAATCGTGCCCGTCGACACCGACGTCGAGCGATTTTCCGAGCGCCGGGAGCCGGCCGTGGCTATGCCCGAACAGATGCCAGGAATCAAAATGACTTTTATTCCATACTCTGAGGCAGTAATGACAAAGGACGATCGCATATCCCTCGATAACGATATTCTGGAGATCCGCGATATGGAGAAAGCGCTCGGCGAATTTCTTTTCCGATTTCTTATCGTGTCCGCCCCTGATCAGGATAATATCGCCATTCAACCGGTTAAGGATAGGATCCCAGTCTCCCCAGGCAAAATCTCCCAGATGATAGACAAGGTCTCCCTTTCCGACCCTAGCGTTCCACTTGGAGATCAGGGCCTCGTTCATCTCCGCCCCCGATGCAAACGGGCGTTGGCAAAAATAGTTAATATTGGCATGATTGAAGTGCGAATCGGCTGTAAAATAGATATTCTTCATAGCGCAATTCTCCTCAGAGAACGGGAGGCGATGTGGACGCGGCCCTCGACCCCGATCCCCTCATTGACAAGCCGGCAGGCTTTTTCAAACCGGGAGCGAATCCCGTGCAGGTCCGAAAGGGCGGCGATAACCATTCTCAAATGAGAGCGAGCGGCATCACTCTCTGAATCTCCTTGAAATGGTCGTCCACAGTGAGGATGGCGCAGGCGTTCTCCTTGGCTATCACGGCGATATAGCAGTCGAGGAGATGGGTTGTCTTTCCTCTGTTCTTAAGTTGTCGGGAGAGTTGCCCCGCCTTCAGCCAGGTCTCCTGACTCTGATCCAGGATTGTGAATGCATCAGAAAAATCCTCGATTGTAGAGATCTCCCGTTCGGATTTGGCGCCCTGGATGAGTTCGGCCAGGACGATTTTGGGAACGCAGACCTCGGCCCCCGCAAACAGCCTGTCGATCTTTTCGGAAATGAGAGGGGAACCTCCTCTGAAATAACTCACCCAAACAGAGGTATCGACCAGGACTCTTTCAGCGCTCATGATGCCTTCTTGAGGCCGTCTCGTGGTCGAATTCCAGCTTCCCCTTGAGTGACTTTATCCTGGATATCTTCTTCCGCCGGAGATAATCACCCAAAGCCTCCCGGACGGCAGAGGCTTTGCTCTTGGCCTTGGTTTCGTCCAGGAGCTCATCGATTATTCCCTTATCAATAGTGACAGTAGTCCTCATAGTTTCACCTCATTATTATGCACAGATTATTATAAACCAATGCACAATAATATCAATAGTTTATGTTTAAATTGAGCGCACAGACGGAAGATTTCCACTTATAGCCCAGGGTTTGCTTGTTCTCATCTCAGACAAGTAAAGACGCTTGAACAGAGCCATTTAGCTCAACCGGATTGACAAGCCCGTCACCGAATGCTAATTATTTGGGTAAATGGGGCGGGAAAAGAAACAAAACGATAACAGGACGCTGCGGGTTATCCATTCTCCCGTCGAGATTGCCGCCGTCATCGAGAGGGAGCTGGCCGCCGCGGGATCGGGGCCGCTGCCAGAGCTCGCGGTCATGATCTCATCCTCCGCCCTGATCCATCAGTTACGCGCTTCGTCAGGCGGGCTGTCGGGCGTCACCTTTCTTTCGCCGCTCGAGGTCGCGTCTCTCGTTCTCCTTTCGAACGGCGAATATTCCGGCGCTGCGGCCGACCCGTATCTCGCCTCCCTGGTCGAGGCGCTCATCTCTTCGCCTGTCCTCGAGGGCCGGCTCTGCTACTTCAAGCTCGATCAGCTCAGGACGGGCGCCGGCTACGCCGAAGCCCTGGCCGCGACAATCAGCGAGCTGAGCCAGGCAGCGCTGACCCCCGCAGCTCTTCGCAAAGCCGCGAGCTCCGACCCTGCGACTGCCTCCCGGCTCAAAGACATCGCGGCAATTTGGGAAGCCCTCGAATCCCAGGCCTCATCACATGACTGCACGACGTATTCTCGAGTCCTGGACAGAGCGTCCGCCCTCCTTTCCAAGCATCCTTCCCTATATCCCATAAGGGGCCGAACCGTGGCCTTCATCGACGAGCAAACGACCAACACCCTTCTGGACTTTTTCGCTTCCATCCCCCGTCTGACCGCGGTTTATTTCCGGGCGTTTCCCGAACGGCGGAAATTGAAAGCCCGCCTGGATTACGCCATATCGATCCTGAACCTGATGGCACACCCTCCCGTCATCAGGGGCCCCTCCTCGCCCCGCCTCGCCGTGTTTAAAGAGCTCGACATCCTTAAAAAACGCCTGTTCAGCGCCCTGGGTGAAGCCGTCGAGGCCCCGGCGCCCCGCTCTCCCGCCTCCTCAACTGGCCTCTCGCTTCCACCGCTTCCCTCACTGCCCGAAACATCTCCCGGCCCGGACGGCACCGTCCATCTCGAAGAGCACTCCGGTATCGAAGAGGAGCTCCAGTCTGCCGTCGAGTGGGTCTCGCGCCAGGTCCTCGAGCACAAGGTTCCACTCGAGCGGATCGCCATCCTGCTCCCCCAAACCGACCCCTATGCTTTCATGCTCGTCGAACGCCTCGCCTCGCTTCCTTTCGACAAATCCCTCCCCTTCGCCGCCCCGCTCCCGGTTTACGTCGCTTCCGGCATCCCCGCCACGACCCAGGCCGACGGCTCGCGCCTGCTCGCGCTCTTCGACACCCTCGAAGAGCATCTGAGCGCCGATTCCATCTCCCGGTTCCTCCCCTACCTGCGCCTGTCGGAAAAAAGCGACCGTCACCTGACCTTCGACGAGTCGCTCGAGCTGGCCTATTCCTGCGGAACTCTGGGCGGTCTGGCCGGCCGTCCCGATGCCGCCCGCGAATGGACCTCAGCCATCAAGAAGCGCCTCAAGGCTTTCGAATCGGCCATCGCCGACCAGAAGACCACCGCCACCGACACCGAAGACCCGGAAGCGTCCCGCCATGCCCGCGTCCTCGAAGCCAACGAACGTCTGTTCGCCAACCTCCAGGCCGTCCTTCCCGCCATGACCGAGCTGATCAAACTCCATGAGCTCCTTCTCGAAGAGGCTCCCCTCGATTCTCTCTGGGACGCGGTCGAGAGGTTCGCCTCCACCTGGGTCATCCTTCCGCCCGCCGTCCCCCCTGTCCTCCCGCTCCTCAAAAAAGAGGTCGAGCCCCTTTGCTCTCTCTCGAAGGCCGGTTCAGACCAAAGCCCAAAAGCCGTTTTCCGCCTGTCCGGCCACCCCGCCGTCCGCACCATCCGGAAAACTTTAAGCTCCATCCGCCTTCCCGTGGGCCGGTTCGGCGAGCCCCGCATCTACATCGGCTCTCTCGGAGGCGCCGCCGGCCTGACTTTTGACGCCGTCCGCATCATGGGCCTCTGCGAAGGCGCCTGGCCCTCGCGTCCTCCCGTCGACCCCATCCTCCCCGACGTCGACCGCGTCCATCTTGAGGGCTGCGTCGCCGCCCCTGAAGCCATTCCGCGCCGGGACGACCGGCCGCTCCAGCAACTCTGCTCCTTCTACCGCATCATCCAGGGCGTCCGATCGCGCCTGGTGCTGAGTTTCGCGCGCCAGAGCGCCGACGGCACGATCAAGGAGCCCAGCAGCATTTATCTAGAGGCGGCCACGGCGCTCAGGCGTCCCGTCGGCGGTAAGCCGGCCCCTCCCGTCCCCTCGCTCAAGGACCTGCGCCTCGGCTATTTCGCTCCCGCCCGGGAAGCCGAACTCAACCCGCCCGCCCTCGGCGAATTCACCGTCTGCCGCGAGGTCGCCGGCCGCGCCGCTTCTCCCAAAGCCCTCACCCTCCCGGCCTCTTGGCGGATGTCCCCCGCCGCTCCTCACGCCGCGCCTGCAGCCTCCTCCGCCACCGACCTTTCCCGGATGCGCGATCTCATCCTCCTCGGCCGCTCCAACCGGGTCGGCCCCCAGGATGGGATTTTTACCCGGGATTGGCCGCTCCCCCGCCTGCCGGGCCTCACGGAAGATGCCCCGCTCAGCGCCTCGCGCATTTCAGGCTTCTTAAGTTGTCCCCACGGGTTCCTCCTCGAGAACATTCTCCAATGGGAGGACCCGCCCTCGGCTCCCTCCACCCGCGAGATCGGCCAGCCCTCCTACGGAAGCCTGCTCCACCAGGTCACCGAGTGTTTTTTCAGGGAAAACGGCCGGGAGTTCACCTCGTGCCGCCGAACCGCGGCCGGGTGGAACGGATGGAAACAGAAGGCCCGATCCGTGGTCAATCGCCAATTCGACCTTTTCCTCGAAGAGTACCCGCTTCTTTCCGGCCGCGTCCACACACAGCAGCGCGAGCGCCTGTCCCGGGATTTCGTGCGCCTCCTCGAGTTCGAATGGCAAAACCGGGGGGACCTCAAATTCCGCGCGGCCGAATTCCGCTGCGGATTCCCCGATCCTATTTGCCTCGACCTCCCCGGCCGACGCCTCTTTGTCCGCGGCGTCATCGACCGACTCGACGAGCTCGACGGCCGTCTGTTCATCCGCGATTTCAAAAGCGGGAAAGGCCGCCCGCGCGAAAAAGACGAAGCCGGTCCCACTCCGGTCCTCGACTCCCAGCTTGCCGTGTATGCCCTCCTCATGAATGCCCTCCACAAGAAAAACCCGAAGCTCTGGCCCAAGGTTGGAGGGGTCGCCTATTTCTATCCTGATCCGCGCGGGGCCATGGAGCGGCTATTCAGCGATGACCTCGCCACCCTCCTGGAAAAGGGCCGGGACTGGCTCGCCGCGATGGCGGACCTCGTCGAAGGCCGCCAGTTTCCGCGGACCGATAACGAGGGCGATTGCCAATATTGCTCGTTCGTGCCGGTCTGCGGCGAGCAGGCAAAAGGCGCGGCGGGAGAGAAACTCAAGAACGCCGGCCCGCTGGTAAAGCGCTTTCTTGTTCTGAAGCAACAGAAAGCAGAAGAGGAGGAGGAAATCGATGGTTAGGCCGGATTATTCAGGGTGGGATTGCCTAGAAAATCCCCCTCTCCTCTATCCTCGGTG